>JBIJCX010000117.1:0-22516 GCA_044344465.1 Opitutaceae bacterium
CGAGGCCGCGCACGGAGTGCCCGGCCCACCAAAGCGTGAATTTCATTTTCAGGCGTGATGCCGCAGGTTTCACCTCTGGAGATCGGTCTCTCAGCTCTCAACTGCATCGACACGGGCTAGCCGCGTTGCAGCGGCGCCGCGCTATGACCGGGTGCCCCACCGCTTCAACGCCACACCGGTGAGCGATCGTTCGCATGCCTCGATTTCGGCGCGCCCGCCCGCGAAGATCAATTCGCCGCCGTCGCGGCCACCGCCGGGGCCGAGGTCGACGAGCCAGTCGGCGAGGTTGATGACATCGAGGTTGTGCTCGATCACAATGACCGTGTTGCCGGCGTCGCGCAGTTTGAAGAGCAGGTCCATCAGCTTCTGGATGTCGGTCCAATGCAGGCCGGTCGTCGGCTCGTCCAGGACGTAGAGCGTCGAGCCCTGCTGGCGTTTGCTGAGCTCGAGCGACAGCTTGATGCGCTGCGCCTCGCCGCCCGAGAGCGTGGTCGCGGACTGACCGAGCGTGAGGTAACCTAGCCCGACCGCGTCGAGGGTCCCGAGTTTGTCGATCACGCGCGGGATGTGGCGGAATAGCCGGATGGCCTCGCGCACCGTCAGGTCGAGGACGTCGGCAATCGACTTGCCGTGGAACAGGATTTCGAGGGTCTCGCGATTGAAGCGCCGGCCGCCGCAGCCCGGGCAGGGCGCGTAGGCGTCCGGCATGAACTGCATGTCGAGCTTGATGGCGCCGTCGCCCTGGCAACGTTCGCACCGCCCGCCGCGGATGTTGAAGGAAAAGCGGCTCGACTTGTAACCGCGGACTTTAGCCAGGGGCACCTGCGCGTAGAGGTCGCGGAGCAGCGGCAGCAGATCGACGTAGCTCGCCGGATTCGAGCGCGGGCTGCGGCCGATCGGCTCCTGATCGACCTGGACGAGTTTCTCGAAGAAATCGAGGTTCTCGATCTGCCGGTGTTTTCCCGGGATCGTCTTCGCGCCATTGAGCTTGCGCGCGGCGGCCGCGGCGAGGACATCGTTCACGAGCGTGCTCTTGCCGGAGCCGCTCACCCCGGTAACACACGTGAGCAGGCCAACGGGAAACTTCACGTCGATCCCGCGCAGGTTGTTGGCCCGCGCCTCGCGGACGGTGAGCCACGCGCCGTCGGGTTCCTTCGGCTTGGCATCGCGCACGACCGACAACTTGCGCGCCAGGTAGGGTCCGGTGCGCGACTCCCGGGCCGACAACGCCATGCACGCCGCCGGGCTGCCCTGGAAGAGAAGCTGGCCGCCCTCGATCCCGGCCTCCGGCCCCAGTTCAATCAACTCGTCCGCCAGACGAATCGTTTCCTCATCATGCTCGACCACGAGCACGGTGTTGCCGCGATCCCGCAGCGCGACGAGCGTGTCCAACAGTTTTTGATTGTCGTGCGGGTGCAGGCCGATGCTCGGTTCGTCGAGCACATAGATGACCCCGACCAGGCCCATGCCCAGCTGGGTCGCAAGCCGGACGCGCTGCGCTTCCCCGCCGGAAAGCGTGCCTTCGTCGCGGTTCAGGGTGAGGTAACCGAGGCCGGTTTCGAGGAGGAAGTGCAGGCGCTGCTCGATGCCCGTCACCACCTCGCGGCACGCCTCGTTCGCGCCCAGCGTGCTGACCAGTTTGCGGGCGAAACCGTGCGCAGCAGTGATGTCCAGCGCCATGAATTCTGGGTAGGTCAGGTCTTTGACCTGACCATTCCTGGGCTCCGTAGTGTTTGTGGTCGGGTCGGAGACCTGACCTACCCGCACCGCGCCGCTACGCGCGTTGAGCCGGGTGCCGCGACATTCCGGGCACTCGCCACTCACCATGAAGGTCGTGAGCCGGGCGCGAAATCCGTCGCTGGCGGTGTGCCGAAAGCTCTGCTCCAGATCGGCAATCACGCCTTCGAAGGGCATCGCCTTGGCTTCGCGCATGCGGCGAAGCTTGAACGCGAACTGCCGCTCCCCGGCCCCATAAAGGATCACCTGGCGCGTCGCTTCCGGCAGTTTCTTCCATGGCACGTCGGCATCGAACGGCAGCTGCTCCGCCAGCTGTTTGAGCAGCGCGTTGTGCTTGATGATGAGGTTTTTTCCGCCAATCCGCCACGGCTTGAGCGCGCCTTCGCGCACGGACTTTTCCGCATCCGCCACGATGAGCTCGGGCACGAAGCGCAGTTTGCGTCCAATCCCGTCACAGGTTGGGCAGGCGGCTTCCCGCCGGTTAAAGGAGAAATGCCGCGGGGTGAGCTTGTCGAAGACATCGCCGCAGATCTCGCAGGCGAGCGACTGGCTGAGGTGCAGCTCGCGCCAAGGCGCCTCCGCGGTTTTCTGGGCGAGCACGACGGCGCGATCCTTGCCTTCCCGAAAGGCAAGCTCGAGTGAATCGGCGAGCCGGCTGCGCTGATCAACGGTGGCCAGCAGGCGGTCGATCACGAGATCCACGACGATTTCCTTCGTGCCCGCGCCGGCGGGTAGCAACGCGGCATCGTCCAGATTCTTGATCTCGCCATTGAGCCGCACGCGCTGAAACCCGCGCTGGCGGAGCCGGGGCAATTCGTCGCGGAGCACGCTGGGTTTCGCGCGCAGGGCGAAGGCGAGCAGGATGATGCGTTCGCCGGCGCACTCGGCTAGTACCCGTTGTACGTTGTCGTCGAGCGAGCGCTGGATGACGCGTCCGGAGTCCTGCGGGCACTTCTGCTCGCCCACCAGGGCCCAGAGCAACTGGGCGTAGTCGGCCACCTCGGTGACCGTGGCAATCGTGCTGCGCGGACCGCCCCCGCCCCGACGCTGCTCGATCGCGAGCACCGGCGACAGGCCGTGGATGAAATCGACATCCGGCCGCTTCAACTGGTCGAGGACCTGCCGCGCCTGGGCACTGAGCGATTCGATGTACTTGCGGTAGCCCTCGGCGTAAATCGTGTCGAAGGCCAGGGACGACTTGCCCGAGCCGCTCGGGCCCGTGATCACGACCAGCTTGCCGCGCGGGATGCGCAGCTCGAGGTTCTTCAAGTTGTGCTCGCGTGCACCTTTGACGTGAATGTGGGTTACGGCGTGCATGCGACCAGCGCGGACCCTTGCAAAAATTTCCCCGGGGTCAAAGGGAGATGTGACATATTCCAAGGCCGCACGAAGCTCCGGGAGACGTCGGTTCGGCGCGCCGCCGCGCGGTCGCCGGGAAAATCGGTTGCTTGCGCCTGCCATGCCGGGAACTCGGATTCAAGATTTCTTAATGCAGAACCCGGCGGCACATTAACAATTCGCTCTTGCCCCGGAAGCGGTGCGGTCGTTTGTGTTACGCCGTTCCAATCGTGTTGCCGGTCCCCAAACTCGAAACCCTGACGTCAGAGCCTGCTGCATGAAGCTCGGCGTAGATTAAACCCTTATGAAAGATCAACGATATTGCCGAGTGGTCTCGCACCTTGCCCGCGTGGCTTTTGTCACGGGCATCGGACTCGCTTTGCTGGCTCCGCCGGCGGACGCCGTTCCGTTCGCCGCCGGTGAACTGAAAGGCAGCTTCGACACGACCTTCTCGTTCGGCGGTCTGTACCGGCTGAAGGATCCGAACCCCGCTTACTACGACACGCTCAGCTCCTTCAACGGCGTGCGGGGCCGGCAGGACTCCGCCAATGCCGACGACGGCAACCTCAACTACGGCAAGGGCTGGGCCTCGGAAGTCTTCAAAGGTTCGCACGACCTCGAGCTGAAGTATGGCAATTTCGGCGCGCTCGTCCGCGGCTACTGGTTCACCGACTTCCGCAGCGACGACACCCTGCGCACGAAATTATCCGATCAGGCGAAGAATCGCGTCGTCAGCGGGGCCGAGTGGCTCGACATGTACGCGCGCGGCAAATTCACCCTTGGCAACGGCATGCCGCTGGAATTGCGGGTCGGCCGGCAGGTGCTGAGCCTGGGCGAGAGCACGTTCATCCCGAATGGCAACAATGTCGTGAACGCGGTCGATCTCTCTAAACTGCGCGTCCCGGGCGCGGAGTTGAAGGAGGCCTTCCTGCCGGTGAACATGGTGAAGGCATCGATTGGTCTCACCCCCAGTGTGACCATCGAACCGTTCTGGCTGCTCGAATTTCGCCGGAACGAACTCGAGCCGGCCGGCACGTATTTCTCGACGAATGATTTTGCTACCCGGGGCGGATCCAACGTGTTCCTCGGGTTTGGCACCCTGCCGGACACCGGCACGCTCGGCGGCATCCCGCGGGAAAAGGATCGCGATGCGGGCAACCTGAACCAATTCGGGCTCGCGTCGCGGATCCTGGTGCCGGAGCTCAACAACACCGAGTTCGGGCTCTATTATGCCCGCTATAACAGCCGGTCGCCCGTCATCAGCGCGCGCGCACCGACGTCGGCCATCAGCCCGGCGCTCGTGCAGGCGACCGCCGGTGCGCTCGGCCAGCAGCAGCTCGCGCCGGCGATGATCGCCGCCGGGGTGCCGCCCGCGAATGTGGCCGCCTCGCTCACCACGCTCCTGGGCGCCGCATTGACCAACGTGCCGGCGAGCGCGCTGCCCGCCAGTTTGCAGCCGTTCTACCCCGCGGCCGCGGCGATTGCCGCCGGGGCCGGGAAGGTCGGCCTCCTCACCGCCGCCGCGACCGGCCGCTACTTCACCGAATATCCGGAGGGGATCAATATGTTTGGGGCCAGCTTCAACACGTCCCTCGGCAGCAGTGGCATATCGTGGCAGGGCGAGGTCTCGCTGAAGAACGACGTCGCGCTGCAGGTCGACGACGTCGAGCTGCTCTTCGCGACGCTTTCCACGCTCACCCCGACGTTTGGCGCCAACAATCAGATTGGCCGTTACCTCGGTGAGCTGAACCGGGAAATTCCGGGCTACCGCCGCCACAATGCGTGGACCGCGCAGACGACGCTCACGAAGGTTTTCGGCCCGACCCTCGGCGCGCAGCAGTTCACGTTGCTCGGCGAAGTGGGCGGCGTGTGGGTCAACCTGCCCTCGAAAGACGTGCTGCGCTACGACGGGCCGGGCAGCTTCACGAGCGGAAGTTCCACCGCGATGACCAACACCGGTTTCGGCACGATTGCCGCCACGCCGGAAAGCGCATTCGCCGACAGTTTTTCGGCCGGCTATCAGGTGTTCGCGCGGCTCGATTACAACAACGTCCTCCCGAACGTGAATCTCCAGCCCTCCGTCGCCTTCACCCACGACGTCCGCGGCAACACGCCGCTGCCGCTGGGCAACTACATCAGGGGCCGCAAGAGCATCAATCTCGCGCTCGAGTTTGTCTACCGCAATGCCTGGTCGCTCGAGATGCGGTACGTGAACTTCTTTGGCGCCGGTAATTTCAATCTCCTCGGTGATCGCGATTATTTTGCCACCACCGTCAAATATTCGTTCTAGACCCCGTTGCCGCATGAATACTCACCCGCACTTTTCCCTCCGCTGCTTCCTGTGCCCCGCGCGGCACCTCTCCGCCCTCGCGCTGGCCGCGACGGGATTTCTCGGTTCGATCGCCATGACCCAGGCGGCGGTCTCCGAGGCCGACATTGCCCGGCTCGGCAAAGATCTCACGCCGCTGGGCGGCGAGGCGGCCGGCAACGCCGACGGTTCGATCCCCGCCTGGAATGGCGGCATCACGACACCGCCCGCCGGTTACAAGGTCGGGGATCATCACCCGGATCCGTTCGCCACCGACCAACCGCTCTTCACCGTCACGCCGGCGACCGTTGGCCAGTATGAGGCCAAGCTTTCGGCCGGTCACCTGGCGGTGCTCAAGGCGTATGGCACCTACAAGATGCCCGTGTATCCGACCCGCCGCAGCGCTTCGAATCCGCAAAGGATTTACGACGCGACGCGCCAGAATGCCGCCACCGCAAGACTGATTTCCAACGGCAACGGCGTCGGTGGGTCCATTGTCGGCGTGCCGTTTCCCGTGCCGCAGAGCGGCCTCGAGGTGCTCTGGAATTTTCTCACCCGTTATCGCGGCGTCGCCGCCGCCCGCCACATCGATCAGGCCGCGGTCGAGCGCGGCGGAGGCTATCAACTGGTCAAGTTTGAGGACGAGTTCCTGTTCAATTACGCCCGCCCCGACATCACGGCGAAGGAGCTCGAGAGCACCAACACGCTGGTCTATTTCAAGCAGGCCACCGTCGCCCCCGCCCGTCTCTCCGGCACCATCCTCGTCGTGCAGGAGACGATGGACCAGGTCAAGGAGCCGCGCCGCGCCTGGCAGTACAATGCCGGCCGCCGTCGCGTCACCCGCGCGCCGAATGTCGCCTATGACAACCCCGGCACGTCGGCCGATGGCCAGCGCACCAGCGATCAATTCGACATGTTCAACGGCGCGCCCGATCGCTACGAGTGGAAACTCGTCGGGAAGAAGGAGATGATCGTGCCGTACAACTCGTACCGCCTCCACAGCAACAAAATCAAAAACGCCGACGTCTTGAAGCCTCACCACATCAACCCGGATCTCACCCGCTACGAGTTGCATCGCGTGTGGATCATCGACGCGACCCTCAAGTCCGGGACGTCGCACCTGTACGCCCGCCGCACGTTCTACATCGACGAGGACAGCTGGCAGGTCCTTGCGGCGGATCAGTATGACGGCCGGGGCCAGATGTGGCGGGTCTCGGAGGCACACTGTATCAATTACTATGATGCGCAGACCTTCTGGAGCACGCTCGAAGTCCACATCGATCTCCAGAACGGCCGCTATCTGGCCGTCGGTCTCGACAACGAAAACGCGATGTACGATTTCAACCTGAAGCGGACCCCATCCGACTTCACGCCCGAGTCGTTGCGGCGCGAGGGGGTGCGGTGATCGTTGTTGTCGCGGCGGTCTCTGGCCGCCGATGCGATGCGCGCTGATCACCCAGTTTGGCCGGCGGTCATCGATCGCTTCTCCACCAGAACCGGCGCAGCCCTCCTGGCTGCGCTGTTTGTTTTCCCCATCGTCACCGCCGATGCCGCCGTCGGGCCGAGGATGCTCCTGCTCGATGGCGCCGTGGCGGGCCCGGCGGTCATCGTGGTGGGCGAACGCGGCTCCATCCTGCGCTCGACGGACAATGCGCGCACCTGGGAGTCGGTCGTCGCGCCGGTTAGCGCCACCCTCACCGGGGTGAGTTTTGCCCAGGATGGGCTGCACGGCTGGGCGGTCGGGCACGACGCGCTGATTGTGGCCACGTCCGACGGCGGTCGCACCTGGACAGCGCAATATCAGGGCGAAAACCTCCAGGACTCCTTTCTCGATGTTCTCGCCGTCGATGCCGGAAACGTGATTGCCGTGGGCGCCTACAACCTGTTCGCCACCACGAGCGATGGCGGCAAGACTTGGGGGCGGCGAAAGATTACGACCGACGATTACCATCTCAACCGCGTTTCGCGCGGGCCGACCGGCACGCTCTACCTCGCCGGCGAACATGGCACCCTGCTCCGTTCGACCGATCGCGGCGCAACGTGGACCGCCATCGCATCCCCCTACGATGGGTCGTTCTATGGCCTCATCCCGCTCGACCGGCGGACGTTGCTGGCCTACGGACTGCGCGGCCGCGTCTATCGCTCCACCGACGATGGCGCGAGTTGGGAAGCGGTGGCCACTCCTCAACCGGTGTTGCTGGCCACGGCCGTGAAGCTGAAAAGCAATTTTCTGCTGTTGGCCGGACAGGCCCGCACGGTTCTGCTGAGCCGCGATTATGGCAAGTCGCTCGTCCCTTCCCCGGCTGCACTTACCACCGCCATCGCCGAGTTGATCGAAGTCCCCGATGGCTCCATCCTTGCCCTCGGCGAAGCCGGGGCGACGTTGCTCGAAAAACCATAGAAATCCCCGGACCATTCTTCAAAGGCGGTGTCGAGCCGCTGCGAGGGCAAAATACAGGAGCCTGCTTGCAGGCGATTTCCCAGCGCACGCGAGCAGACTGAATCTCGAATCGCCTGCCAGCAGGCTCCTACAAAAAACCTCACTTGGACTTTAGTCATCACCTTCCCAGCATCGATGCCGCCGAACTGACCCCCGATCGCTGATGTCCCGCCTCGAACGATTTACCGTCTGGATGTTCCGCCACCGCACGCCGTTGGTGGGCACGTTCGCGGCGCTCACGTTGGTCATGGCGTATTTCGCCAGCCAGCTTCGCGTCGACGCCAGCTTCAACAAGTCCCTGCCCCTTGACCACGAGTACATCCGCACGTTCACGAAACATCAGCGGGACGTCGGCGGCGCCAACCGGGTGCTGGTCGCCCTGATGGTCGAGCAGGGCGAGATCTTCACCAAGGAGTTTTTCATCGAGCTCAAGCGGGTGACCGACGAAGTCACGTTCCTGCCCGCGGTCGATCGCCCGCAGGTGCAGTCGCTTTTCACGCCCAACGTGCGCTACATCGAGGTGGTGGAGGATGGCTTCTCCGGCGGCGATGTCATCCCGGCCGACTTCACGCCCTCGCCGGCCAGTTTCGCCCGTATCCGCGAAAACATCATCAAGTCCGGCAAGCTCGGCCAGCTCGTGGCCAACGATTTCACCGGCGCCATTGTCAGCGCCCAGCTGCTCGAACTCGATCCGCGTACGGGGGCAAAAATCGACTACGCCATGGTGGGCGAGCGCCTCGAGGCCATTCGCGCGCGGGTCGAGCAGGACAGCGGCGGCGCGATCAAGCTGCACATCATCGGTTTTGCCAAGGTCATCGGCGATGTCAGTGCCGGCGCCCGGGGCGTGCTCCTGCTCTTTGCGATTTCCATCTTCATCACGGGCCTGCTCGTCTGGAATTACGCCGGCCGCTGGAAGCTCGCCGCCGCGCCGGTGGTGTGCTCGCTGGTCGCCGTGGTCTGGCAGCTCGGGGCCGTGACTGCGCTCGGCTACGGCATCGATCCGTTTTCGATTCTCGTGCCTTTCCTTGTCTTCGCGATCGGGGTGAGCCACGGCGTGCAGAAGATCTGCACGTTCCGCAACGAGATGTTCAAGGGTCACGACGGGCCGACCGCGGCCCGGCTCGCGTTCATGCAACTCATCGTGCCCGGCATCGTTGCCCTGCTCACCGACACGGTCGGTTTCATCACGATGCTCGTGATCAAGATCCAGACCATCCGCGAGCTGGCGATCACCGCCAGTCTCGGCGTGACCGTGATCATCATCACGAATTTCTTTCTCCTGCCGATCCTGCTTTCCTACCTGCGCCTGCCGGATTCCTATGCCCGCTGGGTGGCCGGCCGCCGGGCCAAGGGCGACAGGATTTGGGAGCGGCTGGCCAAGGGCATGAAGCCCGGGCCGTCAATGGCGATCATCCTTGTCTGCTTCGCCCTCGGTGGCTGGGCCTATTGGAAGGGAGGCCAGGTGCGCATCGGCGATACCCAGGCCGGTGTGCCCGAGCTGCGGCAAAATTCACGCTACAATCTGGACACCCGCGTCATCACCTCGAAATTCAGTATCGGCATCGACATTCTCACCGTCGTCGTCGAGACGGTGCCCAACGGTTGCGTCGACTACGATGTGGTCACGCTGATGGATCGATTCGAGGGCCACATGCGCAACGTACCCGGGGTGCAATCGGTGCTCTCGCTTCCGACCATGGCGAAAATCGTCAACGCCGGCTACAGCGAAGGCTCGCTCAAGTGGCGCATCCTGCCCCGCAATCAGCAGGCCCTCGCCCAGGCCGTGTCGCCGATCGAGACCGCCACCGGGCTCCTCAACGCCGATGCGAGCGTGATGCCGGTGCTCATCTTCCTGACCGACCACAAGGCCGAGACCCTTCGCGCCGTGACCGATGCGACCAAGGCGTTTGCGGCCGCGCACGTCTCACCCAAGGCGAAGTTCATGCTCGCCAGCGGCAACGCCGGCGTGATGGCGGCCACCAACGAGGTCGTCGCCGCCGCCGAGCGACCGATTCTCCTCTGGGTTTTCGGCGCGGTCATCGCGCTGTGCCTGATCACGTTCCGTTCGCTCCGCGCGGCGCTGTGCATCGTATTGCCGCTGGCGATTGTAAGCTACATGGCGTACGCGCTGATGGTGTATCTCGGCATCGGACTGAAGACCTCGACCCTTCCGGTCGTCGCCCTCGGGGTGGGCATCGGCGTCGACTACGGCATCTACATTTTTGCGCGCCTCCAGACCGCGCTGAAGGCCGGGCAATATTTCGAGGATGCGATGTTCTCCGCCTTCAAGGATGCGGGCGCCGCGGTGGTGTTCACCGGCCTGACCCTGGCCATCGGCGTCAGCACCTGGCTGTTTTCCAACCTGAAATTCCAGGCCGACATGGGACTGCTGCTCACTTTCATGTTCCTCGTGAACATGGTGGGCGCGATCGTGCTGCTGCCCGCGATGGCGCGCTGGTTCTGGCGGCATCACACCGGTCACACGGCGGTGCCGTTTCCGATGCGCAAAGAGTGACTGCGCGGCCGTCCTCGCCTGGCCTGGCGAAGTTCACTGTTCATCTGCACATCGCTGGATCCACGGCGGGCCGCCAGCACCGCAAATCAGTAAACCCGGATTTCAAAAACACGGGCCGCGGGCACCCCATTGGTCGCCTCAACGTGCAGGCGAAGCCGGCGCCCCGCGATCGGCGCGTCGAAACGGTGGACGCGTTTGCGCAGATAGTTGCCGCGGACCGATGCGACGACCTTGCCGTCGATCCGGAGCGTATAGTCACGAACGATCTCGGGCTGGGCACCCCGGATGGTACTTCGGGTCATCGAATCGCCCGAACTCAGGACCAGCAGGCGATCGAATCCGCTGTCAAAGGTCACGTGGACTTCGCGGACCGTCCGGACTTCGGCCCAGTCGAGTTGGATCCAGGCCGGGAGGCTCGCACTCGTCCACGCGTGCGGCCTCACCTCGGCCCATTTACCCCATTGCGGCTTCATCTCCCGCGTGCAGCCATCGATGACAGCCTCCGGCCCGCCGGCTCCGTCCGCGACGGACGACGCGGTGAGCTTCGCCTGGCGCGCGACGTCGGCGGCATGCCCATTGCGGAGGCCGGGGAGAAAGGCGTCGTCCATCAGCAGCGTTTGCTGGATGCCGAGGCAATGTGCCGGTGCCGCCAGTTCCTTGTTGGTCAGAATGCTCCCATGCAATCGCCGGTGAGCCACGGCATGGGCCACCGCCGTACCCACGGCCTGGCCGATCACGGAGCAGGTCGCCATCACCCGGGTGCTGCCGAATGCGACATGGCTGGCACTGATGTTGCGCCCGGCCATGAACAGGTTCGAAACGTTTCGCGAATACAGGCACCGGAGCGGAATCGAATAGAGCTGCTTCAGCGTGACCGCCCGGCTCGCTTTTCGATCCGTGATGTCGATGCCGGACGGTTCGTGCAAATCGATCGGCCATCCCCCGTAAGCCACCTGATCGGGGAAGATGGTTCCTTTAACCAAATCATCCTGGGACAGCATATAGTCGCCGACCAGGCGCCGCGACTCGCGCTTGCCGGGGATGGCCCCGACCCAGTCCAGAGCCCAGTTGGCGGCATCCGGATGGTCGCCGCTGTTCTTGACGTAATCCCAAATCCCGAGGACGACGCGGAGCAGTTCGTGGCGAATCGCGTCGTTGTCCTTGATCGTGTTCAGCTGTCCGCCCCATTCGGCCCACCAGTAGCCATAGCCGTAGCTCGTGATGCGCCGGAACGCGAAATCCTTCTTGCTGAATTTCCGCACCCAATCGGGCCGGATAAACGGCATCGGCCGGTCGTGTTTCTTGGCCGTGAAAAGAATCGAGCTGCCCAGGGTCTGCGCATCGGCCTCGTCTCGGGCGAGATCTTCCAGGTGCGCCAGTTTGTCCTCGCGACCGACCGTGAACTCGGCTCCAGCCTCCACGGCCAGGCGGCTGTCGCCTGAACAGTCGGCAAAATACGTCGCGGTGATGTCGAACGCATCCTCGGTCATGGTCCGGATGACACGGGCGCTGGTGATGCGCCGGGCTCCTTCCTCGCTCACGACCGTGCATCCGACGCAGTCCGTGTCGAGCAGGAGCGTGATGTTGGGTTCCCCCCGGACCTTTTCATACAGCAACAAATCCCAGAGCGAATAGCAGCGCTGGGGATTGCGCGCTGCGTCCTCGAGCCGAAGCTCCTCGAGCAAACCCGATTCGCGGCTGCCGGGCCGGCTGCCACTGCAATCGGCGCCGACAATATGCATCTTGACCTCGCTGGAGGCGTTTCCACCGAGCACCGACCGATCCTGCACCAGGATGACCTTGGCCCCGTTGCGGGCGGCGGCCAGCGCGGCACAAACCCCCGCCATTCCTCCTCCGACGATGAGAAGATCGGCCGCCAGTTTCTTCAATGTCACCAGACCGCGTCCGGAAGGTCCGGGCGTCGTTCCCGCCGGGCCTTGCGTCGCGGCCGAGGCGGGTACCAGCAGCGTACCAGCCGAAGCGAGCGTCCTTTGGAGAAAATCGCGCCGTTTCACGTCTGCCGGTCAGTTCGCCTGTTGATAGACCTGCCGGCCCTCCACCCAGGTTTGCAGCACCCGCGTGTCCTTGACGTCATCGACCGGACACGTGAGGAGGTCGCGATCGAGCACGATGAAGTCCGCCCGCTTGCCGGCTTCGAGGGAGCCTAGATCCTTTTCCCAAAAGAGCAGGTAAGCGTTGTTCCGCGTGTAGAACTGAATCGCCTGTTCGCGGGTCAGCGCTTCCTCGGGATGCAGCCGGTCGTCGTACCACTTCGCGCCGCGCGTAATCGTGACCCACATGCCGAGGAAGGGGTTGTAGAGATTGATCGCCCGCAGATCGCCGATCTTCTGCATGTGATCGGAGCCGCCGCCCGTGATGGCGCCGGCGGCAAACAAACTCCGCAAGGGATGAAAATAGCGCATCCGATCATACCCAAAATGTTTAACCAGCGTGCGGGCATCGTGGTAGAGCCACGGGGGCTGGATGTCCGGCACGATCCCGAGCCGCGCCACGCGATCCACCGTGTCGCGGGTCATGAAACTCGAGTGCGACAATCCCATGCGCAGCGGACGGATCGGCACCGTGGCATTGAGCTTTTCGTACGCATCGACCAGCGTGGTGATCGCGCCATCGCCCTGCACGTGGGCGGTGAACTGCATGCCGTGCCCCGCCACGCGCCCGATCATCTGCTGCAGGCGATCCTCCGGGATGTTCAAGACGCCGCGGTACGTCGCGTCGGCAATGCCGTACATATCGCTCTTCCCCCACGGCTTGAGCATATACGCGCTGCCCGTGAGCATGCCGCCATCCAGCCAGACCTTCGTCCCGATCAGATGCAGCCAGCCGTTGTCGCGGCGCAGCGGGTGCTGCGCAATCTGGTCGATGGCCCCGAGCACGGATTCCATCGGACCGGATACGCCGAAAGTATGGGACATCGCCACGCGAACGGTGAGTTCACTCCGTTCATGCAGGGTCTGAAACAGGGCGATGTTCTGTTGATTCGATCCCCGGTCGCCGATCGCGGTGAGCCCGACCCGATTGTAGTCGCGGAAGAGCTCCTTGATCCGGGAGAGCCGATCGGCGTCCGTGACGCGCCGCTCCTTGGTGGCCGACTTCTTCACGAAACGGCCGAGCCCGCGCAGCATGCCCGTCGGTTCGCCGCTGGCATCCTTTTCGAGGTACCCTGGCCCGCCATCGTTCACCGCAAAGTTCCGATCGATGCCGTTTAGTTTCAAAGCCAGGCTGTTGAGCATGACGTCTGGGCCGGTGTGAAAGGCGACGGCATGGCCGGGCGCCGCCGCATCGAGTTCCGCCCGGGAGGGAAAACGCATCTCCTTCAGGCGGGTGATGAAGATCTGCGAAAGTGAAATCCAGCCGCCGGCCGGCACGACCTTTGCCCTCGCCGCAATGTAGTCGAGCACGTCGCGAATCGTTTCCATGTCCGGGATTTGATGATCGAACTCCGTCATGGCCGCCCCCGCCGCATGGACATGCGAGTCGATCATCCCGGGCATCACGGTCCGCCCCCCGAGATCGATGACGCGCGTCGTGCCTTCCCGCGCCAGGGCCGTGATTTCCCGGTTGCCCCCGACCGCGATGATCCGTCCATCGCGCACCGCGAAGGCCTCGCGCACCGCGAACGCCGCGTCCACGGTTATGACCTTGCCGTGATGAAAGACCGCGCTGGGGGCAGCGTTATCAGCGGCGCTGGCGTGAGGACAGCAGGCGGCCAGAACCAGGATCGCGAGCGGGCCGGAGAGGAAGCGGGTAGATTTCATGATCGGGCGAAGGGTCGGATGACGAATGTGCGGTTGATTCAATCGCTGGCAATCCTTGGGCCAATGAAATTCGACAATTTCTCCCCGTCCGGGCTAATCCCAGTTTCTGACCAGCTGGAAATACCGCCGACTACAACCGTGGGATTTTTTGGAGCCGCGACCCCGCCATCGCAGTTGCAATCCAAGCGACGAGGGCGTCGCGTCCCCATGGTCCAGAAAGTGGGATGCGCGCCGCATGCAGCGCGGCAAACTCCGGGCTGGCCTCGACCCGCCAATTTCTTTCCCTTGGTGCCCGTGTCCGTCGAGTCTTCAACACCGCTGCTTACGCCCAGCCAACGCCGCATCGCCGGTTTTGCCCTGACGCTGCTCGCACTCCTGGGATCGGCGGCGCTGCTCATCGCTGCCATCATGGTGCTCGGGCGCCTGGCGAGTTTCTTCTCCAGTGTGCTCTGGCCGCTCGCCGTGGCCGGCGTTCTGGCGCTGATCCTGCGCCCCGTGGTCGTGGTGCTCCAGGCGCGGCTCAAACTCGAACGACTGGCGGCGGTGATTCTGATCTACGGCATCGTGGTGTTGTTGTTGGGCGGCGCGCTCGTGCTCGTGGTCCCGCCGCTGGTGGATCAGCTGATTGACTTCATCAACTATCTGCCCGCGTTCTGGGCCAACGCCGTCGCCTACGTCGAGGGGCATTATCCGCAGTGGATTGCGCTCGTCCAACGCCAGCTCGCCAGCCCCACGATTCGCCATGCGGCGGACACCTTGGTGGCCGAGGGCAAAACCCTCTTGACGCACGCCCTGCCATCACTGCGCGCGGCTTTCGGCGGACTCTTTGGGGTCTTCGGCTTTGTCACCCACCTCGCCATCATTCCGGTCTACCTCTTCTTTTTCCTGCTGGCACGCGGCGAACCGACCCGTGAACTCGGCTCGCATCTGCCCTTTCTCGCCCCGGGGGTGCGCGCCGATGTCATTTTCCTGGCCAACGAATTCATCGGGATCGTCGAGGCATTCTTCCGCGGGCAGCTCGTGATCGGATTCTTCATGGGTGTGTTGCTGGCGGTCGGGTTCTCGATCGTCGGCCTGAAGTTCGGGCTGGTCATCGGCCTGGCCCTCGGCCTCCTCAACATTGTACCGTACCTGGGCACGATCATCGGCCTGGCGATCGCGCTGCCGCTCGCGTTTTTCCAGCCGGGGGGCGGTTGGTTCCTCGTCGGGCTCGTCCTGGCGGTGAAAGGTATTGTGCAGGGCATCGAAGGCTGGATCTTGACGCCAAGAATCATGGGGCATCAAACCGGCCTGCACCCGGTCGCGATCATCGTCGCCATTTTCTTCTGGGGCACCGCGTTCGACGGCATCCTCGGCATGCTCCTCGCGATTCCGCTGACGGCCTTTTTCGTCACCGCCTGGCGCCTGGCGAAGCAGAAATATTTCCGCGCCAGCGAGGGGTGAAGGCCGGCCCGAGCGGCGGCCCAACGACGAGCATGCCTGGCCTTCCACCACCGGATGAGTGCGCCAATTGCGGCGCGGGAATACCAAGAAAAGCCCGTTCGTGTCCGGAGTGCGGAGCCGACGAGCGCAGTGGCTGGCGTGACAGCTCAATCTACGATGGGCTGGATTTGCCGGCGGCGGCCTGGGACGACGATTCCCGCGCGCCGCGCCCGGCCCGGTTGCGGCGGAGCCTGCCGTGGTACTGGCTGCTCGCCGCCGGACTTGCGCTCGTGTTCTTCGTTCTCGGTCTGATGACTTTCCGCTGATGTCCGGAACATGGGACGTTGAATACCGCAAGGGGCTCTGGCTGCCGCAGGCGGGCTGGTGGCTCGATGCGCAGGCCCGGGCCGAGCGTTCGTTCGTCTCCCACGCGCACTCCGATCACATCGCCCGCCACAAGGAAATCCTCTGCACTCCGGCGACGGCCCGGTTTCTCCACGCCCGGATACCCGGCCGGCGGATTGAAACTTTGCTGCCTTTTGGGCGCCCGCATCCGCTCGAGTTCGGCGTCACGGCCACGTTGCATCCCGCCGGTCACATCCTCGGCTCCAGCCAGATTCTGCTCGAGGCGGCGCACGGTTCCCTCCTCTACACCGGGGACTTCAAGCTCCGTCCTGGCCTCGCCGCCGAGCCCTGCGCCACCCCCCGTGCTGACGTGCTGGTGATGGAGACCACCTTCGCGCTGCCGCGCTACGTTTTTCCGGACGAGACGGAGGTCGCAGCGCAACTGGTCGAGTTTTGCCAGCGCGCGGTCGCCGACGGCGCGACGCCGGCGCTGCTCTGCTACAGCCTGGGCAAGAGCCAGGAGGTCCTCCGCGCGATCGCTCCGGCCGGGCTGCCGGTGATGCTGCACGCCGAGACGCTCCGGCTCACGCGGATTTACCAGCAACTCGGCCTCACCTTTCCACCGTTCCGCGAATTCGACGCCCGGGAGGTGGGCGGACACATCGTCATCTGCCCGCCGCACTCGCGCGGCCTGTTGAGCCGCGTGCCCGCCGTGCGCACCGCCGCCGTCACGGGCTGGGCGCTCGATGCCGGCGCGATCTACCGCAACCGGGTCGACGCCGCATTTGCCCTCTCGGATCACGCCGACTTCCCGGCTTTGCTCCGCTTCGTCGAACTGGTGCAGCCGAAGCGGGTGCTGACGCTGCACGGCTTCGCCCGCGAGTTTGCCGCCACGCTCCGGGCCCGCGGTATCGACGCGCTCGCCCTCGGCCACGCGAACCAACTGGAGTTTTCGCTCCGCTAGTTCTGCATCGCTCCAACCGCTCGAATCGTTTCTTCTCCGCCGCCTTGATGCGTCTGCCAATCGTCCTCTTCCTGCTCACCGCCCTGTCCGCCACGGCCGACACCCGGCTGGCGATGCGCGCGGGGGAGAAATTCACCTTCAAGGTGTCCTGGGCGATTCTCGTCGGCGCGGGCGAGATCAAGATCTCGGCCCACGCCGACACCTCCGGCGCCACGCCGAGGCTCCGGGTCGCCGCGACCACGGCCACGCGCGGACTCGCGCGGATCTTCCTGTCGTTTGACGCGGCGGGGGAATCGGTCTTCGACGTGCCCACCGGTCGGATACAGTCGCTCACCGAGTCTGGTCAGGTCAGGGGCAAGCGCACCGAACACTCCGTGACGTTCGACTACGCCGCGGCGCAGGCGCTTTATTCCGTGCCGGGCGACGCGGTCGCATCCCGCTTGCTGCCCATGCCCGCCGGCGACCCGATGGATTTGATCACGCAGCTCATCCAGACGCGCGCGTGGGATCTGAAGGTCGGCGAGAAACGCGACGCGCTGGTGCTCTTCGACGACGATTTCTACGAGCTCACGATCCACGCGGCGCGGTTCGAGGAGTTGTCGACCTCGCTGGGCACGTTCAACACCCTCGTGCTCGAGCCCCGGATGGAAAAGGCAACGCCCAAGGGGATGTTCAAACGGGGTTCAAAGGTCCGCGTCTGGATCTCCCAGGATGAATTGCGACTGCCCGTGAAATTCGAGGTCGAGTTCAAGATCGGGACCGGGGTGGCCACCCTGACCCGATACGAAGGACCCGCTCGGGCCGGCGCGATCACCGGGGCCGAGACCAACGTCGGCGCGCCGGACCGCCCGACTGCCACCCGTGCAAAGGATTCTGGTCCTTAGAGGCGGCGCCCTCGGCGATTTTATCGTCACGCTGCCCGCGCTGGCCTCGTTGCGCGAGCGCTGGCCCAACGCCCGCATCGAACTCGTTGGCAATGCGACGGCCGCGGCCCTGGCCCTGCCCGGTGGAATGCTTAACGCCGTCCACTCCCAACATGAAGCCCGCTGGAGCGCGCTTTTCCGCGCCGCGCCCCTGCCGGCACCGCTCGCCGGTTGGCTCGCCGATTTCGATCTCATCGTGTGTTTCTGGCCGGACTCCGACGGGGAATTGCGGCGGCGATTTCCGGTGCGGCCGGGGCAGACTTTTCTGGCCGCGGAAGCCGCGCCGACGCGCAGCCCCGCCGCAGCCCATTATTGCCACGCCCTGCGTCCGCTCGGGTTGCATACGGAGCGCTATTTTCACGCGTTGGAACGAAACGCGGCGCGGCCGCCGCGGCGCCATGAAATGTCCCCACCAGCCGGAGCCGCCGGTCGCCGGCTGATCGCGCTTCACCCTGGGAGCGGCTCGCCACGCAAAAACTGGCCGGTGGAACGTTGGGCCGCACTCGGCGCGTGGCTGACAAACGAGCAAGGTTCCGGGTTGCTAATCGTAACGGGAGACGCCGAGGCGCCTGGCCTCCTGGCCGGCCTCGGCTCGATCGCGTGCCGCCTGCCACTGCCTGAACTCGCCGTGCAGCTTGCGAGCAGCCAGCTGTTTCTCGGCCACGATTCCGGGGTGAGTCATCTCGCCGCGGCTCTGGGCGTGCCGTGTGTGCTGCTGTTCGGCCCGACCGACCCGGCGATGTGGGCTCCGCCGGTGCCGCACGTACGCGTGATCCGGCGCGGCCCGGAGCTGACGGCGATTTCGGTGGCAGACGTGAAAGCAGCGCTCCGACGCGTCGACTGAATCGTGTGGCCGATTCGATTGTCGCTGCAGATTCGGTCATCCGGTAAACGAACCTCCCGGTCCGTTCACCCGGTCCGTCCGAGGATTTCATTTCGAGGCCGCAGCGTGGCATGAAACGGACCGGGAGGTCCGTTCTCCCAAGGCATCCAGCAGCAATCGGCCAGCGTCTCAATGCCTGCGGACGGGCGGACGCACCGCACCGCACGCCGCCAGCACAAACCGCCACGGTTTCGAGGCCCACACCGGCCCGGCGTAGCCGACGCCGATGCGCGGCGTGGCGTGCACGTGGCGGCGCGGCACGCGTACCCCGCGGTCTTCGATCCAGAGCCCACTTGCCCGCCGGGCCGCCGCCCCATTCAGCGCCCGGCCGATGCCGAGGGCCTTCGTCACGCGTCCCGGCCCTGACGCGCCCTCGATGCCGCGAATCAGCACGGCGGCCGGCCAGTCGCGCGGACCGACTACGAGGTTGAGCATTTCGTGTACGCCGTAGCAGAGGTAGACATACCAAACGCCGCCGGGCGCATACATCACCTCGGTCCGCCTGGTCCGGCCCGCGCGCGCATGGCAGGCGAGATCGCGTTCGCCATCGTACGCTTCGACCTCGGTGATCAGCCGCCCTTCGATCCGGCCATCCGGATGTCGGCGCACGAGGTGCTTGCCGATCAGCCAGCGCGCGAGGGCCACCGTTTTTTTCCGTTGCAGCACTTTCGCCTTAACCGGTCTCATGTCCGTTTGATTCGATTGAGCCGCCGCTTGAACGCAACCACCACACCCACCACTCCCGCCGCGTCCATCGCCCAACGCAAGGCCGACCTCGAGCGCGCGCTCCGCCTCTGCACGGCGGACGGGCTCGTGGCGATGCCGATCGTGACGATTTCGCTGCCGGTAAACGTGTTCATGACGGCGCTGGTGACCAAGGCCTTTGTCCTGCCCATGCCCGCCATCGGGTTGCTGAGTGCGATGCCGTTTCTCGGCAATTTCATTCAGATCTTCATCGCCCCGTTTCTCGGCCGCTGGTACGCCGCAAAGACCATCACCGTGGTTGCGGCGACGATTCACATGCTGCTCTGGCTCGTGCTCGGCGTGATGCTGCCCCTCATCCCGCAGGATAAGCCGGAGGTGGCCGCCCGGTGGCTGATCATCTGGTTTCTCGCGTCGAGCTGCGTGGCGGCGGTGGCGGGGGTGGCGTGGAGCTCATGGATTCAGGAGTGGGTGCCGCCCCGCCTGCGCGGCAAGTTCTTCTCCCGACGCAACCGGTTGCTGCAGTTTTCCACCCTTTCCTTCCTGTTCGGCGCGGGCTGGGCGCTGGCCCATTGGGATTACGCGATTCCGTCCTTTCAACTGGTCATCGTGCTCTCCGTGGTCATGCGGGTATTTTCTATCCGCTGGCAATGGCAGAGCCCGACGCGAATCCTGCCCCACGCGACCGGTCCGGTGCTTTCCCTCCGCAACCAGGTGGGCGTGCTGCGCGGCTCCAGTTCATTTCTCACGTTCATCGCGTTCGGCTCGGTCTGGTCGTTTGCGGCGAATTGCTTCGGGCCGTTTTACCACGTGTTCATGTTCGATCAGCTCGGCTTCTCGGCCTTCGACGTCGGGATCCTGTCGGTGCTGGCGGCGTTTGGCGGCGCCCTTTCCCTGCCGGCCTGGGGTTTGCTCCTGGATCGATTTGGCAACAAGTCGGTGATGACGATTTCGCTGATCTTGTGGCAGGTGCAGAGTTTTCTCTGGTGCTTCCTCGAGCCCGGCAACCGCGGGTTTTCCTATGGGATGTGGGTCTGGGCCGGCATGACGAGCGCGGGATTTGTGCTTGGACAGTTCACCATCCTGCTGCGCCTGATTCCAGCTGAAGCCAAGAGCCTGGCCATCGGGCTCAACCTGGCGATCACCTCGCTCGTCGCCGCGTTTGCCCCCGTCGTGGGTGGCGCGGTCCTCGAATGGGCCCTCGCCCGCTGGCCGGACGCGCTGGCGGTCTACCACGTGTGTTTCATTTTCCAGCCCGTCGCCGCCATCGCCGGCTGCGTGCTGCTGCTGCGGGTCGCCGAGCCGCAGGCCAGCCCGATCGAGATGGTGTTCGGGGCGATGCGCAACATCCGGACGCTCAGCGGCGTCTTCGGCCTCGATTTCCTGGTGAACTACGTGTTTTACCGGCCCCAGAAGCGATGAGCTCCGCGCCGCATATTTTCACGCTCACCGGCAACCTGCTGGCCGAACGCACGCTCGAATTCTCCGCCTGGATGCCCGGCCGCACCCAACGGGCGGGCCGCGAGACGTTTCAGGTCGGCGGCAAGGGCATCAACGTGGCCAAGATGCTCACCCGTCTCGGCGCGGCGAATACGGCGCTCTGCTTTGCGGGTGGCGCAACCGGGGACGAATCCGCCGCGTGGTTGCAAGCCCACGGTTTTACCTACCGCGCGTTCCCGACCGGTACGTCGACGCGCGTGGGCACGGTGGTGCGGGGCGGTGAGCACGGCGAAACCACGTTCCTCGGGCCCGACGTGCCGCCGGACGCCGGCGCATTGCGGTCCTGCGCGGAATTTCTGAATGCGCAGCCGGGAGGCTCCGTGCTTGCGGTTTGCGGCAGTCTGCCGGGATGGGAGTCACCGGATTACGACGTGTTGCGCGAAACCCTGCACCGCTGGCCGGAACGGGGTTCTCTCATCGTGGATACCTACGGTCCGCCGCTCGCCTGGCTGGCGAATGAAGCGGCCGCGTTGGTGCGCGTGAACCGAGGCGAATTGGAAACGCTTTTCACTCCCGCCGAGCGAACACTCTCGGGCGGGGACCTGTTGCGACGCGCGCGGCTGCGGTGGCGCGCGCTGCGTTGGGCAGTGTCCGACGGGCCGGCCCCGGTGTGGTTCATGGCCGAACACCACGCCCCTGAAACCCTGCCGGTGCCGAGTGTGCGGCAGGTCTCGCCGACCGGCTCGGGCGATGTGATGCTCGCGGGCGTGCTGTTCGCCCGGCTTCACCACGGCATGAGCTGGCGGGATGCCGTGGCGTGGTCACTCCCCTACGCGGCAGCCAACGCAGCACACCCGGGCGTCGCCGAGTTCCCCTTGCCGACGGTTCGGTGACTTTGCGCGACGAGATCGCAAATAATCCTTGCTTTGGCCTTCGCCAAACCGCTTATTCCGAAGTTTTATTTATGAAAGCGACCATCAAGACCCAAGGCCAGCAGTTCACTGTGACCGAGGGTGACATCCTTACCGTCAACCGCTATCCCGGCACCGAAAAAGGCTCGACTGTCGAGATCAAGGACGTGCTCGCGGCCGGCGAAGGTGAGAATTACAAGGTTGGCAGCCCGACTCTTTCCGGAGCCTCGGTTTCGGCCACGATTCTCGAAAACAAGCGGGGCGACAAGGTCATCGTTTTTAAGAAGAAGAAGCGCAAGGGGATGGAACGCAAACGCGGCCATCGCCAAGAGCTCTCTGTCATCAAGATTCAAACTATTAACGCTTAAGGAGATTATCTGTCATGGCGCACAAGAAAGGTCAGGGAACTTCAACCAACGGCCGTGAGAGCCACTCAAAGCGGCTCGGCGTAAAGATGTTTGGCGGCCAGGCCGTCATCGCCGGCAACATCCTCGTCCGCCAGCGTGGCACCAAGTTGCACGCCGGCAAGAACGTCGGCACCGGCCGCGACTGGACGCTGTTTGCCCTCAAGGATGGCACGGTCAAGTACGACAAGGCGCATCGCAGCGTCTCGGTCGTCACCGTCTGATTCGCGACTCCGCAGAGTGCCAGCTCACTTGGGCCGGTCTTTGACCGGCCTTTTTGCTGCCCGGTTCAGGCAATCCTGCCGAAATACACGGGAAGACGGCACAGCCGGAGCGGTGTTCACGGGGTGCATCTCAGCTTCTTGCCCCGCAAGGAACCTCCTTGGGTGGGCGGGCACGTCCCTG
>JBIJCX010000408.1:0-6957 GCA_044344465.1 Opitutaceae bacterium
AACCTCATCCTCTTCGAACCGCACGAGCTTGACGCCCCGCTGCCGCGCGGCGACCGCCGGGCACGGCATGTCCTCGAGGTGCTGCGTCGCCGCGTTGGCGATACGTTCGATGTCGGCCTGATCAACGGTCCGCTGGGCAAGGCCACGCTGGTCGCGATCACGGAGCACGCGCTCTCGCTGACGTTCGCGTGGGGCGCCCCGCCGCCGCCGCTCGATCCGATTACGCTGATCGTCGGACTGCCCCGCCCGCAGACCGCGCGCGACATCCTGCGCGACGCCACCACGCTGGGCGTGGCCGCGCTGCACTTCGTCACCACGGAGAAAGGCGAGCCCAACTACGCGCGCAGCACCCTCTGGTCCTCGGGCGAGTGGCGCCGTCAGCTCGTCGCCGGAGCCGAACAGGCTTTCGCCACGCGTCTGCCCGCGGTCAGCCACGGGCATCCGCTCGCCGCAGGCGTTGCCACGCTCCCGCCCGGCGCCACCCGCCTCGCCCTCGACAATTACGAGTCACCATCGCCGCTCGCGGCTTGTCATCTAATGGATGACAAGCCGGTGGTGCTGGCCTTCGGCCCGGAGCGCGGCTGGTCGGCGCCGGAGCGCGCGTTTTTGCGGGCCAGCGGCTTTGCCTTCTGCCATCTCGGCGCGCGCGTGCTCCGGAGCGAGATCGCCGTGGTGACCGCGCTTGCCCTCGTCCGGGCGAAGCTCGGGTTGCTCGACTGATTTCAGGAGCCTGCTGGCAGGCGATTGGATCTCGTTCCGCCCTCCGGGCCACTCGCTGGCAAGCAAGCCTCCTACCTCGAGCCAACTGAATTCTTACGACTAAGCATTGCCATCGGCCGGCACAGTCCTCTCCTTTTTCGGCGGCTCGGGATTACCTGAGTCAACCCCACCGGTTCCAGCAGGGCCTCCGCCTGCATTGCCGTGCCATGAAAAACGTTTTTCCCACCTTCTCAGCTTTCATCCTGGGCAGCGGCATTGCCGGCGCGTCGGCTTTGCTGGTGTTGCCCGCCGTGCACTCGGCGCCCGTGGCCACCACGGCCCCGGGGGCGGGTGTCGCCGCCGCCGGCAAACTCTCGTTCAACGAGCAGATCCAGCCGATCCTATCGGAGCACTGTTATCATTGCCACGGGTCGGATTCGAACAGTCGCGAGGCGAAGCTGCGCCTCGATCGCGAGGAGTTCGCCTTCGCGCCGCGGGAGGACGGCCCCGTCATCATCAAGGGAGATCCCGACCGGAGCCCGCTGGTCCGCCGCATCGAATCGACGAAGGAGGACGAGGTCATGCCGCCGCCCAAGGCGCACAAGGAACTCAGCCGCGACCAGATCGCGCTCCTGCGCCAATGGGTGAAAGAGGGCGCGGTCTACGAAAAGCACTGGGCCTACCTGCGACCCGAGCACGAGCCGCTGCCCGCGACGCGGCGGCGGGACTGGGGGCACAATCCGATCGACCGCTTCGTCCTGGCCCGGTTGGAAAAGGAGGGGCTGTCGCCGTCGCCCGAAGCCGACAAGCATGCGTTGATCCGGCGCGTCACGTTCGATCTCACCGGCCTGCCGCCCACCCCCGAGGAGATCGGCGCATTCGTGTCCGACACCTCGCCTTCGGCCTATGAGCGGCTGGTGGACCGGTTGCTGGCGAGCCCGCGTTACGGTGAGCACCGGGCCCATTACTGGCTCGATGCCGCGCGCCACGCCGACACGACCGGCACGCACCGGGATCCGTTTCGCCGGACATGGCCCTTTCGCGATTACGTCATCCGGTCGTTCAACGCCAACAAGCCCTTCGATCGCTTCACGCTCGAGCAGATCGCCGGCGATTTGCTCCCGGCGGAAAACTTCGACCCGCTCGTCGCCACCGGCTTCGTCCGCGCCCACATCACCACGAGCGCGGTCGGCGAGGTGACGGAGGATCTGCAGATGGTCAATGTCACCGAACGGGTGAACACCGTCTCGACCGTTTTTCTCGGGCTCACCTCCGCCTGCGCCGCGTGCCATGATCACAAATTCGATCCGATCACGCAGAAGGACTTCTACCGGTTGAGCGCCTTCTTCAACAACACGATGGATCCGCCCGCCGACAACGAGGACCCGACTCATTTTCCCACCGTCACCCTGCCGCCGCCGGAGAAGGCGGAGGCCGCGGCCAAGATTCTCCAAGAGCGGGCCAAGGTGGAACGGCACCTCATGGCCCGCATGGCCCGCGGTGACGAGCTCATCAAGACCTGGCTTGCCTCCGAATCGGCCCGGACCCTGAAACCGATCGCCACCGACCAGCTCGTGGCCCGTTTCCGCTTCGACGAAGGCCAGGGCAGCGTCGTCCGCAACAGCGCCCCGGGGGCCAGTCCGGCCGAGTACACGCTGGAAAAAGATCCGCCGCTGTGGGGCTACGAAGTTGTCCGGCACTGGCCGCCGCTGCGGCTGGCGACGACCACGCGCTTCCCGGCGAACCAGCTGGGGGATTTCGATTCCACCGATGCGTTCACGGTTTCCGGCTGGTTCAAGCCGCGGATCGGCCGGCTGACCCGGCAGGGATCGCTCGTCTCGAAGATGGACCTCGGCGGGAAGAATCGCGGCTGGGATTTATTCTGGGAATATGCCGACCCGAAGGATGTGAACAGCAACCAGCGCTGGGCGCAGGGCCGCCTCGTGGTGAACCTGATTCATGCGGGCAACGACAACGCGATCACGGTCCGCGCCCCGCGCGTCTTCGGCCGCGTGGAATGGGTTCATCTCGCGGCCAGTTACGATGGCTCGGGCAAGGCCGCGGGCCTGCGCCTCTATATCAACGGCGAGCTGCAGGATGTTGAAATCCAGAAGGACCAGCTCAACGGCAGCATCCGGACCTCCGCGCCGCTGCAACTCGCCCGCCGCACGGATGGGCCGACCGAAAAGGAAACCGACAAGAGCCCGCTCCTCGAATGCTCGTATCAGGATCTCCGCGTCTACGGCCGCCAGCTCAGCGCGGACGAAATCCGCGGCACGCTGGATCGCGATGTTGTCGCCGAGCTCCTCGGCCGGCCGGCTACGCAATGGAATGCCGACGATCGCAAGGTCGTGAGCAATTATTACTTTCGATCGGTCGACGCGCCGACGATCGCGCTGAGCGCGGCCAAGGCGCGGCTCGACACCGAGCTGGAGGCGGCCACGCAAGGCGGACCGGACACGAACATCACGCGGGAAAAAGACGCGATGGCGTCCGCCCATATCCTGGAGCGCGGCGTGTACAACCAGCGCAAGGAGCGCGTCTGGGCGGATGTCCCGGACTTCCTGCCGCCGCTGCCCCAAGCCGCCTCCCGCGATCGGCTCGGCCTGGCGCAATGGCTGGTGAGCCCGGAGAATCCGCTGACGGCGCGGGTGACGGTCAACCGGATGTGGCAGGAGGTTTTTGGTGCGGGCATCGTGGCGACGCTGGGCGATTTCGGCGTGGTCGGGCAGCGCCCCAGCCACCGCCACCTCCTCGACTGGCTCGCCCTGGACTTTGAGGACAACGGTTGGAACGTGAAGCGTTTCTACCAGCAGGTGGTGATGTCGGCCACTTACCGCCAGTCCGCGAAGGTCACGCCCGGGCTGCTGGAAAAGGATCCAGCCAACCGCCTGCTCGCGCGTGGGCCGCGCTTCCGCCTCGATGCCGAGATGATTCGCGACAGCGCGCTGGCGGCCGGCGGCCTCCTGGTGGAAAAGGTCGGCGGGCCGAGCGTGAACACCTACGAGCCCGGCGGACTCTGGGAAGCGCTCTCGATGGACGGGAGCAACACGCGCACGCACAAACCGGATACCGGCGAAGGGCTCTACCGGCGCAGCGTGTACACGTTCATGAAACGGTTTTCCGCGCCGTCGGTCCTGGCGACCTTCGACGCATCGCGTCGCGATGTCTGCGTCGTCCAGCGCGAGCGCACGAACACGCCGTTGCAGCCGTTGATCACGCTGAATGCGCCGCACTTCGTCGAGGCCTCGCGCCATCTCGCGGCCCGGGCGATGAGGCTGGCCGACTCCAGTCCGGAACAGAAGATCGACTTCATGGCCGAGCGCCTGTTGACGCGACCGCTGCGGGCGGAGCAGCGGCAGGTCCTGCTCAACGCCTACGCCAGTTTCCGCCAGAGTTTCACCGAGCCGCGCGCGCAGGCCTATGTGTCGGTGGGCGAGAGCCCGGTGGATGCCGCCCTGCCTCCGCGCGACCTGGCCGCGTGGACGGTCGTCGCGAGCCAGTTGCTCAACACCGATCAGGCCCTCAGCAAATAACCCCATGAACCCCTTCCGCTGCGATCCGCATCATGTCCCGGCCCGCTTCGATCCCAAGGTGGATCGGGGGCTGCGCCACGAGTACCTCCGGCACGAGACGCGCCGCCAGTTTTTCGGCCAGGTCGCGAAGGGCCTGGGCGGGGCGGCCCTGACCACGCTCTTCGGCCCCTCGCTGGTCGGCGCGCTGGCCCAGGCCGAGGGCAAGGGCCTGGTGCCCGCGGGCGCGCGGCAGCTCGCGCACGCGGCGCCCCGGGCCAAACGGGCGATCTACCTGGTGATGGGCGGCGGTCCGTCCCAACTGGATACGTGGGATTACAAGCCGGACCTGCAACTCGACATGGAGATGCCGCTCTCCGTCCTGAACGGGGGCTTCGAGCTGCGGATGGGCATGGCGGGCACGCAGGCGAAGTTTCCGATCCAGCCGTCGATGTTCAAATTCCAGCAGCACGGCCAGGCGCGCACCTGGGTGAGCGAGCTCCTGCCGTGGACCGCCAAGGTGGTCGACGAGCTGGCGGTCATCAATTCGATGCGCACCGACTCGGTGAACCACGACCCGGCGATCACGATGATGCTCACGGGCAACACGCAGGCCGGGAAACCCTCGGTGGGCGCGTGGATTTCCTACGGCCTGGGCAGCACGAACGAGAACCTGCCGACGTTCGTGGTGCTGACGTCCCGCCTGGCCGATGCCGCGGGCGAGGCGATTTTTTCCCGCTTGTGGGGCAGCGGTTTTCTCCCGCCCTCGCATGGCGGCGTGTCGTTTCGCAGCGATGGCGGCGATCCCGTGGTTTACCTGAACGATCCGGCCGGCATGGATCGCGAGCAGAAGCGCCTGATGCTTGACGGCGTGCAGGCGTTGAATCGCGCGACCTACGAGGAGGTGGGCGACCCGGAAACGCACGCGCGCATCGAGCAATACGAGATGGCCTTCCGCCTCCAGACCTCGGTGCCCGAGCTCACCGATCTGAGCCAGGAGTCCGCGGAGACGTTTGCACTCTACGGACCGAATTCGCGCGTTCCCGGATCGTTCGCCCACAACTGCCTCCTCGCCCGCCGCATGGCGGAGCGCGGCGTGCGGTTCACGCAAATTTTCCATCGCGGCTGGGATCACCACGGCAAGCTGCCGGAGAAACTCCCAAAGCTGTGCACCGATATCGACCAACCCTGCTACGCGTTGATCACGGACTTGAAGCGACGCGGGCTGCTCGACGACACGCTGGTGTTCTGGGGCGGCGAGTTTGGCCGGACCGTCTACTCGGAGGGGGTAAAGGTTCGCGATTCCTACGGCCGCGATCACCACCCCAAGTGTTTCACGATGTGGGCGGCGGGCGGAGGCATCAAGGGAGGCATCGTCTATGGCCAGAGCGACGATTTCTCGTACAACGTCGCCCGCGATCCGGTGCACGTGCGGGATTTCCACGCCACCGTCCTCCATCAGCTCGGGCTCGACCACAACCGGCTCACCTTCAAGTTCCAGGGCCTCGACCAAAAGCTCACCGGGACGAATCCGGCAAACGTGGTGAAGGGGCTGCTGGCGTGAGGTGCGCCCGATTCGGCGAAGCCTGAGTCATCACCAGAAACAGATTGAACCACAAGGACACCGAGGCACTGAGAAAAACAAGTGCGTCAATTGCCGTAGCCGCGCTTGAGCCCAGCGAAAGCGTGGCTCGTCGAGCCGGCAATCACCCACCTTGTCGCTCCGCTCCAAGGCGGCTACGAAACAAATTTTGATCTGACCCGAGTTCAAATGTAGGAGCCTGCTGGCAGGCGATTCGAAACTTAGTTCGTCGGCGAACGCTGCGAGTCGCCTGCAAGCAGGCTCCGACAAGAGCTACCATGCAAATATCGCTCCATTTTCTCAGCTTCGTTTTGAATCGGAAACCTCCCTCGTGGCTCGCGCTTGGCCTCGCGTTTGCGTTCCTCTTCGCCGGCCCGCTCGCCGCGGCGGAGAAAAAGGCGAAAGCAGGGAAGAGTGCGGCGGCAGCCGCGCCCGAGGCGCCGCGGACGTTTCGGGTCTGCCTGGTTTCGGGCGCGAACGAGTCCAAGCCGTACAGCACCGACAAATCGCTCCGGGCCCTGGCCGAATATCTGCGGACGGAGCACAAGATGGTGTGCGAGGTTCTGGTCGTAAATGCGGCCGGCACCGGCTTCGACGGCGTGGAGCGGTTGCTCGAGGCGGATGCGGCCGTGTTTTTCGTCCGGCGCAAGAAGCTCGACGCGCACAACCTCGAAGTCATCCGGCGTTTTTTCGAATCCGGCAAAGGGATCATCGCGCTGCGCTCGACCAGCCATGCGTGGGACGACTGGCCGGACTTCGATGCCGAAATTCTCGGCGCGAGCTACGGGCGCAACGGCACCGGAAATTTCGGCAACGCCGAGCGGCTGCTCTTCCAACCGCACCCGATTTGGGAAGGCGTCACCAACCCGACCAGGATCGGCGTGGCGCTCACCACGCGGCGCGACCTCTATCGTTACACTGATATCGCGCCGGATATCACAGTCATCCTGGAGGGTGAAACCAAGCACGGACGGATCCCGGTGGCGTGGACGCGGGTACGCAACGGAGCGCGGATCTTTCACGTCGCGCTCGGCTACGCCGACGAAATGGAGTCGCCCGGCTACCGCCAGATGATCCGCAACGCCGTCTATTGGGTCACGAACACCAAGCCGCCCGCGCCGAAGGCCCCGGCCAAGAAGGCGGAGGACTGACGCGCAGTGAGAG
>JBIJCX010000363.1:0-8336 GCA_044344465.1 Opitutaceae bacterium
CGACGTACCCCCGGCGGCGCAGGATCTTGAGGGCCTCGGCAAAGCCTTCCTTGCGCGAGAGCAGCTTCATGCCAAAGCGCTCCCTTGAGTGCTTCACAAAGGCGTTGACCGCGGGGTTGTCGAGGGGCCGGAAAATGATGCCGAATTCCGGAAACGGGGCCGGCACGACAAGGGCCATGGCGGTCTGGGCCTCCCAATAGGCGAGGTGGGGGGAGCAAATCAACGTGGGTCGTGGGGCCGCGTGGTGTTCGGCGTGGCACGCGAGCAACTCGGGCGCGGCGGCAACGATCACGCGGCAGCGGCGCTCGTCGATATAGGGTGTCGCGAGCGACAACAGTCCCGTTTCCACCAGTCGGCGGCAACTCTCCCGTCCAATCGCACTATGCCACCGCGCCGGCTTCCCCGGAAACGCATGGTGGAGATTCGAGAGGACGAGGCGCCGCCGCCGGGGCAGGCAAAAGAAAATGAAGTCGCCGAGTGCCGCGGCGAGCACACGCAGCAGCGGTTCGGGAGTGTGGGCGACGGACCAGCCGAGGAATTTAAGGGAGAGCAGCGCCAAGGAGAAAAAAGATTACCGGCCTGGCGCCTCGGACCGCGAGGCTGGATCTGCGGCCGCAGCGGCTAACATCGCCGGTAAAAACAGGACCATGAGCGCGGGCCAAGAGAAGCGGCTGCGACGGGCCGTTGGGCGACAGGCTCATGCCGGCTGAACGTCTGGCAAGTCACGACGACAGTTGCCGGCGCTCGGGCCCGCATCGGCGGGCGAAAGATGGGTGGAACGGCAGGGCCGCCTTCGGCTGCGTCCGGAATTGATAAATCATGTTCGTTTTGCCCGGTCGGGATTTGGCCATTGATTTCCGCCTGGAAAAACCATGAAACGTAACTGTTCGGCGGTTAAAAGCAGATTCTGCCCGGCCGCAGACACCATGACTGAACTTCTCATCATCAAACCTTCGTCGCTCGGCGACATCGTGCATGCTTTGCAGGTTGCGTCGTCGTTGAAGGCCCAGTGTGAAGGCCTGCGCATTTCCTGGGTCGTACGCGAGATTTTCGCCCATATCGTCCGCGCGTGCGAAGCCGTTGACCAGGTCTATATTTTTGAACGGAACGCCGGCGCGCAGGGCTTCTTGCGACTCACGAAGGAATTGAGGAAAACGAAATTCGACTACGTGTTTGACATGCAGGGATTGCTGCGGACCGGACTCATGACGTCGCGGACGCACGCCAAGAGGAAAGTCGGCCGCAGTGACGCCCGGGACATGGCCGGAATTTTCTACGATGAGGAGGTCCCGCTGCCGCCCGAAGGCAGGCGCAGCCACGCCCTCGATATCCTGCTGCAGTTCTGTCCCGTGCTGGGAGCGAGGGCGGAGTTGCAGGGCGGGCTGAAGTTTCGCGAGGTGGACAGCTTGAATCTACGCTTCGCCGACGCACGCGGTGGCGGCAAACCGATCCTGATGTTTCCCGACAGCCGCCGGGCCGAGAAATGCTGGGGCGGGTTCAAACAGTTGACCGAGCTGATTCTGCGGGAGGAACGAAATCGCAAGGTGATTTGGGCGGGCAGCAACTACGTGCACGATCGCAGCGGTTATCCGCCGGCCCAGTTTTTCAACCTGACGGGCAATACGAGCCTGGTGTCGCTGCCCGCGCTGATCAAACGGGCCGATTGGGTGATTGCGAACGACAGCGGCCCGATGCATCTGGCGGCGGCGCTCGGGGTGCGGGTGCTCGGCATCTTTGGGCCGACCGATCCGCGGCTCTTTGGGCCCTACCCGCCGACTGCGCCGGGCAATGTTGTGGTGCAGGCGCCGGTGGGCGACCTGAAGCTGCTTTCAGCGAAGGATGTGTATGCCCGGTTCCAGCGGGCGCGGGCGCGATTCAAGTGATGGCCGGATGTGCTTACAGCCGGGCATCCGCGGCGATGTGCGGCGCCGCAGGGCTTGAACCGGGGTGTGCGCGAGCACGCTGGGGCCGAACTGGGTTGCTGCGGCTCAGTCGTCACGCTGCCTGAAGGAGTTTCTTGCCGCCGCGCCTAGACCACGCTGATTTCCTCCCATGCTCGATCCCAAGCTCCTCCGCGATTCGCCTGACACCGTAAGGGCGGCGATCATCAAGAAACACCTCGACGTCGATCTCGACGCGGTCCTCGCGGTCGACGCGGCGTGGCGTTCGCAGTTGCTTGAGGTCGAAACGCTGCGGTCGAAGCAGAAGGCGGCGAACAACGCGATGGCCGCGCTCCCGAAGGGTTCGCCGGAGTTTCTGGCGAAGGTCGCCGAGATGAAGGCGGTTTCGGTCCAGGTGAAAGACCGCGAGGCGCAGTTGAAGGAATTGGAGGAGAAGTTCCGGCAGGCGATGCTGGCAGTGCCAAACCTGGCGCACGCGACCGTGCCGGAAGGGCGGACGCCCGAGGAGAACGTGGTGTTCGCCCTGCATGGCGCGCATGCCGAACCGCGGCCCCACTCGCTTCCACACTGGGAGATTCCGGGTTTTGATCGGCTGTTCGATTTCGCGCGGGGTTCGAAGGTGACGGGCGCAGGCTTTCCGTTTTATGTCGGTGACGGCGCCCGACTGGTGCGGGCCTTGCTGCACTTCTTCCTGGATGAGAATGGCAAGGCCGGATACGTGGAGGTGAACCCCCCGATCTTCGTCAACGCGGCAAGCGCGACGGCGACCGGGCAGTTGCCCGACAAGGAAGGGCAGATGTACGAGACAACGCTGGATCACCTTTATGCGGTTCCCACGGCCGAGGTGCCGCTGACGAATTTCTTTCGCGACGAAATCGTCGACGAGGCCGCGCTGCCGATTCGGCGCTGCGCCTACACGCCGTGTTTCCGGCGGGAGGCGGGGAGTTACGGCAAGGATGTGCGCGGACTCAACCGGCTGCACCAGTTTGACAAGGTCGAGTTGCTCAAGTGGGTGCACCCGTCGACGAGTTATGCCGAACTCGATTCACTGCGCGGCGATGCGGAGGCGCTGCTCCAGAAACTGGATCTGCCCTATCGCGTCCTGCTGATTTGCGGTGGCGATCTGGGGTTCGCCCAGTCGAAGAAATATGACCTCGAGGTCTGGGCCGCCGGACAGAAGCGTTGGCTAGAGGTTTCGAGTTGTTCCAACTTCGAGACGTTCCAGGCCCGGAGGGCGCAGATTCGCTATCGGTCGAAGGAGACGGGAAAGCCGGAACTCGTGCACACACTCAACGGGTCGGCCTTGGCGGTCCCGCGCGTACTGGCGGCCCTGCTGGAAAACAACTTGCAGCCAGACGGCCGCGTCAAGATACCGGCCGTCCTCGTGCCGTATTTCGGAAAAGAATACCTGAGTTTCACCTGAAGGTCGGGACCGGCAGGAGGCCCGTCGGTTGAACTATGCCCAGGCGCAAAACGATTGACTGGCCGCAGGCGGCGGCGGCGTTGGCGGCACGGCTGCCGTGTGACCGGCTGCATCCCGCCGTGCTCGCGTGGGCGGATGCCGCGCCAGCGCGGACGAAGTGGGCCGTTGGGTTCTCGGGTGGGCCGGATTCGCTGGCGCTGTTGCTGCTGCTTTGGACCTTCTGGCCCAAGCGGCGCCGGCAGCTGCGGGCCCTCCATTTCAATCACCGATTGCGCGGGGTTGAGGCGCGAGGAGATGTCGCGTTTTGCCGCCGGATTTGCGCCGCGCTCGGAGTGGAGTTCATCGCGGGCGAATGGCCGGGGAAGCACCCGGGCGCGAGCGAGGCGGACGCACGCCGGGTTCGGATGGCGTTTTTCGAGCAACACGGGCGGGTGGTCTGGCTCGGTCACCAGATGGATGACATTGCCGAAGCGATGTTCATGCGCCTGGCCCGTGGCAGCGGAACCGGCGGGCTCGCTGCGCCCCGGCCCGTCCAGACCCTTCCGGACCGGCGGGTGCATCTCCGTCCCTTGCTCGCGCTCAAGAAATCTGAAATCTTGGCGGCGCTCCGGTCCGTGGGAATTCCATGGCGGGTGGACTCGTCGAATGTGGAGCGCGAATTTTTTCGCAACCGGATCCGGCGGGATGTCCTGCCCGCATGGCAAAGGGCGGCGCAGCGCGATGCCTTGAGCGGCGCGGCGCGCTCACGGATGCTGTTGGAGGAGGATGACGCGGCATTGGAGTCGTGGCTGGCTGAACTGCAGCCGACCCTGGCTCATGGCGCCCTCAGCCTGCAAAGACTGGCGGGCAAGCCGCGCGCGCTGCTTCGCCGGGCCCTGCATCGCTGGCTGCTTTTGCAGCCCGCGGCCGGAAAATTGTCGAGCCAAGGATTCGATGCCTTGCTGGCTTCGATCGAACGCGGAAAGCCGACCCGTCACAGCCTTGGCGTGGAAGGGTTTGCGACCATCCGCGACGGCGCGCTCCGGTTTGAACGAAATGGAAAGAGGCCGCGCAAATTCCAGCGGACCGTCAATTGACTTATCCCTCAGGAACATTCACGTTTCGCGACCAGTCAAAAAAGGAAATGTCCGATCCCGATAACAAAAAATCCCGTCGTGCGCTCAAGAGTCTGCCGCCGGATCGTTTTCAACCGAAGATGTTGATCTTCTGGCTCGTGCTCGTAGCCGCGGTGCTCGCGCTGCTCTACAACACGTCCGGGATGACGCCCACGTCCGAAACGCTCACGATTTACGACGTCGTCGAGCGGGCCGAGGCGAACGATATCAACCGCGATCCGACCAAGCCGGCGGTGATCCGGCCGGACCCGAGCGGCGGTCGGGATGGGGTCATCATCATGGGCGAAAGCCGGCGGGATGCGAACGCTCCTTACAAGCCGTTCCGGGCCGCGGGGCGACTCACCGACGCAAGCATGTTGAGGCTCCAGCAGTCGAAGCTCTTCGTCGAGCAACCGTCGCAGACGCTGCTGACCGCCATCGCCGCCCAAGTCATACCCTTTGTCATCATCATCGGGCTGCTCTATTTTCTCTTTGTGCGCCAGCTCCGGCAGGCGGGCAGGGGAGCGCTCAGTTTTGGCAAGAGCCGCGCCAAGCTGCTCACGCGGGATCGGGACAAGATCACTTTCGCCGAAGTAGCCGGTTGCGATGAGGCGAAGGAGGAAGTCTCGGAGGTCGTCGAATTCCTGAAGGATCCAAAGAAGTTCACGAGAATGGGCGGGCGCATACCCAAGGGGATTCTAATGGTGGGACCCCCGGGCACGGGCAAGACGCTGCTCGCCAAGGCCGTGGCGGGCGAAGCCGACGTGCCCTTTTTTAGCATCTCAGGATCGGATTTCGTCGAGATGTTCGTCGGTGTCGGCGCCAGTCGCGTGCGCGACATGTTTGAGCAGGGGCGCAAGAACGCACCGTGCTTGATTTTCATCGATGAAATCGATGCCGTGGGTCGGCAGCGCGGAGCCGGCCTCGGCGGCGGCAATGACGAACGCGAGCAAACCCTCAACTCGCTCCTCGTCGAGATGGACGGCTTTGATACCACGGAAGGCGTGATCATCATCGCCGCGACGAACCGGCCCGACGTGCTTGACAGTGCACTGCTCCGGCCCGGTCGTTTTGATCGGCAGATTTACGTGGACCTGCCGGATCTTCCCGGTCGAGAGCAAATCCTGCGGGTGCATGCCAAGAAGGTGAGCCTGGCGGAGAACGTCGATCTTTCAATCATCGCGCGTGGCACGCCTGGACTATCCGGCGCCGACCTGGCGAATCTCCTGAACGAGGCCGCTCTGCTCGCCGCCCGGAGGGGCAAGAAGAAGGTGGAGATGATCGACGTGGACGATGCGCGCGAAAAGGTGCAATTCGGCCGCGAGCGCCGGCGGTTGATGGACGACGAAGAAAAGAAGCTCACCGCCTATCATGAAGCCGGACATGCCCTCGTGCAGGCCGTTCTGGATGACGGCCACATGCCGGTGCACAAGGTCACCATCATCCCGCGCGGGCGCAGTCTGGGGAGCACGATGTTCATTCCGAAAAAGGACATCCTCACCCACGCGATGAAGCGGATGCTCGATCAAATCGCCATGGGTCTGGGCGGCCGGATCGCTGAAGAACTGGTGGTGGGCGACATCTCGAGCGGTGCGGCCGGTGACATCAAGCAGATCACGAAGATTGCGCGCCACATGGTCTGTGACTGGGGCATGAGTCCGCTCGGTCCGGTCGCATTCGGCGATCATCATGACACGGTGTTTCTCGGACGGGAGATCACGCGCAACGAAAACGTCTCGGAGGAGACGGCGCGCCGGATCGACCACGAAATTCATCGGATCATCGACGAGCAGTATCATCGGGCGAAGAAACTCATTTCGGAACACCGTTCCGCGCTGGAAAAAATTGCGGAAGCGTTGCTGGAACATGAGACGATCGACGGCAAGCACGTGCTCGAAATCCTTCAATTTGGCGAAGTTCGGTCGCCGATCGTTTCAACCTTGCCGCCGAAGAACGATGGCAAGCTGGCGCCAAAGAAAACATCCGAGAAGTCGAGCGAGCCCGAGAATATCGCCTCGGGCGGTCCGGCGCATGCTCCGACACTGGCCTAGGTAAGGCATCCGCACACGACCCGGCCTTGGTCAGGTTTTTCTCCCTCGTTTTGAGGGCAGCAAGACTTCGCCAGCGAAGTTCTCCCGGCTTGAAGATCTGTCTTGGATTTGTTGCGGGCAGACGCAACCCTGCGCGCCCTACCTAAATGAAAATCTGTTGTATTGGCGCTGGTTATGTTGGCGGGCCGACCATGGCCATGATCGCACTCAAGGCTCCGCAAATCGAAGTCCGCGTCGTGGACATGAATGCCGCGCGGATTGACGCCTGGAATTCGGACACGCTGCCGATTTACGAACCCGGCCTCGACGACGTGGTGCGGCAAAGGCGGGGGAAGAACCTGCATTTTTCAACCGACGTAAAAGGGGGGATCGAGGCAGCTGACATCATTTTTGTCGCGGTTAACACGCCGACGAAAACCTATGGCGTAGGTGCCGGCAGGGCGGCCGACCTTCGATTCATCGAGTCGGTCTCGCGCACGATTGCCGAGCACGCGAACGGCCCCAAGATCATCGTCGAGAAATCCACGATCCCGGTCAAAACGGCGGAGACGATCAAGGACATCCTCGCCGCCAATGCGCGGGGACACACGTTTGCGGTGCTCTCCAATCCGGAATTTCTGGCGGAAGGTACCGCCATCGCCGACCTGATGGCGCCGGATCGCGTCCTGATTGGCGGCGAGCGGACGCCCGATGGCGAAGCGGCGGTCAAGACCCTGGTCGATATCTATGCGCACTGGGTGCCCCGCGACCGGATCATCACGACGAACCTGTGGTCGTCGGAACTTTCGAAGCTCGTCGCCAACGCATTCCTGGCCCAACGAATTTCATCGATCAATTCCATCTCGGCGTTGTGCGATGCGACGGGTGCAGACGTGGACGAGGTCGCCCATGCGATTGGCCGGGACTCGCGCATTGGCCCGAAATTTCTGAAAGCGTCGGTCGGTTTTGGCGGTTCGTGCTTCCAGAAGGACATCATGAACCTGGTTTATCTTTGCGAGAGCTTCGGACTGCCCGAGGTCGCCAATTACTGGGAAAGTGTCGTAAAGATGAACGACTGGCAGAAGCGGCGGTTTGCGGGACGAATCGTGCGGGCGCTCTTCAATACCGTGGCCGACAAGAGAATTGCCGTGCTCGGATTCGCGTTCAAGAAGGATACCAACGATACCCGCGAGTCGGCCGCGATTGCGGTGTGTCGCGATCTGCTGACGGAACAGGCGCGCGTGGTCGTTTTCGATCCCAAGGTGCCGGCGGACGAAATCCGTGCGGATGTGCTCGGCAAGAGCGGCCACGAGCCGAGGCTGACCGTGGCCATGACGGCCTATGAAGCCGCGGCCGGTGCCCATGCGCTCGTCATCGCGACGGAGTGGGACGAATTCCGTAATCTGGATTACGCGAAGATTTTCGCGACCATGCACCAGCCGGCATTCGTGTTCGACGGCCGCAACATCCTGGACCTCCCTAGACTGAAGGAGATCGGTTTTCGCGTTTCCGGGATCGGCAAGGGCTAGGCGACGGCCGAGATTCTCGCGACGGTGGATAATGAACTTCGGGCCGGCCCGGACGAGCCTTATGCTTTCGTCGTCGCGGATATTCTCCAACGGCGGAAACCGATGAACGCGAAGGCGGCGCCAATCAGCAGCGCGCCGTAGGTGGCCGGTTCCGGCGTGGGCGTGATGGGCCGCTTGGCGCCATCTTGGAACCAGTAGGTCGCGTTGTTGCTGAAACCATCGAAGGAAACCTGCAGTTGATCGCCCACGCCGCGATCCCCGAGATTTGGCGGGGTCGTGCCGGCCAGCCAGTTCTGGGCGTAGAAATAATCGATGCCATCGATCCAGTTCCGGATCGTGATCTTCACGCCGGTATCGAT
>JBIJCX010000214.1:0-14142 GCA_044344465.1 Opitutaceae bacterium
CTTGATGTTGCTCAGGTCGAGCGAGGAGGCGGAGTTGTTGCCGAAGTCGAGGATCGTGTCCCCCGTGATATGCAGCGTGCCGAGCATCGTGGTGCTGCCGCCGAGGAAGAGGGTGGAGGTGGGCGTGCCGCCGATCGTGGTCCCACCGAAGGCGAGGGTGCCGGTGGAAAAATTGAGGCCGCTGCCAAGCGTCAGGTTTCCGCCGCCCGTGTAGGCAATCGTCCCGGTGCCGGTGAGGGAGCCGAGCAGCGTGGACGCACTGGCGCGGTCAACGGTGAGCACCGAGCTGGCGTCGAGATTGATGGTCGACGTGGCGTTCGTCACTAATCCGGCGATCGTATCAGTCACGCCGGTACCCACCGCAAACGTGGCGCCGTTGCTGATGGTGAGACTGGTGGAATTGCTGAGTGTATTGTTCGCGCCGAGGGCGAGCGTGCCGTTCGCGATCGTGGTGGGTCCCGAGTAGGTGTTGGTGCCGGTGAGGGTGAGCGTGCCGGTGCCGTCCTTGGTGAACGTGCCGGTGCCGGTCATGGCGCCGCTGAAGGTGGTCGAGGTATTGTTGGCGCCGGCGACGAACTGACCGCCGCCGATACTGACGGTGCCGGCCCCGGCGATCGAACCGACGGCCTGGGTGGTGTTGTTCAGCGTGAACGAGGCGCCGTTTGCGACCGTGACGGCGGTCTGGTTGCTCAGCACATTGTTGGCGCCGGCGGCGAGCGTACCGGCATTGATTGTCGTGGTACCAGTGTACGTGTTGGCGCCCGCGAGCGTCAGCGTGCCGCTCCCGTTCTTGGTGAAATTTCCATCGGTGCCAGAAATCACCCCGGAAAAGGTGGTGCTGGTATTGTCAGCGCCACTGGCAAGGGTGCCGGAGCCGAGAATGACGCTTGAACCGGCACTGCCCGCGAGAGAGGCGATCGCGGCGGTGTAGTTGTTCACGTTGAGCGCGGCGCCCGAGGCAATGGTGACCGCAGAACTTGAAGGTCCGCCAAAATTGACGCCAATTTGAATGGATCCACCGTTAATTGTTGTCGCGCCCGAATAGGTGTTGCCAATGGTCTCGAGCACCAGCGCTCCTGCCCCGGTCTTGGTCAGCCCGCCAGTCCCCGTGATTGCGCCCGCGGCAATTGTATTCCCGGTGCCCCCGACCGTCAGCAGGTTGCCCGCATTTGCCACTGCTCCGCCGAGCGTCAGGTTGCCGGCATTGACTGTCACCAACGCGGGGTTGGCCAGCGTGACCGGGCCGCCGAAGGAATTGTTGCCGCTGACGTTTTGCAGGGTGCCGCTGAGCGTGAGCGCCTCGTTGGCGACGTTGATGGCGCCGGATACCTGGAGCGTTGCTCCGCTGCCGATGGTCGTGCCGGTGCCGGCGGTGCCGTCGCCCGTGCCCAAGGCCGATGCGCTGCTGATCGCGAGCGTGCCGGCGGAAACCGTGGTGGTGCCGGAGTAGGTGTTGCTGCCGGAAACGGTCATCGTGCCAGTGCCTTGTTTGATGAAGTTCCCGGTTCCGGAAAGCGTGCCGCTATACGCCGTCGAACTGTTGTTGGCACCGGCGGTGAGCGTCCCACTGCCGAGTTGAACGGAGCCGACGCCGGCGAGTGAGCCAATGGTGTCGGAGTTGCCCGACAGATTTAGCGTCCCGGAGGCGGCCACCGTCACGGCCACACTGTTGGCGATAACATCGGAGGCGGCGTAGGCGATCGTCCCCTGATTGACGTTGAGCCCACCGGTGAAGGTGTTCGACCCCTGCAGCGTCATGATGCCGGTGCCAGTCTTGGTGACGCCGCCCGCGCCGCTGATGACGCCAGAGTAGATTGAGTTGGTGTTCCCGGCGCCGGTGGTGAGGTTGCCCGCGCCCATGGAAACGATGCCTCCACCTGCCAGCGAAGCGACGGTCTGATTGAAGCCGCCCATGTCGAGGGTGCCGGTGCCGATCGTTAGGTTTGTGCCGGTGGGTAACGTGGAGCCGGCGGTGTTGAGCCGGAGCGTACCCGCATCAATGGCCGTCGCCCCGGTATAGGTGTTGGTGCCGTTCAGGATCATGGTGCCAGCGCCGGCCTTGGTGAGTGAGCCAGTGCCGGATACACCGGTGAGCGTGAGGTCGGTGGTGCCCGGGGAGACGCTAAAGGTCGCGGCTCCGTTCAGCGTCGTCGCGCCGAAGACGAGGTCGAAGTCATTGCCGCCGGTGACAGACAGAGTGTTCGCGCCCATCGCCAGCGTGCCGAGGGTGTGCGTCAGATTCGTTCCGGCGCTGACGCGGTCCACGTTGATGGCGGAGTTGGCGGTGACGGTGACGTTGTTGGCGAAATTCGTCGCCGCATTGTTGCGCAGGTCGAGCGTGCCACCAGAGAGTGTGACTCCTGCCTTCGCGCCGGTCGTGCCGAGGGAGTCAACATTGTTCAGTTGGACCGTGCCGGCCGCGATATTGAGGCGACCCGTGAACCCGGCATTGGCGTTTTGGACGACCAGCGTGCCGGCGCCGGTCTTATCGAGGACTGAGCTGCTGTTGCCCGTGACCAGGACGTTGGCGGTGTTGGCGAGCGTGAGCGTCGTGCCGCTCGCGAGGTCGATGCCGCCCGTGTTGTTGCTGGCGACGGTGAAAACCTTGCCCGCGTCGGTCGTGAAGCCCGCGCCGGTGACGGCGAGCGTGCCACCGTTGAACGTCACATCGTTGGCGGCGGTGCCGAGGTGGGCCTGCGTCGCGATTTGCAGAATACCGGCGTTCAGGTAGTTCATGCCGGTGTAGGTGTTCGTGCCCGTCAACTGGAGTGTGCCGGCACCGGCCTTGACCAAGCCCTTGGTGCCGATGATCACGGGGTCGATAATCAACGTGGATCCGCCGTCGACCGTGACACTTAGATTCGAGGAACCGGTGCCAGCCTGAAGTTTGCCCGTGGACGGAGCATCGAACGTCGTAGTGCCGCCGCCAGTCTTGATGATGCCGCCGTTCTGCAGCGTGAGCGTGCGGTTGCCCTCGATGCTGAGAAGGGGAATGTTTGTCAGCTTCAAATTGCCGTCCGTGGTGGTCGCGTTGGTATTGCCGCGGGTGAGCTGATACTCAGCGGCGGTGGACGTGCCCGTCAGCAGCACGTTGGCGGTGTTCACGTCGACGTTCAGTCCGAGGCCCCCGGTGTAGTAACTGGTGACGGCGCGGATGCCGTTGCCGAAGGCGGCGTCGAGGGTGGCTTTGTAGTCGCCCGAGTATTCGGCAAAATCGCTGACGGCGGCGTTCGGATTGAGCGGGTTGTAGTTGTTAGTGACGGTTATAAACCCGGGGAGGGCGACCGGAGCGGAGAGCGTCGCGCCGGCGAGGTTGGTGACGCCATTCAGCGAATCGGTGGTGATGAATACCCGCGGGCTGCCCGAGGTGCCCAGATTGTTACCGCCCGCACCCACGATCCCGGAACTGCGAATCACGAGTGACTGGGTGGTGGATCGGGTGATGTTGGCCAGCGTGAGATCCGCATAACTGCCCGTGCCGGTGCCGGTGTTGACTGAGAGGATGTTGTCGCCGGTGCCGAGGGCGAGGGTGCCGACCGTCTCGCTCGAGCGCGCCAGGTTTACCCCCTGGAATGCAAGGGTGGCTTCGTTGAGCGTGATATTGGCCGCATTTCCGATGCGGTTGGCGTTGTTACCGGTGCTGTTGTCGATGGACAAAGTCGCGTTGGTTACCGTGAAACCGCTGCTGCTGGCGAGTGCACCGTTGGTGCCGGCGACGCTCAAGGTGCCGGCGCTGACGGTCGTGCTGCCGGTAAAGCTGCTGGCGCCTTGAACGGTGACCGTGCCGGCGCCGACTTTCGTGAGCGCCGTCGATCCGGTCAGTCCACCGCTGAGGACGAGTTCGCTGCTGCCGGCGGCTCCAATCGAGGAAGCGCTTCCGAGCGCCACGCTGTTCGAGACGGTGTTGGTTCCGCTACGATTGAAAAGGGCACCTTGGCTGCCCACACCGGCGCCATTGATGGTAATATTCTCGTTGGCCACGGTGACGCCGCCCTGCAGCCCGAGCGTGCCGCCGCTGGTGACCGAGGTCGTGGCCCCTGTGTTGCCCAACGCCGAGGCGTTGGCCGCTACAAGGGTTGCGCCGGAGGATACGGTCGTGATGCCGGCGTAGGTATTGGCGCCTGAGAGCACGACTACACCACTGCCGCCGGCGGTGAGGGCGTTGGCGCCGCCGATGACACCGGAGAGCGTGAGCTCGGAGTTCGCCGCGGCTCCAATCGTCGTCGCGGCGGACAACGTGATCGGGCCGGCAAAGGTGTTGTTACCGGAAAGATTGTCGATGGCACCATTGCGACCGGCGGCGCCCGTCCCGCGCACGCTGATCGCTTCGGCCGTCGTGTAATTAATGCCGCCCTGGAAACCGAGGGTGGCGCCCGACGCAACGGTTGTGCCGGCGGCGTTGGTGCCAAGGGCGTTGTTGGCGGCTGCGACCAGCGTCGCCCCGGACGACACCGTCGTCACGCCGGAATAGGTGTTGTTGCCAGCCAGCACCATCGTGCCGGCGCCGTTTGCCGTCAGTGTCCGGGCCCCGCCGATTTCGCCCACCGCGCCCGATACGGTGAGAGTGGTGCCGGACGCGGCGCCAATCGTGGTGTTACCCGCGAGCGTAACCGGGCCGGCGACCGAGTTGTTGCCGGAGAGATTGTCGAGAGCACCGCTCCGACCGGCATCGCCCGTGCCGCTGAGCGAGATTGCCTCCAGAGCGCTGAGATTGATGCCGCCCTGCAAGCCAAGCGTTGCACCGGAGGAAACCGTGGTTGTCGTGGTGCCAGCGGCCGCGCCGAGCGCATTATCGCTCGCGGCAATCAGGGTGCCCAAGGCGATGGTGTTGGCGCCAGTGAACGAGTTGTTGCCCGACATCAAGAGGGTGCCGAGGCCGGTCTTGTTGATCCCGCCATTCGTGCCGGAAACCGTGGCGGCGATATTCATGTCTATTCCTGAAGGCACACTGCCGTCGGCTACATTGAAGGTGCGAATGGCGCCTCCGAGATCGAGGTTGCCCAGGAACGCCGCTTCCCGCACGGAGGCATTGCTCGTGACGTTTCCGCCCATCGTGAGAATGCCGGCTCCGGTGGTCACCGTGCCGCCGCTGGCGAAGGTCAGGGAGCCGAGCGTCTGATTGTTATTGGCGAGGAAAAAGGTGCCCGAATCATTGTTGGAGGAGAGCGAAAGGTTGGTGTTGGCGTTCAGGACATTGGAGCCGCCGAGCTGCAACATGCCCTTCTGGATGTCGATGTTGCCGGTGTAGGTGCTCGCACTGTTGCCGGAGACGACGATCGTGCCGGCGGACAACTGCGTCATCGTCCCCGAACCGGTGATCTGGCCGCCGAAAGTGGTCGTGCCGAGATTGTTCAGCGTGATGTTCTTGGCCCCGGCGTTCAAACTGCCCGACAGCACCAGCGCGGTGTTGGTGTTCGTGTTGATGGTGAGGTCGGAATTCAACACGAGGTTTGACTGGATGGTGTGTGCGCCGCCGGGTTGGGCGCTGGTGACGGTGATGGCGGTCGAGCCGCCACCGTTGTTAAGCGTGAGTTGGTAGCCCTGCAGCGTGTAATTAAACGGAGCGTCAAACTGGAGTGAGGCCGCGGTGCGATTCTGCTGAAGATCCACCGTCTGGGCGGTGGTGAGCTGAAAGGACGGGCTGGTGAAGTTGTTGTTGGAGAAAACCAGGTTCGCCCCATTACCGGGCACTTCCCCGAGATTCGGCGTCAGCGCATTTCCCCAGTTTGTGCCCGTGCCCCACTTGTTGTCATTGGCGTAGTTCGAGTAGTAGACGTTTCCGATCGGCGCCGCGGACGTGGTAATGATCAGGCTGCGGAGTTCGTTGACCTGCTGGTAGCCACCGGTTGAGCCCGTGTAAACGAGCTCCAGATTTTCCGGCCGGGCGTAGCCAGAGAGATTGGCGGTATAGACCTCGGTGAGCGTTCCGAGCAGGCCAGATCTGAGGCTGACCGTCAGAATGCTCGAGCTGTTGAGGTTGAACTCCAGCTGACGGTAATCCACCCCGCCCTGGTCGGGGCGAGTCGTGGCATTTGGGAAATCAAGATTGGTGGCGAGCGTACCCGTGCCGCTCAAGTAAGCATAGCCACCGCTCTCGGGACCGCGGGTTGCGATTGCATTCGGCACGAAACCGGTGCCGCCAACGCGCCCTTCCGTGGGGTTGGAAAAGTTGCCGAAATTATCGATGCCCAGAGAAAAATATCCGCCGGCCATGCCGGCGACTCCGGTGCGATTGGCATATCCGAGTGAGCCGCCGTAGGCTCCGGTAGCGAAGGGGACGGCAGCATCGCGGAGCGAGATGGTCATGCCGTCGGCGGCGCCGCCCGATCCGGAGTTCCACATCGCGAGATCGATCTTTAAATTAATGTTGTTGTTCGCCGACGGGATCGGGGTCGTGAGCCGCGCATACGTGGCCGCATTGGCCGAGAGATCGGTCATGCGTAACCAGCCATTGCCGATGGCGTCCTCGCCAGGCCCCGGGACGGCTTTGGCGGTAAGTGTCGGCGTATAAGTTCCGCCTCCCGATCCGAGCACCCAGCCGGCGGCCGTCGTGCCCTTGAAATCTTCCGCGAAGGTGAACTGCGCCTGAGCCACGCCCGCGCCGAGCGCGAGTAGCGCAGGCAACATCAACGCCTTTGGGAGTAAGCGTGTGAGGGCGTAGGGAACTCGGGAAGGGTGCATCTTGAAGACCACCAATTAATCGGCGTTTTCGGCCAAATCTTCAACTCCTAAATTAGGGTGATAACCCTACGGAGAACACGTAGTCGGCGTTTACACGTTTGAGACGCTTTCAACCGAGCCATAACCTTAACGCATGGGAGGCGCTTAAAGCGGGCATTCCGAGTGCATCGCGAAAGCGCAACCGAACCAGCCGGGTCTGGGCCGACGGGCCTCAGCGGCCGGGTGGCGCACGGTGTATCTGCGGCGTCCACGTGACGTAGCTCGGCTCTTCGTGCAGGAAGGCGTCGGGCGTCGCATTCCGGCGAAACAGATCGGCATCCAACACCCGCGGCAGCAGATCGGCGGGCGCGTAGGGCACGCGCGTCACGCGCGGCGGCAACGGAGTCCAGTGACGGAAGTTCTCCGGCATGACGAGATCGCCGCTGAGTTCTGCGGTGGTGACGCGCCGGAGCCCGGCACCGAGCTGATGCAGATGCCATGACTCGCGCCGCCCGTCGGCAATGATTCCAAGTTCGGGGCGGTCCAACGCGTGGGCCACCAGCGCAAGGCTGGAATAGGCAAACACGGGGCGCGGCATCAGCATGCACCAGGTGCGCAACGCCATCGCGACCGTGCGAATTCCCAAAATCGAGCCGGGCCCTTCGCAAAACCCAAAGGCTCTCGCGCTGCTTACGTCGCTCCCAAGCGCCTCAAGGCAACGAAAGATGCCGATGCCTGCTTCTTCGCTCGACGACTCCCAACGCGCAGTCGCATCCGAACCCAACCAACCGACATGCATATGCGAAGAAGCCGCATCAATCAGGAGCACCGGCGCGTGGGCGGTAAGCAGCAGGCGGAGACTCGGCATCGTCGCACGAGGAAACGCACCAGCGGCGCGCGCGCAAGCGCGCAGAATCCGGCATTGACCAGTGCAACTCGCGACGTAGCGTGACCGATTCTTTCAACACCATCCCGTTCGAATATTCTTCCGTGAACGTCCAACTAAACCACGTCTCCGCCACCCGCAAGAGCCTCATCGTCACGCTCGATGCGGGCGAGGTCGATACCGAGCACCAGGCAGTGGTCGCCGAAATCGCCAAGTACGCGCGCATCCCGGGCTTCCGCCCGGGCAAGGCTCCCGCCACCATGGTCGCGAAACGCTTCGCCAAGGAGATCGCCGAGGAGTTCAATCAGAAGGTGGTTGCCCGGGCTTATCGTTCGGCGATGGAGCAGGAAAAGCCCGACGTGCTGAACGTCGTAAATGTCGAAGAAGGGAAAATCATGCTCGGAACTCCTGCAGTGGTGACGATCACGCTTGATGTCCGTCCGGATTTCGCACTGCCAGACTACAGCCAGTTGACCGCCGAGATCGCTTCAACTGAAATTACCGATGCCGAGGTGGAAAACGTGATCGAGGGCCTTCGATCCGAGCGGGCCGATTTCAAGCCGGCGGATCGGGCGACGCAGAAAAGCGACTACGTTAAACTTTCCTACGAGGGCACCGTCGACGGCACGCCGATCGCGGACCTCGCACCCGACAAGCAGCTCTACGGCAAAGTCCCGCAGACATGGGAAGAGGTCGATGGCGCCCAGGACGGCGTCATCCCGGGGCTCGGTAAACAGCTTGTCGGGCTGAAAGTCGGCGAGAAAAAGGATGTGACCATCACGTTCCCCGCCGATTTTGCTCCGGTGGCGGCGTTGGCGGGCAAGACCGCGATTTACGCGGTGGAAATTCAGGAGATTCGCGAGCGCGTGCTGCCAGCGCTCGATGCCGAGTTTTTCAAGGCGCAGCAGGTTGATGACCTTGCCGGATTGCAGTCGCAGGTGCGGAGCAACCTCAAGCTCCAGAAGGAACATCAGAATCGCGCAGCACAGCGCCGTCAGGTCACCGAGCAGCTCGCCGCCCAGGTTGACATCCCGGTGCCGGACTCGCTCGTCGAGGCCGAGACGCAGGGCGTGCTGCGGCAATATATCGAGGAGAACATGCGCCGCGGCGTCCCGGCCGAGCAATTCGAGAAGGACAAGAAGGAGCTGTTCGCCGGAGCGCGGAACGCCGCGGTCAACCGGGTGAAGCTCCAGCTGATCCTGGCGAAGATCGCCGAGGCGGAGAAGATCTCGGTCACGGACGACGACTTGAACACCTACCTCTATCGCGAGGCGATGCGCTCCGGCCAGAAGCCGGACAAGCTGGCGAAGGAACTTGGCTCCGATCGCGAGCGGCTGCGCTCGGTGCAGCAGTCGATCATTTTCGACAAGGCGGTTGATTTCCTGGCGTCCAAGGCTAAGCTCACCACCGTCCAGGCCAAGGGCTGAACGGACAACCTACCATCATCATCACGTGAGCTATTACGTTCCCATCGTCCTCGAAAACACCGGCCGCGGCGAGCGGTCGATGGACATCTATTCCCGTCTCCTGAAGGACCGTATCATTTTTATCGGCACGCCGATCGATGACATGGTGGCGAATCTCGTGATTGCACAGCTGCTGTTCCTGCAGATGGAGGATTCGAAGAAGGACATCCACCTCTACATCAATTCGCCTGGTGGCGTGGTCACGGGTGGCATGGCCATTTATGACACGATGAATTTCCTGCAGTGCGATATCGTGACCTATTGCGTCGGCATGGCCGCGAGCATGAGCACCGTGCTGCTGGCGGCGGGAACCAAGGGGAAACGCTTCGCGCTGCCGAACAGCCGGGTGATGATTCATCAGCCGAGCGGCGGGGCCGGCGGCCAGGCGGCCGACATCGCGATCGCGGCGCGTGAGATCATCCGCTGGCGGAAGACGCTCAATGAAGCGCTATCGCGCCACACGGGCAAGACCCCGGAGCAGATTGAGAAGGACTCGGACCGCGACTATTACCTGAGCGCCCCGGAGGCCAAGGAGTACGGCATTGTGGATCACGTCGTCGTTTCGACCCGCGAGGCCAAGGCGATTGCGGTACCGACGGCGGCCTGAGCCGCGACCGAGCACTCCGCAAACTCCGGCCTCGACTCGCCCGCCGCGTCTCGCACGCTCTGCGCCATGGCCAAATCAGCGCGCATGACCCTCTGTTCGTTCTGCGGTAAGTCGCAGGCGGAGGTGAAGAAGATCATCGCCGGGCCCGGCGTCTACATCTGCGACTCGTGCGTCAACGTCTGCAAGACGATCATCGACCGCGAGTTGAAGGCACCCACCGTCGAGGCCAGGCCGGCCTTCCGCCTGATCAAGCCTTCGACCATCAAGAAGACGCTGGACGACTACGTGATTGGCCAGGACCACGCCAAGATGGTCCTCTCCGTTGCCGTCTACAATCACTACAAGCGCCTGATGTTCGATTCCGGCCAGGCCAAGGATACGGCGGCGATTTCGCCGGAATTCAACGACGTCGAGATCGAAAAGAGCAACATTCTGCTCGTCGGGCCCACCGGCTCGGGCAAGACCTTGCTCGCCCGCACGCTGGCGAAGATCCTCGACGTGCCTTTTGCGATTTCCGATGCCACCACGCTCACCGAGGCGGGCTATGTCGGTGAGGACGTCGAAAATGTCGTGCTCCGCCTGCTCCAGGCCGCGAACTACGACGTGAAAAAGGCCGAGTGCGGCATCATCTACATCGACGAGATCGACAAGATCGGCCGCAAGACGGAGAACGTCTCAATCACGCGCGATGTATCTGGCGAGGGGGTGCAGCAGGCGCTGCTCAAGATTCTCGAAGGCACGACCTGCAATGTCCCGCCCCAGGGGGGGCGCAAACATCCGAATCAGGAATACGTCCAGATCAACACGTCGAACATCCTGTTTGTCTGTGGTGGGGCTTTTGTCGGCCTCGATGCGATCGTGCAGCGCCGGCTGGGAACGCGCAGTCTCGGTTTTTCGTCGATCACGGCGCAGCACGAAGCGGCCTTGAAACCCGAGCAGATGATGAAGGCGCTCGCCCCCGAGGATCTCATCCGTTTTGGCATGATCCCGGAATTTATCGGCCGGTTGCCCGTCGTTTCCGTGCTGGATCAGCTGGCGGTGGCCGATCTCGAGAAGATTTTGCTGCGCACCAAGAACGCGATGGTGAAGCAGTATTCTAAGCTCTTCGCGATCGATGGGGTGCGCTTGAAGATCACGCCGGATGCCGTAAAGGCCATTGCGCACCGGGCGGTCGAGCTCAAGACGGGGGCCCGGGCGCTGCGTGCGATCATGGAAAACATCATGCTCGAGGTGATGTACGAACTTCCCCAGTGCGAGGATGTGACCGAGGTTGTGATCGATGCCGCCGTGGTCGCGGGCCGGCGCAAGCCGACCCTCCGCCGGGCCGCCAAAGCCGAGCCAAACCAGGACGCGGCTTAGGCGCGGTTGGGGCAGCACGAAAATCGTTGCCATGTTATATCAACGATTTTTACCACTCTCGCTTGTTTGGCTTTCTCTTGTCTTGCCCATCAGGGCTATTGTCATTTTTGGCGGAAACGGTACGCAAAACTTGACGGCGCCCGTCAGCGACCCCGGTTGGGCTAACGTCGGTTCCCTCAATGGCGCGACCGGGGTTTACTTGGGCAGCTATGGAGCCAGCTACTGGGTTGCAACGGCGGCGCATGTCGGAATTGGCACGATTTCACTAAATTCCACCCCTTATACCGCCGTTTCTGGCTCCGGACTCATAATTCTCGATCCCGATTCGACCACGACTGAATTGTTTCTTTTTCGACTGACCGCTGACCCGGGTTTGCCCAATCTGGCGCTCGCATCGACGGCACCGGTTGGCGCATCGGCGGTTCGGCTAATCGGAAATGGAGTCGGTTGAAGGCATCTACACCCGGTGGGACATCAGCGGTTCGACGTGGACGGTCTCGGCGGCCGATCCCTTCAATGCTCACGGCTACAGTCAGGTTGCCTCTGCCGGCAAGCGTTGGGGCGACGCGGTTGTCGGCGCATCCTCGAACTACATCTTGGGTGGTGTAACGAGTAGCGGCGTTTATACTGTTTTTTCAGCGATCACGGCTGCATCCCAGGCGGGGACCGGTGACTCAGGCGGCGCGATGTTTAGTTTTGATGGATCAAACTGGGCGCTGGCAGGCATTCTCAGCGCGATCACACCTTCGAAGGTCAGGCCGGGAGTGCCTCTGTTGTGGGGAACCAGACGTTTGCCGTCAGCATCGCAGACTACCGAGGGGCCATTATCGCTGCGATTCCCGAACCAGCTGCCACGGGAGTATGGAGTTCGGTGGGAGCGCTGATCGCGGTACTGTCCTTCGGCGGCGGCGTCGCACCGAAGCTTGCGAATCGGTTTTGCCCACGCGTGTGCGTTTGCCGGGCGGCCATGGCCTGAGTTTTTTGCTCGGCAAAAAACCACTGGTTTTCCGCCGCCAGCGGAAAATCACCAATGCGCGTAGTCGCCTTGTTCGAGGCCCTTTGTGAACTCCACGAGCAGTTGCACGCAGCGCTCCACATCCTCGAGATCAACGACCTCGCTCGGCGTATGCATGTAGCGCAACGGCACGCTGATCAGCCCCGTGGCGACGCCGCCACGGCCGATTTGAATCGCACGGGCATCAGTCCCCGTGGGGCGTGGATCGGCTTCGATCTGATAGGGGATCTTCAATTTTTTGGCCGCCTTCAGGAGGCGGTCGAAGACCTTCGGATTGATGTTCGCGCCCCGGCATAGAATCGGTCCACCGCCGAGTTTGGTCTCGCCGTATTTGCGGTTGTCGCAATCGGGGTGATCGGTCGCGTGCCCAACGTCGACCGCCACGGCGATGTGCGGGTTCACGGCATAGGCTGCGGTCGTGGCGCCGCGGACGCCGATCTCCTCCTGCGCCGTCGCAACACTGACAATCCTGGCGGCAAACTTCTTCCTCTCCTTTGCCAGGCGGATGAGCGTTTCCCCCACGATGTAGGCTCCGACTTTGTTGTCGAACGCGCGCGCGCTGCCGATGCTGCCGTGGAAGAGTTCCAACTCGCAATCGTACGTCGCAACGTCGCCGATGCTCACCCGCTTCAGCGCATCCTCCTTCGAACGCGCCCCGATATCGATCCAGATTTCGTGCTTCTTCGGCACTTTCTTGCGGTCGTCATCATCCATCAGATGCACGGCGCGCTTGCCGGTGACGCCTTTGACGGGACCGTTGGCCGTCTGAATGATCACGCGGCGCCCGGAAATGACGCTGAGATCGTGGCCGCCGATCGTGTCGAAATAAACGAACCCGTCCTTGTTCACAAACGTGATGATCAGGCCGAGTTCATCCATGTGGCCGGCGAGCATGAGAACCGGATCGCCGCCGGGATTGAGCGTGGCGATGCGGTTGCCGAGGGCGTCCTTTGCGTAGGCGTCAGCGACCGGCTTGACGTGGCGATCAAACACGGCCTGCGCTTCGGTTTCATAACCGGAGGGCGAGCGCGCGTGCAGCAATTCGGAGAGAAAGGCGGGAACCTTGTAGGACGACGACATGAAGGGAATGTTTGGCCGGCGCCGGAGGGAGGGCAAGCCGGAGCGTGGTGAAATGCGTGGTGAAGGTACCGGGAAAGGCGGTGTTAGTGGTGGCAGACTTGCTGGGACTCGCGGCGTCGGGAGGCGCCGGCGCGCAGCGGAGAGAAACGAATTTCATCTCGGAGGGCGACGCTTCGTCGTCGCCGTCTGGAGTTGCCGACGCAACCAGACCCGTTGCCGAAAATCTTCGTGTCTTTCGCCGGTTTCATGGTTTCGCTGCCGGCCCATGATTATCTATCCTGCCATCGACATCAAAGGCGGCCGTTGCGTACGGCTGACGCAGGGCAGGGCCGAGCAGGAGACGGTGTATGCCGAAAATCCGGGCGAGGTTGCAGCCGGGTTTCGTGCCGCTGGCAGCGCGTGGGTGCACGTGGTGGATCTCGACGGTGCGTTTGCCGGCGAGCCGCAGAATCTGGCCGCGGTGGAGGGAATCCTGGCTCGGGGGATGAAGGTGCAACTGGGCGGCGGCATGCGCACGCGCGATGCGGTTGCGCGGGCGCTGGCCCTGGGCGTGAGCCGCGTGGTGATTGGTACCCGGGCGGCGGAAAGCGATGCCTTTGTCGGCGAACTGGTCGCGGAGTTCGGGGAGAAAATCGCCGTCGGCATCGATGCAAAGAACGGGAAGGTTGCGGTCAAGGGTTGGGTCGACACCACCGGCACGGGTGCCCTCGAACTGGCCCGGCGGATGGATGCGCTGGGCGTGCGCACGCTCATATACACCGACATCGGCACGGACGGCATGCTGACCGGCCCGAACTTTGCGGCCCAGGAGGCAATGCTTATCGCCGGTAAATTCCGGGTGATTGCGAGTGGCGGAGTGAGCCGGCGCGAGGACGTCGTGCGCCTGACAGAGCTCGCGCGACGTTACGCCAACTTGGATGGGGTGATCGTCGGCAAGGCGCTTTACGAGAAGCGCGTGGAGCTGCCGGATCTGCTCGCGATTGCGGGCTGACGCCGCGCGTCAGCCCCGCGGGGTGAAAAGGTAGTCGCCTCCGACGGTAACCTCCGATGTCGGATTTGGCTCATCGAC
>JBIJCX010000410.1:0-6933 GCA_044344465.1 Opitutaceae bacterium
CGATCATCGGGCAAGGGCTGAAGGATGACCATGCCTGCCAGCAAAAATCATTTTCTTCCCCATGTCCCGCAAAATCGGAGCCGCCCTTCCTTATCAGGTATTTAGATCAATTTAGGAATGCGCGTTGAGTGACGGGAACGATATTGGCTCTCACCGGGTTGAGATGGATGTAGTGGCAAAGCTGGCCGAGCGGCGCGCCTCGTTCCACCAACAGGCTTTTGTAGCGGCCGGCGAACAGATGTCCGTGCTCGTCGCGCAACCGGTTTAAGCGGCAGGCGAAGGTCGCCTGCAACCATTGCATGCCGGTGACGAGGTTCCCGAGGGGCGTTTCCAGTGCGAGATGGAAATGATTACTCATGATCACGAACGCGTGCAGGAGCCACGCACTGCGCGCGCAGGCCTGGAAGAGCGTCGCTTGAAAAGCGGCGCGTGTTTTCTCCTCGCGGAAAATCCAAGAGCGATAATTTCCCCGGTTGATGACATGGTAAATCGCGCCGGGGAATTCGAGTCGAAGTTTGCGCGCCATACGGGAATTTCGGCGGCGACACTGAGCTGGCACCATCCCGCGCTAACCCCAAAATTGGGTACGTTCCAGGCTTGAAATCTCAACTTACGCAACCTGACCCGTTCCGACTCCCTCGACGCCCTCAATCACCACCGGCTCCGGTCCCACCCGCGCCGCCACGGGCGGCAGCCTGCCCTCGCCCACGAGCGCCTGCAGCGCGGGCGCTTCCCGCCGGGGCCACCACGGCGCCCGTTCACCCAGCGTGTAGTCCACCGTACGCGTGATTACCGGCGGTGGCGCGTCGCCCAGTTGTTGCACGCGGGCGCGGGCCGCCTCCACCGCCGCCAGCGCGGCCGCGGGTACGGCTCGCGGCGGCGTCACGACATCGGGACGAAAGGCGGCCGCGAAAACGTAGAGCAACGCCGTGAAGCCGAGCGCCGCGGCGCCAAGTCCGGCCAGGGGGATCAGAAAGCGACTTTTCACGGCGACGAAAGGCACGCAAAAAGACCCGCGGAGGCGGTAAACGCAACGTTCTTCCCACTGCCGTTGCTCGTGCGGCCCGCGGATTTTTGCCCGGGAAGATGCCACCTGAAAAGGTGGACCGTGCGCTCCGCGCGCAGTCAGGTTGTTTCCGACCGCAGGACGCGCGCGGAGCGCACGTCCCACCCGCTGCGCGCTTGCCAAGTTCCGGGCGTGGCCCGAACGTCGGCGTCATCACCATGTCCTCCTCAATCACCCGCCGCACGGCGTTACGTTCCATCGCCGGGGCCGCCGCGCTGGCCACCGTCAGTCGTTCCCGCGGCGCCAGCGAAGCCGCCAAGGCCCCGGTCGCCAACCCTGTCCCGATCAACCATTCGGTGTGCAAGTGGTGCTACCCAAAGATTGCGCTCGAAGATTTCGCGAAAGCCGCCCGCGACATCGGACTCCAATCGGTTGAGCTCCTCGATCCGAAGGACTGGCCGATCGTGCAAAAACACGGCCTCACCTGCGCGATGGCCAACGGCACGACCAAGATTCCCGACGGTTTCAACCGCCTCGAAAATCACACCCAGTTTGTCCCGTCCATGATCGAGCGCATCAACGCGTGCGCCGACGCCGGTCTGCCCAACGTCATCGTGTTTTCCGGCAACCGCAAGGGCATGCCCGACGAACAGGGCCTCGAGAATTGTGCGGTCGGGCTGAAAAAGATCGTCAGCGAAGCCGAAAAACGCGGCGTCACGGTTTGCATGGAGCTCCTCAATTCGAAGGTGAACCACAAGGATTACATGTGCGATCGCACGCCATGGGGAGTCGAACTGGTGAAGCGCGTCGGCTCCGAGCGGTTCAAGCTCCTCTACGACATCTACCACATGCAGATCATGGAGGGGGATGTGATCCGCACGATTCAGGAAAGCCATCGTTACATCGGCCACTACCACACCGGCGGCAATCCCGGGCGCCACGAAATCGACGAGACCCAGGAACTTTACTACCCGGCGATCATCAAGGCGATCAAGGCCACGGGGTACAAGGGTTTCGTCGGCCAGGAATTCATTCCCGCGCGCGATCCCCTCACCTCGCTCCGCGAGGCCGTGAAGCTCTGCAGCGTTTAGCGGAGACCGCGGCGCATGGCTCCGCGCTCACCACTGCTCGCGAAGGCGATTCGGCTCGGGCTGATCGGCACGGGCTTCATGACGATCATGTCCGCCGGGCTCGGAATGATCGCCGCATTCCAGCTCATCGAGGCCAGCGAGGAGCAATCCCTCGGCATCTCGCGCCACGAAATCGTCGGTTGGTACTCCATCCTGATTTTGATCGGTCTCCTAGTGGTATGGCTCGGCTTTCGACGGCGGAAATGAAATTTTTCGGACGATACACAGCGACACATTTCTTGGCGGGTGTACATTCGGTCCCGCCGCTCACGCGGCGGGCTACGCCTTGATTGTAGCCCTGCGCGTGAGCGCAGGGACGCCTTGATCCGCAAACAATTCTGGCGCCAAGAATAGCTTCGAGGCATTTGATCCCGGGAGAGGAAGCCTCCCAACAATCCGGCCGAATGCGAAACCGCCGTGCCGGCTTCAAGCCCCGTCGTACCGATAACCCACGCCATGCACCGTCACGATGGTGCGCGGCGACTCCGGCTCGACTTCGATTTTTTTCCGGAGCTGCGCGATGTGCTGGTCGAGCGTGCGCGTCGTGCCGAAATAGTCGACGCCCCAGACCGCGTTCAGTAACGCGTCGCGCGTGAGCACCTCACCGGGATGCCCGGCGAACACCTCCGCGAGTCGCAGTTCGCGCGCCGTCAAGTCACTGGTGCGTCCGGCCACGACCGCGGTAAACTTCCGGCAATCGATGCTGGCCGTGCCCAACGCGATGACGGGGGCCAATGCCGCCTCGGCGCCGGTTCCAGCGGCCGCGACCGTACGCGAGCGACGCAACAGCGCCTCGATCCGTGCCAGCAGTTCGTGCACCCCGAACGGCTTCGTCACATAATCGTCCGCCCCGAGTTTCAAGCCGACGACCTTGTCGATCTCCTCGCCCTTGGCGGTCAGGAACAACACGGGCACCCGGGTGCCGCGCGCCCGCAACTCGCGGCACACGTCGTAGCCGCTCGCCTTCGGCATCATCACATCGAGCAAGACGAGATCGAATTTCTCCTGCGGGAACAGACGCAACGCCTGGGCGCCATCGGCCGCCGCCGTGACCGCGTAGCCTTCGCTTTCGAGCGTCGCCACGAGACCCTGGCGGATGTTGGCGTCGTCCTCGGCAATGAGAATTTTCGCAATCATGGTTCAGTCCCATCATTCGTCACAGAGGACACAAAGGGCCAATCCGAGAACACAGAGTTCGGCTCAGTGACCTCCGTGTGTCCTCTGTGCTCTCTGTGTCCCACGGCGTTTCTATTCATATTCATGGCAGCTCCAGGACAAACTCCGCTCCCCCACCCGGCCGCGGCGCGTAACGCAAACTGCCCCCGAGCCCCCGCGCCAGCTGTCGCGCGATGCTCAGCCCGAGGCCGGCGCCCGTTTTTTCCGCGGTCAGCGTGTCATCCACCCGGTGAAACTTTTCGAAAATCCGCTCGCGATGCTCCGGCGGCACCCCCGGCCCGCGATCGGCCACGCGCACCGCCGCGCCTCCGCCCCCTCGCGCCGTCAACCCCACCGTCACCTCGCGACCAGCCGCCGCGTACTTGGCCGCGTTGTCGAGCAGGTTGAGCACGATTTGCTCGAAGGCATCGCGATCGCCCAACACCGGGAGCGCCTCCGCCGGCAGCTCGCGGCGCAGCGTCATTCCCGCCTCCGCCAGGCGCGGCGCATGGGTGTCGAGCAAGCGCGACAGCTCGGCGGTGAGATCAAGCCGTTCGCGCGCGTATTTCTTCCGGCCCTGCTCGAGCCGGCTGAAGTCGAGGGCATTGTTGACCAGCCGCGCCAGCCGCTGCGTTTCCCGTCCGATGGTCCGCAGATATTCGCCGCCTTGCGCGGCATCGCGCACCCGTCCCTGCTCCAACAACTCCGCGAAAAGCCGAATCGTGGTGAGCGGCGTCTTGAACTCGTGCGAGACGTTGGCGACGAACGACGTCTTCTGCGCGGCTTCCGCCTCGCTCCGCCGGGCCTGCCAGAGCAGCAGCGATCCGCCGGCGAGGATCGCCGCCACAAAAATCGCCACCAGCAGGCCGCTGACCCAGAGAAATCCTGCCCCAGCCGCACTCCGCGATGGAGCCAGCGGCAAGTGGCCCACGACATCCCACCCCGGCAGCAACGCCATGGCCAGGGGAACCCGGGCCGCCGCCGAACCGGTTGGCGGCACCGCACCCACCTGGTGCAAAATCCGCCCCTGATCGTCCCGCAGCGCGTAGCCTTCGCCGCTCCCCACCTCCGCGGGCAGCGCGCCGGCCAACCGGCTGATGAACGCCGTCAATTCCAGCTCGAAACCCCGAATGTCGCCGCCGCCTCCCGGCTGCACCCAGCCCAGCAGATGCAGGCGACCATCGACCACGGCCGGCGCCCACCCCCGACGCTCCGGCACCGCATCCTTGGCCGGCGGCAAAAGCACCGCGACCGCCGCCGGCCCCGGTCCGCGGGTTCGCGCCGAATCGCCCAGGCTGCCCGCGCCCACCTCACGGCGATCCGCCGCGGGACTCGCCGCCGCCGCGGGCTCGGCCTTCATCGCTGGCGCAGCGGCCAAGCCCGCCCCGGTGGCGGCGCCCTCGGCCTGACGGCCCGGGGTCGCGCGATTCCTGCTCTCACCCACGCTCGCCACACTCGGAAACTCCCGCGTCTTGACAAGTTCCTGGACGTCGCGACGGGCGGACTGAACCTGGGCAACATTTGAAGCGACCGCCTTGCGTTCGGGCGGCTCCGCGGCGGGCGCGGGTGCCTGCAATTTGCCCGACACCCCGTCCGCTTCCCGCTTCGGCACGGACCACGGTCTGGTTTCTCCCAACTGGCGGGCGAAGCGCCGGACAAATCCTCCCGCATCCCGATCACCGGTGTCTCCCGTCGGCCGCAGCAGACGACCATCGGCCGTGCAACGAAACGCGGTTCGGACCAGCGGGTTGTTCTTTTCCCACTGCTCGAGAAACCCATCGAGCCCGCTGACCGGCTGCGCCGCGATCGTGTCGAGCAAGCCCGCCTGCACATCGCCGACGAGCAACTCGACGTTCTCCACAATCAGGCGGACTCGTGCCGTCACCGCGGCCCGCCGCGACTCCTGCGCATAGGCGCCTTGTTCAACCAACCGCGCCTGCTCCCGCCGCAGGAGCTGGATTGCCACGCCGCCAACCACGAGGGTTGGCACGAGCAGCAGCAGCCAGTAGAGAAAGATGCGACGCGAGGTGGGCGACACGGCAGGAGGGTGAGATTTTTTTGCGTGGGAGTAAACATCCCCGGTGGATCAAATCCACCGCGAACAAAAGGATCATACCTCATGACCCGCTGGAATCTTCGTGAGACTGATCGTCGGTGGAAAGGTCGAAGGGAGGGCGGGCACTCCTGCCCGTCGAAAGCGGAACGAACTTCGCGGGCAGGAGTGCCCGCGCTCCTTTGGGCTCATCGTTTTTCTTTGGATGGGCGCAGTTGGGCCGGCGGGTGGGCCGTGCACTCCGTGCGCGGCCTCGGACCCGTCCTTCGACCGGGCCGCGCGCGGAGCGCCCGGCCCACCATTCGACCAAGCAGTTCCGAACTGAGAGTTCGATCTCCAGAGCTGAAACCGGCGCCAGCACGCCTGAAAACGAAATTCATTTTTTGGTTTTGCTCTCAACTCTCAGCCCTCAGCTCTCAGCTGAATTCTTACGGCTTAGCGCCGATCCTGGACTTGATCGGGCGCAGACTGCTGGCTCTTCACCTGCGCGCTCTCGGCCCGATAGGCCTTGCGCTCGGCGTTGCCCAAGCCCTCCCGGGCAACGCGATCGGCCTCGGGGGCCGCCGCCGCCGCAACCTTTTGCACGGCCGGATTCGCATACGCGCTGCCGATTGCCTGCAGCGCCTCCGAGCGCTGGCGAAGCAGCGCGGCCGCGTCATCGCGGCGATTCGCATCGACCAACGCCACGGCCTCATCCTTGGCCACGGCCATGACGTTCGCCGCGTAGTCCGCCTGCACCTTGTGGTCCGCCGAACTGACCACGCTGGCGCGGCTCGCACTGAACTGCACCGTGCGGTGGGCCGAAAGTCGGGCGGAGCGCTGCGTAGCCGGATCCTCATAACTTACGCTGGCCCGCGCGATCTCCCGCTCCACTCCCGGTTGCGAGGGCGAAACTTCGACCTCGATGAGCGCGAATTTCTCCTGACCGCCATAAAGCTGGTTGAGCGTCAGCTCGGCGCGCTGACCGCGAATCGTCCCATCGCGTCCGACGAAGCACAAGGGCCTCACGCCGCTCGGGAACTGGATCTCGATCACGACGCGGCGCGCCACGACGTTGAGTACGTCGCCAAGCTCGGCGGCAAAGATCCCCGGGAGGTCCGCGCTGTTTTCGACGAAATAGGTGTTGCCGTCGCTCCGCTGCGCGAGGCGGGTCATGAGGTCCTCGTTGAACCCGAGCCCGAGGCCGACGGTCGTCACGGAGATGCCCTCCTTCATCAGCGACGCGCCCAGCCGGCCAAGTTCCTCGGGGGAACTGGGACCGACATTGGCGAGCCCATCCGAAAGCAGAACCACCCGGTTGATGGCGTGCCCGCTCTCGAGGAAACGGCGCACCTCTGCGGCCCCGCGGCTGACACCCCCGTAGAGGGCAGTGTTGCCCCCGGCCTCGATGCCATGGATCGCCCGCTCAAGCCGTCGGCCGTCACCCAGGCGCTGGGCCGGGATCAGGGTCTGGACGTTTGTGTCGTAGACGATGAGCGCCACGACATCGTCGGGTCCGAGCCGGCGGACGGCCTCGAGTGCGGCCTCGCGGGCTTTCGCGATCTTGGCGCCCGCCATCGAGCCGGAACGGTCGATGACAAGCGCAAGAT
>JBIJCX010000409.1:0-6933 GCA_044344465.1 Opitutaceae bacterium
CTTATTTGAGACAAGTCGGCCGGTTTTGTGACGATGAGACGGGCGTTGCCATGATTGCCGCCGCCATGAAGTCACCCCAGCGTTTGCTCACGCCCGATGATATCGTGGGGGCCGTGAGGCATCTGCCCTCGGCGCCGAAGATATTGCCGCGGCTCAAGAGACTCCTGTGTGACGGAAATTCGGCGGTGCACGAAATCGTGGCGCTGATTCGCTTCGACTCCGGAATTGTGGCGCGGGTGCTGCAGGTATCGAACAGCGTCTATTTTGGCAAAGGCGCCCGCTGCCTGACCGTGGAGGAGGCGGTCAGTCGCGTGGGCTTCGACCAGGTTTACGAACTCGTTTCCTACGCGGTGGCGTCGCAGGTGTTGGTGCGCCCGCTCGAGGTTTATGGCCTCGAGGCCGACGAACTGTGGAAGATCTCCGTCGCCTGCGGGCTGGCGGCTGAGACCGTGGCCGCACACAGCGGACAGGATCCGGAAATGTCCTACACCATCGGTCTGCTGCATGGCGTGGGGATGGTGGCGATCGATGGATGGGCGCTGCAGCACGCCCGCCACCTCAAGCTCCCGACCCTGGCGTTTCCGCAGGAGGCGAGTGCGAGCGAGCGCGCGGTCTTGGGCTTCACCCAGGCGGAGGTCGGCGGGGCCTTGCTGCGTGAGTGGGGTTTTGCCCGGGAAATGACGGAGCCCGTCCGCTGGCAATACGCGCCGCATGGCGCCGGGAGCGAGAAACGAATGGCGGACCTGCTTTTCGCCGCGAAATGGTTGCGCAGCGCCGTGTGCGCGGCAGACCCGGTCGACTGGCCGCCGCTGCCCGATGCGGCCTGCCTGCAGTCGCTGGACCTCACACCGTCCCAATTGGAAAACATGGTCGCGGACGTGGTCGTGCGGCTGGACGAGGTGAGCTCCCTGCTCGACACCGGGACCAGCGAGGTGAACGCGGGCGGAAGTTTTCCTTCGCAGGAGTGGATTCGACCCAGATAGGGGATTTTTGACGGTGGCCCGGTCACCCGGTCGAACCTCCAACGTGCAGGTCCACGACCGACGGGCGTTCGCATCACGAACGGCGCGAATAGATTTTCTGCAACATCGTGAGCGAGGGCGCGAGCGTCGACGGGGAACTGGAGGCGCGGGCGGTGGTCAGGCTGCAACGAAGCAGGAGCTGTTCGTTTTCCTTGTCCAGTTGCAGGATTTGCAGGATACGCGCGCGCGTTTTCTCGAGCTGCGCCGTGGCGGCGAGGTCGCAGACGGAGGCGGCCGGCTCGGCGCGCAGCGCGGCCAGGCTTTCATCAAGCTGCTCCAGCAGGGCTTGCTTGCGCTCGAGCAGCGCCGGGTCGGGCGCCCGTTGGTGCTGTCGGAGAAAGCGGTTTTCGTCCATGATGCACTGATGGATGGTGTCGCACAGCTGGTGGTGGTGATCGAGTGTGGCCGGTTGGCTCATGGGACGGAGGCGGTTTTTTTGGGCGCGGGAGGCGGAGCGGGTGTCCGTCCGGTCGTGGTTTCGAAAAAGGTGGTCAGTTGTTGCTGCATGCCGTCGCGCCAACCGATGTGCTCCAGTCGCCAGACGGCCATCTGGACGAGATCGGTCAATTCGGGTGCGGGGGTCTGACCGGCGGCATCGATGATGCTGCGATAGGACTTGCCGGCCTGCTCGGTCGCGCCGAGCCGTTCGTAACAGAGCCCGATCTGGTAGGTGATCGGGAGGCGCCAGGCGGGTTCAGGGGCAAGCAGCAGCAGGCTGGAATAGATGGCCTGGGCGTTTGTGGTGTCGCCGTTTTCAAAAAAATCGTTGGCGAGCTGGTTGCCGGTCCGGCGCTGCCAGTAGACCCAGCGCTTCGGATCGGCGTTCATGCGGGATTTCTCCGTCGCCAGCAGATCCAGCGTGGCGGCGAGCGCATCCTGGGAGCGTTTGAGCCGGCGGAGGTTGATGGCCAGGAGGTAGCGCGCCTCCGGCACGTTTTCGTCGTTCGGGCATTGGTCGAGATAGGCGCGGAGCGTGGTGACGGAGCGGTCGAAATCACCGCCGAGATGGAGGGCGTATCCCGCCTTGAAGTGCGCGCGAGCGCGGTCGGACGGGGCCAGATCCAGCTGGCGCAGGCGCAGGAAAAACTTGCTGGCCTCGGCGAAGTCGCCGGTCTCGTAATGGGTTTCGGCGATCTCAAATTGGGCTGTCTTCGCCAGCAGTTGGTAACGTTCGAATCCCTCGGCGGGCAGCTTCAGGGTTGAATTGATGACACTGTAGAATCGGGCGATGGCGCTGCGGTAGGCTCCCATGTTGCGCAGCGTGCGCCCGAGGTCGAGCAGGGCGTCGGGGGCCCGGTCGTCGTCGGGAAACTCCTTCAGAAATTTTTCGTAGATCGCGGCGGCCTTGGTGTGTGCGCCTTGCTTGCGGTGCATGCGGGCCAGGCCCAGGAGTGCGCTCTTCGTGGCTGGCAGCGGGGCGCGAGGCGTCTTGAGCACCTGTCGATAGGCGATCTCAGCGGCCTCATAATCGCCCCGGTCGGTGAGGCTCAGCCCCAGGTTGAGGAAACCCGCGAACGCATCCTTCGGCGTCTTGGCGCGGGCCGGGGTCGCGGGCGGGTTTTCCGGGGCGGCTTCAATCGCTTCGGGGCCGGCCGGCGCGGCGATGGGTGCTGGTGCCGCCTCGGCGGTCGCGATTTTCTCCGCCTTGGCCACAGGGGTGGACCCGGTGGCTGTTTCTGGCGCGATGGGAGCCGGCGGTTCGCTGGCCAACGGCGGCGCCACTTTCGTCCCGGAGGCGAAGGCGAGCGGCGCAGCCAGAAGAAAGAGAAGGGAGCGCAGAGATCGCTGACGGATCATTTTGCAGTACAGATCGGCACGGTGCGCGATTTCTGAAACGAATTGCCGTCAGCGTGTAGCCGGAGGGTGGCCCGGCCCGCCTGGAACGGTTTCAAGCAGGCGACGAATGTGGCGCCCGACTTCGTCGAGCCGGTAGGGTTTCTGCACGAAATCCCGCTGGCCGAGCTGGACCAGTTCCGCGTGGGTCTCAGGCGTGATGTGGCCGCTGATCACGAGCACTTTCAGCTGTGGTCGGCAAACCCGGATGACCTTCAGCACCTCGACGCCGGTGGCCCCGGGCATGTTCAGATCGAGGAGGGCGAGATCGAACGTGCGACTGGTGTCGCTCAACAGGCTGATCGCCTCGAGTCCCGACGCCGCGGTGGCGGCCTGGTAGCCCTTGCGGATAAGCGCGGTCGCGAGCAGCGAGCGGAGCGACTCTTCGTCATCCACGATGAGCAACGATTCGCTGCCCCCGGGAAAATCCCCCGCCTTGAAGGTGGTGGGTGCGGGATTGGGCCCGGCGGCCAGGGGCAGGTGGACGGTAAAGGCGCTGCCGGCTCCCGGGGTGCTTTCCACCTCGATGTGGCCGTGGTGGCTGACCACGACGCCGTAGACGACCGCGAGTCCGAGGCCCGTGCCCTGGCTGCCTTGTTTCGTGGTGAAGAATGGCTCGAAGATGCGCTGGCGCACCGCTTCCGTCATCCCCGTTCCCGTATCGCCAACCTTGAGACACGCATAACATGACCCCGGATCGGCCGTGTGGTGACGGACGCCGGTGGCCGGCTGCACCTGCGTGCTCAGATTGATCAGCCCGCCCCCCGGCATGGCATCGCGGGCGTTCACGCAAAGGTTGAGAATGATTTGCTGGATCTGGTTCGCGTCGGCCAGCAACGGCGGCAGTTGATCGTCGAGATCCAGGGTGAACGAGACGTTGCGGGGAAAAGTCTCCGCCAGCATTGCGACCAATTCCCGTATCAGCCGGTTGAGGTCGAGCGGGCTGAACTTGACCTCGGTCTTGCGGCTAAAGGTGAGGATCTGGCGCACCAGCCCCCCGGCGCGCTGGGCGGCCCGATGGATCTCGCGCAAACTCTTCTGCAGGATCGCGGCTTCGGCCGTGCCTTGCAGGCAGAATTCGGCATACCCGTTGATAATCGCGAGCAGGTTGTTGAAATCGTGCGCGATGCCGCTCGCGAGGGTGCCGAGGCTCTCCATTTTATAAGCCTGCCGGAGTTCGTGTTCGAGCTTCTTGCGCTCGGTGACATCCTCGCGGAGGCAGAGAAAATTGGTGATTTCTCCGGTGGGACTGCGCAGGCACGAGACCTTGATCGACTCCGCCACGGTGCCGCCGCCGGGACGTTCGGTTGTCAGCTCGCCGCGCCACTCTCCGCCCGCGCGCACGGTGCGCCAGAACTCCTGATAGGATGCTTCGCTGGCATGGCCGTCGCGCAAGACCTCGATTTTGCGATCCAAAATGTCCTCCAGCGTGCGGCCGCTCACTTCGGTGAACTTGGAGTTCACGTACTGCGCATGCCCCTCGAGATCGGTGATGACGGTGGCGACGGGCGATTGTTCGACCGCGCGGGAGAGACGGTAGAACTGTTCCTCCGCGAGGCGTTGGCGCGTGATGTCGCGTCCGACCGCACGCACCGCGACGACCTGACCGGCCGCATCGAACAGCGCGGTTTTTTCCCAGGCGAACCAGCGGATGCCCTGGGGGGTGCGCCAGCGGTGTTCGCCGACGGCGCGATGGGGCGGCCGGCTCAATTCGGCGACGACCGACTCGAGCGCGGGCACGTCCTCCGGCCAGACCAGTTCGGCCACGGACTGGCCGACGAGGTCGGCGTGGCTCCGGCCGAACTTGCGGGCAAACGAATGATTCACGGCCAGAATGCGGCCGCGAAGATCCCGGCAATAGACGGGATCGGCGCTGTTTTCCCATGCTTCAAGGCCGGTTTCGATTGCCGGCGCGGCGGCGCTGACGGAGGCGGAATCGAGCAATGCGACAGACATGCAGTGACCGTAATCGGCACGCCGGCGTGGAACCTGACTGGAATCTGCGCATGAATCCACGCGTTGTATCCTGGAAAGCCGGAGAATCCGCGGACCTCGCGGCGGGAGGGCTCGCTACAGCAGCCCCTGCAGCATCGAGGGCAACCGCTGCAGGGAGTTGGCGATCGCGGCGCGGGCCAGCATGCTTTCGGCGCCGTCGGCCCCGAAGAGGATTTTCCAACCGGGGAGTTCCAGCCACGAGTCGGCGGCGATCGGCGCGATTTGCTCGAAGCCGCCGGAGATGCCGGCGTGGCGGGCCAGATGGTCGGCCACCTGCACGGCGGCGGCGAAGAGGTGGTGGCGCGGGGCTTGATCGGGGTCGTTGTGGTAATGTACGGCGAACGTGATTTCGTCCGACAACTGATGGCGGGCGAGGTAGCTGGCGCCCACGCGCGCATGATCCCAGCCGATCACCTCACGCTCGCGCCGGACGAACTCAGCCGCGTTGCTTACCGGGGCGGCAAGCAGCAGCCGCACCTGCTCCGGGAACGCGTGGGCCATGACGACCTTGCCGACATTGTGGAGAAGCCCGACGAGGTAGTCGGTGTCGTCGTCGATGTGCAGCGACGTGGCGGCGAGGATTTCGCGCGTGAGAATCGCGGTGGCGAGACTGTGGCTCCAGAGCGCCTTCCAAGGCAGACCGGGCGAGGTGGCTTGCTGCAACTGGTCGAGTTCGTCGATGACGGGTGTGGCCAGCGACAGTTCGCGGATCTGGCGCAGGCCCAGGAAGAACACGGCTTCCTCGATGTTGTTGACGTGGGTCGAGAGGCCGAAGTACACCGAATTCACCATGCGCAGCAGCCGGGCCGACAGGGAGGGATCGCGCCGGATGACCTCGGCGATTTGGGAATTCAAGCTCTGGTCGGACCGCACGAGCGCGCTCAGCGCCTGATTGATGCTGTGGAGCGAGGCGAGCTTAGGGCAGGCATCCACGCGACGGGCGATTTCCGCGTCGCTAAACGCGGCGGGCGGTCTGGTTTCCTGCGGGCAATAGAGGGTCTCCATGCGATTGACGAGGGCGGTCCGCACTGCGTTTCGCAGCCGGAGGGCTTGGTCTCCTCATCGGTGCGAAAGGGCGGTACTTGAGCGTGATTTGGCGTCCGCAGCCGGGATCGGTGGTGACGGGTGACTTTTCGCTAAAGTCGCGGGGGCGGAGGTCGATCAGAGTGCCGTGGTACTTCCATCCCGGGTGTGCCCCAATGATCACCTCGCTCACGGAAGTGGCGCCGATCTGGCGCCAGATCCTGGGTGGCTCGAATCCGTTTGGGCGCCGCGACCACATCAATTCATTTATCCCCGACTGCAACCGTGCCGATAGTAACCGCAATGATTGTCCCTCCGGCCCTGCGCGAGACGTTGCTCAACGTCGTCAAGATCATGCCGGCTTCCCCCGGTATTCTCGCCCAATTGGGTCAACTGCTGCTCGACCTCAATTCGGATCTCACTGGCATCGCCGAGATGCTCAAGCGCGATGCCTCGCTGACCGCCCGGATCATCCGGATCAGCAACAGCGCGACCTACAATACGGGGCAACCGTATGACTCGATCGAGGGCGCGCTGGCGCGGGTCGGATTCACCGAGGTTTACCGGCTCGCGGGTTTTGCGGCCGTCACGCAGCTGTGCGACCAGCGCCTGCCGTTTTATCGTCTCGCCGGAGCGCGGTTGCGCGAGAACGCCTTGCTCAGTGCGCTCGTGATGGAGGCGCTGGCGGGCCCGGCGCAACTCGATTCGCGCATGGCCTATACCGCGGGGTTGCTGCGCTCGATCGGCAAGATCGCGCTTGATCGCATGACCACCGAAGTATTGCCCGAATGCGGGGGACTCGCCGACTGGGAAAAGGCGGTGGTTGGGGTCAACAATTGCGAGGCGGCCGCGATCGTGCTCAACGAGTGGCGCTTCCCGACCGATACCGTGGATGGGATCCGCGATCATTACCTGATCGAGCCGGGAGGATCGTCGCTCGCGCATGTGCTGAATCTGGCGGCCGGCTGCGCTGAGCGCGGCGGCCACGGGCTGCCGGGCGAGTCGCTTTACTGGGAAATCACGCCGGAAAAACTTTCCGCCGCCCGGGTCGAGGAGCGTG
>JBIJCX010000411.1:0-6932 GCA_044344465.1 Opitutaceae bacterium
GCATCGAGCGCGCGGTCGAGCCCGGGAGGCATCAGCGAATTCGCGACGGCCTCGAGCTTGGCGATCGATGCGCGCGGCACCGGCACCTCGCGGTTGTCCATCGTGCCGACGATAACTTGATCCGCCGTTTCCCGGGGAATCGTGCCCATCAAGGTTTCGCCCGTCTTCGTCTCGACGCGAAACGATTCATACCCCCGTGCAATGGTGGCGTCGGGAAACGCGATCGCCTCGAGCAAATCGCGGGCATTCCGGATCCGGCCAATCTGCGAGAGGTCCGGTCCGAGCTTGGCGCCGACGTCCCCGACGCGATGGCAGCTCACACAGGCGCCGGCGCCGGCGAAGAATGCCGTTCGGCCGCGGGCGGCGTCACCCCCGACGGCGGTTTTCTCCAGCTCGGTCACGCGACTCTCCTTCGCGACCGCCTGGTTCATGATTTCCGAGACGAGGGGGGCCGCATCCTCGGGGATGGGCGAACGGAAGCGGCGAAACACCCCCTGCACGTCGCCGCCGACCAACGCCCAGCGCGCGGGTGAGGCTTTGAGTTTCGCGAGCAGTTCCGTGGCAATCGCCGGATCCGTCGGGCCGCGTTGAAACGCGCCGAGCAATTGCGCCAGCTCCATCGGGCCGGCCGACGGCACCAGGCTGACCAGCTTGAGCGTTTGCTCCCGGTTCAGCTTCGCCCCGGCCAGGACGGAGGCGGTTTGCATCCGGGCTTCGGCGGAGCCGCCGGTGGTGAACGGTTCGATCAGCATCTGAAATGCGTCAGCCTCCATGAACTTCTCGTCCCCGGCTGCGGTCTGCAGCGCCGCCACGCGGAAGGCCGTGGGGCGGGCCGCGTCGCGCGCCACTTCCCGCAACTCGGCGCTGAAATCGCGGGCGCGGTGCGTCGCGATCGCGCGCAAGGCCGCCTGCGCGAGGGCCAGGTCCGGCGAGCGCAACGCCGCGATCAGCGGCCCGCGCCAGGAGTCGTCCCAGGTGCCCGAGGCGCTGCCGATGGCATCGACCGCGATGCGGAGATTGAAGGCCGGCAAACCGACCGCGGGTGCGAGCTGCGTCCGCAACCACGCGCGGACTTCCGGCGCGGCGATGAAGGCGTTCAGGATGCGGGCGCCCGTCTCGGTCCGCGCCGCATCCTTGGCCTCGGCAAACGCGAAGGGGAGGTAATCTGCGGCCTCGCGGCTCCAGGCGGTCTGCTTGATCGCGATCGGCAGGGCAGCCGAGCGCAGTTCGGCGTCGTTCGACCGGAGCGACTCGAAAACGGGGCCGGCGGTGAGATTCCCGTTCGGAATTTGGTCGAGCGCGATCAATCCGGCGCGACGGCCGCGCGGATGTCGGTGCGCGAGGAGTTTTCGAGTCTCGTCCGGATTTGCGATTTCGTTCAACGCGTAGATGAACGCGTGCATCAGGACGGGGGCGTTTTCGGTCGCGGCGGCGGCATCGGCCAGCGCGGGAATCGCAGCCGGGCTTTTGAGCCGGCCAAGGGCCCGGGCCGCCTCGCGTTTCACCGCGGGCGCCGCGTCGGTCAGCAGCGTGACGAGCTGACCGAACGCACTCTGGTCGACGGTCGTGAACGCACTTTGGCAGGCCACCTGGCGCAGGCGAAAGTCGGCATCGGCGAAGGCGCGCCGGACGGTCGTGCGCGCAGCCGGCGTGCCGATGCGCGTCAGGGCCCAGACGGCGTTGCTGCGCGCGAGGTAGCGGCTGTCGCCCAGCGCGGCGCCGAGGGCGTCCAGCGCGGCGTCGCCTTTCCGGGCCAGTCCGGTCACCGCGCGCTCCCGCACGACGGGGCGGGCATCGCCGAGCAATTCGGCCATGGCCGCCGGCGAAAGTTGCGCCCACGCGATGGCGTTGCCCCGCGGATCGACGGGGCGGGCGGCGCCGGTGCGCCGGATCCGGTAGATGCCGCCGACGATATCGGGCCGCGCGACGCCCGAGGTGGGGCAGCCCATCCGGAACCACGCGCCCGTATCGACAACCAGGAGACTGCCGTCGGCGTCCTCGATCACGTCGGTGAAATGCACGCCGTCGGTGGCGGTGGAGGCGAAGACCTCCGGCCGGCCGCGAAAGGTCGCGCCGTCGCGCTCCAGCGCAATCCGCATGATCCGGCGGGTGTTGAACTCGGCCAGGAACAGGTTGCCCTGGTACTCGGGGCCCCAGGACTCGTTCCGCACCAGGGTTGTGCCGGACGGCGCGACATGGCCGAGCAGCGCGAGCGCGGTCAGGAGATCGCCGGTGCGCCGGAATTCGGCGAGCACGGGTTCCTGATCGGTGCGCGGATAAACGCCGCCGTGCACCCAGTGGATCACGGCGTCGCTGCGCGGCGAGCCGCGGTAAATGTTCACCGTGCCGAAAACCTCGCCCTCCTGGTTGAAGGTGACCTTGGCGGGATTGTCCATGCCGCCACCGGCGTGGACCTGGATGTCGGTGCCGTCGGGCCGGACGGACCAGATGCGGGCGCCGAGGCCCTTGGAGACGAGCGATCCATCTTGCTGATACACCTCGTGGCCCTTGCGCCCGTGGCACCAGTAAATCCGGCCGCTCGGGTGCAGGAACGGACCGTGCACGTCGGCGGCATTGCCCGTGAACTTGAAGCCGGTGGCGATTTCCTTCCGGGATTCGGACCTTCCGTCCCCGTCCGCATCCTCGAGGCGCCAGATCGAGGGCGGCGACGCGACGTAGAGCGAGCCATCGTACCATTGCGCGCCCTGGGGAAACGCGAGCTTGTCGGCAAAGGTCGTGGAGCGGTCGAAGATCCCGTCGCCGTCGGTGTCCTCGAGCATCGTCACGCGGCTGGGGGTTTGTTGCGCCAGGGCGTCCTGGTTCAGGTTGACGCCGGCATTTTCGGCGATGAACAACCGGCCGCGGTCGTCGAAGCCCCCGAGCATCGGGAAGGTGACGAGGGGCGGCGCGGCGACGCGGGTCACCTCGAAGCCCGGTGGGACTTGAAACGTCGCGGGGGGCGGGGTGGGCGCGGCGGCGGCGACCAGGGTTACGCCAACGATGCCGGTGGCGGACAGGCTACGCGCCACGATGCCACAAGCGGCCGCCCAAAAAGGTGCGCGGTGCTTTAGCCCGCGGCTGGCGCACGCGGGATATTCAGCGCGCAGATGTGCGCGTAAACACTTCGACGGGAAACAAGGAAGCCAGCGATTTTTCATAAACAGAATGGGTTTGGGGTGGCCTGACGACGGTCGCCAGGGGGTAGCGCCTGGAACCGTCGCACGATCGGAGCTGGAGGCGCGAACCCAAAACGCAGCCAGCACCCCGGTCGCGTGCGCCCGGGACTTTCCCGTTGATCCAGATCCGATATCTCGCAGTTCGCCCCGGGTTGACGGTTCGAGGAACGAATACCGACGCGCGGGCGGGGATCATTTCAAGCGCGCCGGCTTTTGCCCGCTCAGAACCGGCCGCTCACGCCGACGGTGATGGTCGTGAAGTTACTGATCGTGCTCTGCATTTGATCGGGGATGCCGCGGTAGAGTTTCTGCGGCACGCCGAACGGATTGGCGACGTCGAGGGTGAGGCTGACGCCGGGGCGCACCCGGTATTCCACTCCGGTGTTCACGCTGGTGCGTTCGTACCGGTACAGGTTCCGGCCGATGCTCGTGGCGGTGTAGCTGGAGATGTAGTCGCCGGTGTAGTTGACGAGGAATCGCGCGCTGAAGGCGCGGTGGCGCCACGAGAGGCTGACGTTGCCCGTGCGCGGGATGAAGCCGGCCACCTGGCCGCTGCTGAGATTGGTCGTGCCGCCGAAATCGCCGTTGGTGTCGAGCCAGGTGTAGTTGGCGGAAAAGCTCAGGCCCTTGAGCAAGCCGGGAAGAAATGTGAGTTGCTGCTGGTAGCTGGCCTCCCAGCCCTGCACGGTTGCGGTTCCGGCGTTGGCGGTGGTCAGACGGGTGAAGCCGGCGTATTCGCCATTGTAGCCGTTGTCCGTGCCGTTAGCCACGGTTCCGACGTTGATGCCGCTGACAATGAAGTCCCTGATCTTTTTGCTGAACCAGCCGATGGAGAGATTGCCCACGGGCTCGAAGTAGTAATCGAGCGTGGCATCCCAGCTGGATCCCACCTGCGGGAGGAGGGCGGGGTTGTTGATCGTCAGCGTCTGGGCCGTGAGGTTGAAGGTCTCGTTGGGGAGCGAATTGCTCAATGACGGGCGGCCAAAACTCGTGGACCAGCTGAGGCGGGCCTTGATGTTCGGGGTGACCTCGTGGGTGAGGTGGACGCTGGGGAAGGACTTGGTGTAGCCGCCACTGATTTCGCGCCGGGTGTTGGCGTAATCGCGTTTGGCGGCGCCCACGGGATCGGCGAGCTGCTCGGCGGTCGTGCTGCCGTTGCGCGCGCGCACCCAGCCCCAGCTTTCGTTCTCTGTTTTCTCGGTGCGCACGCCGGTGAGGAAACCGCTGCGTCCGAGCGCCCCTTCGCGGCCCAGCTTGCCCTGCGCCATGAAGTAGCCGGCGCTCACGGCTTCGGTCACCGACCTCGTGCCCGTGTACTGGACGGTTTCGCGATAATACTGATCCTCGGCCCAGAGCGCGGGGGTGACGGGCGTGCCATCCTTGATGAACGTGTCGGTCTGCCACTGCGGGATGCGCCGGCCGGTCTTGATCGAGTCAAAGGTGATGAGACCGGCGTCGGGCGCGAGCGGACCGGTGCCGATGTAACTCCAGCGGCGGGTCTGATTCCAGCTCGACACCGACTGTTGGCGGAGGTTGAAGCCGGTCTTGAGGAACAGTGGCATCGGGGTGGGCAGCAGGTAGCGGACGTTGCCGCGGACTTCCCGGACCTTGTGCAGGCTGCCGTCGTTGCGGTTGTTGAGGCCGTTGGGGGCCGGCCGGTAGTTGGCCGGGTTGTTGAAATCGAGGCCCTCGGTCTGGGTGAAGCGCGGGTAGAGGTCGGATTGCGTGCGGTCGAGAATCCAGCCGACGTTGTTGAGGCGCATGATGAGCTGACCGTCATGGCCCCGCGTGGACATGACCCGGGCGTCGCTGAAATTGGCGCCGTAGTCGATCTGCAGGCGTTCGTACTCGTGCTCCACGCCGGCGCCCGCGTTGCGCAGTTTCTGGTTCCAGCCCTTGTACATCGCGCCGGTGACGTCGATGATCGATCCGGTCGCCGCGCGAACCTGCGTGATGCGGTTGGTGTAGCCAGGCAGAATGCCCGCCGTGCCGGTCGTGCCGACCGTCTGGGCGGCGTAGGCGCGCGTCTCGTAACGGCGCTCGAACGGCTCGTCGTTCCGGCTGCCCTGGGCGCTGAGCGTGAACTTGGTCGCGGGGGACAGCCGGTATTCAACTTTCATGTTCGCGCTGGCCTGCTTGCGGTTGTTGAAGATGTCCTGGGTCCGGTAGTCCCAGACGTAGGCGGGCTGGGCGGTGGTGTTCTGGAAATCGCGGGTCGCGCGGAACATGCCCGCCACGTTCTCGCTGTAGAACGTGTTGACGACGACGCCCAGGTTGCGCTCCCCGCCGAGCACGCTGAAAATCTCCTGGTATCCAACATTGAACAACGGGTGGAACCGGTGCGCCTCGCGCAGCGGAATCTGTTCGGTGAACGAGGGCGCGAGCCGGCCGGCGAAGCTGTAGGTGATCCGGCGTTTGTCCGCCATGCTGAGCGCCGAGCGGGTCTTTAGGTTGAGCGTGCCGCCCATCGACTCGGCCCCCTTGTCCGGGGTATGGCCCTTGATCAGCTCCACCTGCTCGAACAGCGCGCCGGTCAGGATGCTCATCGGAAAATTCCGGCCCATGCCGCCCTCGCTCGCCATGATGGTGTTGTCCGCCGTCGTCGAGTTGAGCCCCGGGCCCATGCCGCGGATGACGAGACTGGTGACATTGCCCTCGGCATCGAGGTTGCCGGCGACCCCGGGGAGGCGGATCGCGACCTCGCCCGGGCTGCGGTTGGGCAGGTTGCCGAATGAATCCATCGACACGATGTTCTTCACGTTGTCCGCGTTGCGTTGCGCGGTGATGGCGGCGGCCGCGCCCTCGCGGTCACCGGTGACCTTGAACTCCTGGAGTTTGTAGATGCCCGTCGTCAGGTCGAAATTGCGTACCGCCCGGCCGCTGGCGGTGACCGTCACCTGGCTGCGCATGGCATCGAGCCCGAGGTATGAGGCGACGACCTCGTGGGTGCCGGCCGGCACGGCGGCGAGCACGAAGCGGCCGGTGTTGTCGGTGAGCGTGGACAGGCCGAGCGCCGGCACATCGATTTTCGCCCCTTCGAGCAGGTTGCCGGTCGCAAGGTTGTTGACGGTGCCGGTGATCGTGCCCGCTTCGGCGGCTCGGACGGACGGGGAAAGCAGCGTGAGGACGACGACGCCGGACAGGGCGAGCGGGAGCAGTGATCGCAGCGCGCCAACAAGAGCGCGCAGCAAGCGGCAAGAAACGGCAGGACCGGTGGTATTCATACGCTGGTGGGGTTTTCGGTCAGCGGCAAAAGCGCCGGCAAGGGTACCGGCAAGACGTGCTTTGTCGCAGTTCCGAGGGCGGAAGGAGTGACGGTGCGCGCGGCCCAGCGCCAGATCTTTTTCTCGGCGCCGCGGCGGGTGGGCGCATCTCGCTTTTCGGACAGTCGCTTTTTTAGTCCGGGCTTAACCCGGATATTTCATGGAGACGCGGCGCCCTCGTCGCGTTGCGCTCGACCACCGCGGTGGGGGCGCCGCGGCTCCAGTATTCAGTGTGGGCCAGAGGTTCATCGTATCTGTGCTAATATCGATCCGGATCGATCTCTCGCGCGACGATTTCGGCGGTAGCGCGGAGCTTCAGCCCGCGCTGGGAATTTTCTCTTCTGTCCGAGCGCGGGCTGAAGCCTGCACTTAACCCACATCGCGATCCCGCTAAACAATTTCGGTGCGACCCGCCACGGTGCCTGGCAATGCCACGCTCCATCATGGTCTCCGGCCGCGTCTTTACCGACGAGTTTGTGCAACATATCAACCA
>JBIJCX010000412.1:0-6929 GCA_044344465.1 Opitutaceae bacterium
CCGCGAACGGCAACAGCGCCGGCTCGAAAAACGCGCCGCCGAAATGGGCTTCGCCCTCACTCCAATCAATGCCCAAACAGTATAAGTTCATTGGCAGCGCAGCGAAGGATCCAACACGACGGCCGCATGCGAGGATCCTGCTGGATTCTTCCCCTCCGCTCCCGCTCCGGGTCAGAATGACAAACACGGGAGTTCATTGGCAGCGCAGCGAAGAATCCATTTGGACTTACCCCGCAATTCTTCGGGGCCGAACCTCCTGCTGGATTCTTCGCTGGCGCTCAGAATGACAAACAAATGGAGCTTTTTAGACGCCCTCTTAGTGTCTTCGGGGGCAAGTCTGCCAGAGAAACACCAACCCGCGCCCGCCTCGCAAAACCCCCGTCCAATCATGAAACATCTCCCTTTCCTCCGTTGCATCGCCGCCCCGCTCGCGTTCCTCGCTGTCGGCGTCGCAGTTTGGGCGGCCGCGCCCAAAGCCGATCCGGTGCTCGACCTCGGCTCGCGGCGCGAACTGTTCGTCGACGAGTTTCTGATCGCGCGGAAAACCGATCTCGAACTCAAGCTGCATACTTCGATGCCGCGGGAGATCGTGATGCTCCGCGATGCGCCGTGGGAAGGCAGCGGCAGCGGCTTCGAGACGCTGTTTCGGGACGGCGACGTCATTCGCATGTATTATATCGGCGCCGAACTGACCAATGCGGACGGCACCACGCTGCAGCGTGATCCGATCTCAGGCAATCGGCGGCAGACCTATGCCTGCTACGCGGAGAGCAAGGACGGGATTCACTGGACCAAACCGGTGCTGGGCTTGTTCGAGTTCAACGGCTCGAAACAAAATAACATCATCTGGTCCCAGCCCCGGATGGACAACTTCACGCCCTTCAAGGATCCGAATCCGGCGTGCCGGCCCGGTGAGGAATACAAAGCCGTGGGCGTCGGCATCGGCGGGCTCCTCGCGTTCAAGTCCACGGATGGCGTTCACTGGTCCAACCTGGGAGACAAGCCCATCATCACGCGCGGAAAATTCGACACCCAGAACAACGCCTTTTGGGACCCGCGGCGGAAACACTACTGGTGCTACATCCGCGATTTTCACGACCGCGAAGGCAAACCGACCGATGTGACCAAGACCGGCGTCCGCGACGTGCTCGTGGCCACGTCCACCGATTTCATCACGTGGAGCGAACCGCGCCGGCTGGAATACCCCGGTGCGCCCGACGAGGCGCTGTACACCAATGTGATCGCACCCTACTACCGAGCGCCGCACCTCTTCCTGGGTTTTCCGCTGCGCTATAACGACCGGAGCTTTTCGCGCGCGGCGATGGCAGCTCTGCCGGATCCGGAGCACCGCCAGCGGCGCATGAAGTTCTCCCCGCGTTACGGCACCGTCGTGACCGACACCCTGTTCATGACCAGTCGCGATGGCCGGACCTATCACCGCTGGGATGAGTCGTTTCACCGTCCCGGACCCCAGCGTCGTGACAATTGGGTCTACGGTGATTGTGTACAGAGCCTGGGCTTCCTGGAGACCCCGGCGGAGGATCCAACCGCCGAACCGGAACTTTCGTTGTACGTACACGAAAACCATTGGAAAGGTCCAAACCGGCTGCGCCGCCACACGATCAGGATTGACGGCTTCGTCTCCCTGCACGCCCGGCAAAAGCCCGGCGAGTTCGTCAGCAAACCGCTGGTTTTTTCCGGCCGGAATCTCTCACTGAACTTTGCCACCTCCGCCGCCGGTTCGATGCGGGTGGAACTGCAGAGTGCGGACGGACGGCCGCTGCCCGGTTTCTCGCTGGCCGACTGCGACGAACTTTTCGGCGACACCGTGAATCGAACGGTCACCTGGGCCGACCAGGCCGATGTCAGCACCTTTGCCAACAAGCAGGTTCGCATTCGCATGGTGCTCAGCGATGCGGATCTTTTCTCCCTGAAGTTCGAGGAATAGCGAACCGTTCGTGTCGAGGCGGAAACGAAGGGCTTGCTGGCCGACCAGCCGCCGAACGGCATTCACTTTGTTTCCAGCTCTGCCAGAGGCGGAGGGCGGCATCGCGCTTCACCGCTTTGCCGTCCCAAGCGGCGGAATTTCCCCGCACAGCGCGAGCGCTTGCATTGCCCTGGCCGTAGCGATGTAGGTGATGAACTGGTAATTTCCCCGATAGAGCGAATGCATCCACCAGCGCCCGCTTACCCGCTGCTCGCGCTTCAGCCAGTCGATCCCACGCCGGATGCGGGGTTCGATCGCCGGCACCCCGCTTTCACGCAACAGTACAATCGCCTGCGCCGTCATGTAAGGATCGCTGCCGGGATTCGCCGCGTCCGGCAGGCTCTCGATCAGCTTGAGAACGGTGTCACTCATCGGCGTACGCCAGTTCCGGTAGTCAGACATCCTCCGCGTGCTCCATCCGCCATCAGGCAGTTGCTTTGACCAGAGCATCGCGATGGCGGCCTGGCGTTCCTCTGCCGGCACCAGCTCTGGCATGATCGCGGCCAACTCCAGTCGCAGCGCACGCTCATAGTCATTGCGGGACTTGCTCGTGCGCAGGAACGCTTTCATCCGGTCGACCCGTTGCTTCAAGTCCGGGTCTTGCAGGCTTTCCAACCAGCCGGGCGCATCCACCAACGCCCGCGCCGCATGCAGCGTCAGCTCGAAGTCGGTGGTCACATAGGGGACCTCGACCTCGCCGAGCACCAGATACCCGCCATGGCTCGAAAGACGGAGCAGCATGTCGCGCAGCGCGCGATCGGTATGTTCCGACAGCTTGCCGGTGACATGCTTGTCCCATTGCACAAAACCGGCCGTGCGCCAAACCGCGCGGTCCGAGAGGGGAAAATAGGTGATGCCATCGCTCACCCTCGGCTTCGGCAATTCCGCGGGCATTTTCTTGATGAAATCCGCCAGCACTTCCTCGTCCGGCTTGCCCAGCAGAGGCGTCAGCATGGGCCGGCGCAACAGGTAGGCGCCCGTGGTGTGGCACGAAACACAGGTGCGCTCCCGCGTCCACACGAGTGCTCCGTCGTCGAGATACCTGGCCGCGGCGCGAATGCTGTCCGGCCCGAAGACCGGCACGCGCGGTTCATCGACCGTGGGAATGGAAATTGCGATCCCGCCGTTCTGGTATTGGTGCGTCGGCTTGGGGCGGGGCCGCTCGGCGGAATAGCCCGGCGGTACGGCGAGCATCGCCATCAACAACAGGCTCAATACAATATTGGGCTCGGCGGCCGGCGACGCCGCCCGGCCGACCGCACCGGCCGCGAGACCGGCCAGGAGATGAGTGAACATTTTCATCGGTTATACTTGGCGTCAGAATTATTGGTGGATCAAGGCGTCCCTGCGCTCACGCGCAGGGCTACAATCACGGCGTAGCCCGCCGCGTGAGCAGCGGGACCGAAGGGGGCGCAAATCAGGTCTTGAGCGCTGGCTTGTAGTCCCGGCTTCAGCCGGAAGAAACGCGCACCTCGCCGCCTGAAGGCGGGACTACAAACGAAATCGTCCGACCGACCGCCCAAAAACTGATGTGCGCCCGACTGAACGTACAGCCGCGAAAATTGTATCGCTGGGTACAATTGCCGCGATGGTTGGAGGGAGGCGGCCGATCTCAAGCGGTCAAAAACTACCCTTGAGCCCGAGGGCCAGGGCAACGCCGAATTCCTCCGAGCGATTTTGCCGGGCATAGCCCGGAGTCTGAGATCCATATTGTTGACGGATCGCGGGCACGTTCAGCGCGTTGCTGGCGCTCACGTTCAACGAGAAGTTCTTGTTGATCCGATAGGCCCCATTCAGGTCGAGCTGCGTGCGCGGTGCGAAGTATTCGAAACCATCCGGTCCAAACGCCGGCCGCGTTCCACGCCGCTCGCGGCCCCGGTAATTCCACTTGGCAATCAAGGTGATCCGTTTGCGGCTGAACGAAACGCCCCAATTCGCACTCTCGGGAATGAAACTCGTGAAGTCGGCCTGACTTTCCCCAGCCAGCTTGAGTTTGGTCCCGTTCGCAAAGACGGTGAATGGATTCCCCCAGGCGCCGAGATTCCGCAGCGACTGCCGGACATTGAATTCCGCGCCGGTGATGCGCGCGTTTCCGCTGTTGAATTTCGTCGAGAGATTCCAGTTCACATATCTGGGATCGAGCCCGACCGCCTCCAGATCATCCAGCTTGGCGACGATGACCCGGGTGCCAAAGAAGTCCTTGATTTCCTTCAGGAAGAGGCCGCCGCTCACCACGCCGCCGCTCTGAGAGTAGTATTCAACCGACAGGTCGTAGTTGTCGGCGGTCCACGGTCGCAACGCCGTATTGCGGATGGTCACGGTTCCCTTGATGACGTCCGGATTGTTGAAGTCAGCTTCGCTCAGATCGCGCTCGCTGAAGGTGGCATTGGGGATGATGTCGCTATAACCGGGCCGGCCATAAGTCTTGGCATAGGCAAGTCGCGCCTGAACATTGTCCTTGATATTGTAGGTCAGGTGGAGACTCGGGAAATAGCCATCATAGGATCGCTTGTTCTTGAAGGCGCGTTCCTGGCGGGTGAGGAGCAACTCCTCCATCGAGCCAACCGCACCGGCGGCCGGCTTGCGGATGCGCGCGCCCGTCGCCGTGCGGGCGAAGGTGCCATCCGTATTGCGGACGAAGACGGCATTGGCATCGAAGAGCGAACCCTCGCCTTGATCGGTCGTCTTTTCAAAACGGACACCCGTGAGCACGTTCAGCCGGTTGTTCATCAGCCGGGCCTCGGCCTGCAGGTACAGCGCGGAAACCACCTCTTGCACGTACTCGGAAGCGGACCGCCGGGCGTTCTCCGCCGCCACGACCTGCGCCGGGGTCGAGGAGAACAGCCTGGGGTTGGCCAGGTAGGCGACATAGGCTCCTTTGGCGGACGTCCACGGCACATTCTTGAAGCCATAGAAGGAATCCATGTTCCGGTAATTCTGCATCAGGAAGGGTTCCGGGCTGTCCGGTGTGGCCGGGTCGCCGTCCGGACCATTGTAATTAAGGGTGTAGCTCTCCGTCCGGGTATCGGCCCGGAAATCCGTTCGCACGCCGCCAGCTTGAAGGGCGAACGGGAAGGGGAAGAAGTTGAACCGGCGTTTGACGTTGAGATTCGCGGACCGCGAGACCGAGGTGTTGTTATAGGGTCCCAGCGTTGCCGTGGTGGCCCGGTAATTCCTGATGTCGTAGATATCGATCTCCCGGTTGCTGTTGTCGAAGACCCTGATGGTGCCCGGCCGCTCGGGATTGATCTCGGAAAAGACGACCCGGGCCGGATTCGTCAGGGCCGAGTTCAAGCCCGAGAACTGCCCGGTATTCGTGCGCGTGCGGCTCGAGTCCGACTGGCTCATCCCGGCTTCGACCTTCCACCGACCGTCGTCGAAACGATAATTCAGGTTCAGCAGGCTGGTCTCGGACGTGAAGGGATGTCCGCCCCCCGCGAGCGTCACGGTGCCACGCCCCGTCGCACCCTGGGTGAATTTCTCGCCGAAGGTGAGCGGAACGCCCCCGGCGATGGTGGGTGTGCCGGTGGTGCCCACATCCGTCGTCCAGTTCATCGAGACCCCGTGGTTTGAGGACCGGCTCGACTGCGCCCCGAGGGAGAGCACGCCGTTCGGCGTGATCCGCCAGTCCGCCTTCAGGCTGAAGGTGGTTCTCATCTGGCTGCGTGGCGCGTCCTGCAGCAGATGCTGCTGGAGAAAGGGATTGGTGATGGAGGCTCCGGTCGACGTGCCCGCGGCGTTGTAAAGTGTCGTGGTCAGGTGCTGTTCGTTGAACTTGTCGCTCTGAAAGCCCGTGAGCGTGATCCCGAAGTTCTTGCCGAGCGGCAGGGTGAAATCGAAATCCCAACCCGGACGGATCTTTCGCGTCATCTTGTCGTCGAACGAGTGCGGGGTCTTCCGGTAGGTCAGGTTTTCGCTGTTCGCCACCTGGCTGAGGCTGAAGTTGAACTGGGCGCGGGTGCGCTCGAACGCGCTCTTGCTGATCATGTTCACCGAGCCGCCCAGCGAGTCGGCCGGGGTCGCCGGCGTGGGCACCTTGGTCACCTCCACCCGGGAAACATTGTTCAGCGAGGTGACGTTCATGTTGAAGGCGCGCGTCGCCTGTCCGGCCGATGCGGATACGACCGCCGCCCCGTCCGAGGTGAATCCGGTCTTGTCGCCGCCGAAGCCGCGCACCGAGATGCCGACAATCTCAACCTGGCTGTACTCCGCCGTGAGGCCGGGGATGTATTTCAGGAACTCACCCACGTTGCCGCCCAGGATGTCGCCGAACGAATCCGACGACAGGACGTTCTTGATATTCGGCGCGAACCTCTGCTCGTTGACGGCCGTCGCCATGCCATCGGTTTCGCGGTCGGAGGAGACCACGAATTCGCCCAGCTTCACGATGCCCTCTTTCTCGCCGTAGCGGGCCTTGCTCGTGAGCTCCACGTTCTGCTCGATGCTCCCGCCGGCCGGCACCTGGACCGCAATTTCCTGGAGATCCAGGTCAGTATAGAATACCTCGAGCACGTTCGGCCCGCTCCGGACGTTGACGAGCCGGTACAGGCCGAACTCGTCCGTGAAGACGATGGCATCGGATCCCTTCACCGAGATGCGGGCCTGGTTCAGATAGTTGCCCATCACGACATTCTGCACCCGTCCGGAGATCGTTCCGGTTGCCTGGACGGCACTGGCGGGAGTTGCCTCCGCGGCTGACACGGCCCGGGTGGCGGCCAGGGCAAAGACGATCCATGCGCTCAGCACGGCAACGACATTCGTTTGGTTCATTGTTTTCATAGGTTTGACAGACAGGCGGGGAGTAAAAGTTAGGGCGGGCGGGCCAGGGGGTGAGCATTTATGCAATCAATCCAAACGCGCACGCCGGGTTAGCCGGGAAATTTCACGGAGCGGCGACACTCCTGTCGCCGTTGGCTCCCAGACGGCGGCAAGAGTGCCGCCG
>JBIJCX010000118.1:0-22361 GCA_044344465.1 Opitutaceae bacterium
CCGCGAACGGCAACAGCGCCGGCTCGAAAAACGCGCCGCCGAAATGGGCTTCGCCCTCACTCCAATCAATGCCCAAACAGTATAAGTTCATTGGCAGCGCAGCGAAGGATCCAACACGACGGCCGCAGGCGAGGATCCTGCTGGATTCTTCCCCTCCGCTCCCGCTCCGGGTCAGAATGACAAACACGGGAGTTCATTGGCAGCGCAGCGAAGAATCCACCAAGATGCACGCCTGCGATCACGCTGCTGGATTCTTCGCTGGCGCTCAGAATGACAAACGAGCTGAAGATCCCCCTGGACCACGGCTCAGAGCAGCCCCTGGTAGGCCAGCCACTGGGCGCGGTAATATTTCATCACCCGGATCGGATCGGGGCTCTCGGGGATTTCGGCGAAACAGAATCCGGTAAACTTGATCTCCTTGAGCCGTTGCAGGAGCCGCCGGAAGGGATAATCCTCGAGGAACAGATCCCGCATATGCACGGTGAAGATCTTGTTCTTCACCAGGTCGAAATTGGCATCGAAGCCGGCGCCCAGGAGATCGGTTGCGTTCGAGTTCCAGCACGCGCCCACGAGCGGATGGTTGGCCACGTCCAGGATGCGTTGGCAGTTGGGCACCAGCGAGGTCTCGGCGCCGTGAATCTCGAGCCGGATTTGCTGGCCGTGGTCCCGCGCGAAATCGCCCAGCTCGCGCAGCGAACGGCCGATTTGCTCCAGCGTTTTCTCTGGCGGCACCCCCTTGGGCAGACCGTTGGGGCGCACCTTCACGCCGGTGGAACCGACATCATGCGCGAGGATGATGTATTTCTTCGTGTCTTCGATGTCGCGCTTCAGCTTCGCCTGATCCGGCGTGTGGTAGTCGAACGCGCTGCCCATGCTCCAGAGCTTCACCGGCGAGTCAGCGAAGCGGCGCTTCACCTCTGCGCGCTGTTCCGCGTTGAGGGTGACCTCGACCCCGTGCCGGTGCGACGTGCGCAACTCCACGCCTTCGAAGCCGGTTTCGGTGCAGTTCTTGATCAGCGTCGGGATATCCCAGTCCTTGGCGATATTGTAGGTTACCGTGCCGAGATGCATGGCCGGCTTTCCGGTCAGGAAGGAGGCGGACGGGGCGGCGGCCTTCTTTTTCTCGGCGGCAAAAACATTCGGGCTGAGGGCGGCGACGGCGCCGCAGTGCAGTGCGGTGGTCTTCAGAAACTGACGGCGGGATAGGCTCATGGAGCAACTTCATTTGCTGGGGCAAATGAAGTCAAGTTGCCGGGGGGGCGCTGTGGGCACGGTCTCCGCCTTGATCCCAAAGGAGAGTGCGGTTCGCGGCGCATGCGATCGTCCGCAGCGACGCCTTTCTGCGCCTTTGACGCGGCCATCAACGTCGACGCTCTCATCGCTTTCCGCTAACGAGCCACAAGCACCGTTGCATTTTGCGGGGCAATTGCTCTCAGTTTTCATTTCATTTCACTCGCGCCGCGCAGGCCCGTCGGCTTGCCGCTGGCCGCGCCAAAAACGCACTCAACCCGCCTCCTTTCCATGACATCACCTCATCGTTTCCAAAACAGTCGGCGAATTGTTTTCGGCTGCCTCGCCCTTTTTGCCGCTGGTCTCACCAGTTTGGCCCAGCCCGCCGCCGGTCCCGCCCCTTCGGGCCGCGCCGGTGTCACGGGGGGAGTCGTTACGGGCCGCGTGCTCAATGCCAACAGTGGCAACTACCTCAACCACGCCCGCGTGGTGGTTGAGGGGACGACCTTGGAGACCTTCACGGGCGAGAACGGCGATTACCGGTTGGGTAACGTCCCGGCCGGAGCCGTGCGCATCGTCGCGTCGTTCACCGGGTTGGAGGCGAAGTCGGCCATGGTGACGATTTCACCGGGCGGCGTGGTGCAGAAGGACTTTGATCTGTCCCTGCCAAGCATCTCACCGGCGACCGATCGGGAGATCGTGAAGCTGGAGGCCTTCACCGTGCAGGAGCGCGAATTGACCGGGCAGGCCGTCGCGCTGCATGAGCAGCGCACCGCGCCGAACATCAAGAACGTCATCTCCATCGATGTGGACACCGGCGAGGGAAACGTCGGCGAGTATCTCAAATATGTTCCCGGCATCGTCATGGAGCAGAGCCCGCAAACACCGCAGTTTGCCAACATTCGCGGCATGCCGGCGAGCGGGACGCTCGTGACCACGAACGGCATGGAGATCGCCGCCAACGGCATCGTGGGCCGCGCAACGGATCTCGGGCTCTCGGCCACCGGCAATATCGATCGCATCGAAGTCACGAAGGTGCCGACGCCCGACATGCCGGCCAATGCGGTCGGGGGCGGCATCAACATGATCACGAAGAGCGGCTTCAGCCGGAAAAAACCGCTGTTCACCTATAACCTCTACGGCACGGTCAGCACGCTCGACGGACTCAGCGGGCCGGGGCCGATTTTTGGGAAGAGCGATGGCCCCGACGATCGCTCCAATGTGCAGCGCTTCAATCCGGCTTTCAATCTCTCGTATCTCCATCCCATCAACCAGTCCTTTGCCCTGGCGCTTTCCGTCAGCAAATCGATGCGGTATAACGACTGGGATTTCCCGAGCGGGACCTGGGACAAGGTCAACCTGCGGTTGATCTCGAATACCTTCAATGCGCTGAACATCGGCGAGGACAAGAAACTCGGCGCGATTTCCCTGGACTGGAAAATCAACGCCACGAGCTCCCTGACGTTTGGCGCGTCGCGCTCAAACCAGGAGATTTTCGTCCGCCAAAACCGCGTCATTTCGACCTTCGGCACCGGCGCAACGGGCGGACCGAGCTTCGCGCAGGGCGCCGCCACCGCGGTCGGCAATGTCGCGATCGCGCCTACGGGCAACAATCAATACAAGGATCTCAACCTGCTCACCCTGGCCTACCGGTTCACCGGCACGGTCTGGAAAATCGACGCCAATCTCAGCCGCTCGGTCGCCGGAACCAAGTTTACCGACACGGAGGATCGCTTCTTCAACAGTGTGACGGCCCGGCTCTCGAACATCGCGATTCGCCACGAAGGGATTGAACAGGTCGTCAACCGCAAGGTGGCCGTGATGACGGTGACTGACCGCACCGGCGCGACGGTGAACGCCTACGACGGCAATGCCCACAGCCTGGTCAGCGCGACCAGCGCCGCACAGGACATCACCGATGAAGTTCGCCGGGTCGGTCTCAACGTTAGCCGCGACTTCGATGCGCGGTTTCCCCTGACCATCAAGGTGGGGACGATCGTCAATCAAAGGCTGAACAACACGGTCGCGGGGTCGAAGACGTGGAACTTCACCCCGCCCGGCGGCGCGGCCGCCACCCTGGCCCGCAACTACGATGTCATTGCCCAAAACTACTCGAAGAGTAGCCACTTCGTCGACGCCAGCAACCGCGACGTGAACGTCAACTGGATCAGCATGGCGAAAGTCTACGAACTTTACGCCGTGCACCCCGAGTGGTTCGTGCTCAGCGAACCGGCCGCCTACACGAGCGAGGTCAACCTCACGAAGACGATTGAAGAGACCATCACCGCCGGCTATTTCCGCGCCGACGCGAAGCTCCTCAGCAATCGCCTGTGGCTGGTGGCCGGGGTTCGTTATGAGCGGACGACGGACGAGGGCTGGGGTCCGCTCAACGACATTCGCAACACGTACGTGCGGAATGCCAACGGCGATCTGGTGCGCGATGCGGCCGGCCGGCTGATTCCGATCACGACCAACGCGATGGACCGCGCGCGGCTGCAGTACAAGTTGAAGGGCGCCTATATGAAGCGCAGCTACGGGGATTTCTATCCGAGCATGAACACGAGTTTTTCCATCACCCCGAATGTCGTCGTCCGCGCGGCCTATGCCCGGACGATCGGGCGGCCCAACTTTCCCGAGATCATTCCAGGGATGACAGTGACCGATCCCGACGCGGCCACGACCAACAAGATTATCACCGTGATCAACAGTGCGCTGAAACCATGGACGGCGAACAACTACGACCTGAGCTTCGAGGTGTATGAAATCAAGGGCGCCGTGGCGTCGGCCAGCCTGTTTCGCAAAGACCTGAAGGACTTCTTCGGTTCGACGCGCGAACCCGCCACGCTGGCGGTGCTCGAGGATTTCGGGTTTTCCGACGACTATCTCGACTACGATATTGTGACCAAGCGCAATGTCGGCGCCGCGACCATCAACGGCCTGGAACTCAGTTATCGTCAGACGCTGGGCGCCTTGAGCCCGTGGGCCAAGGGCGTCCAGGTTTTCGGCAACGTCACCCTCATGGATCTCGGCGGCCCGAATGCCGCGGACCTGACCGGATTTTCGCCGCGCACGATTCAATGGGGCATCAGCTACACGCGACCGAAGTTCTCGGCCCGCTTCAACGTCAACCAGAACCGCTGGCGGCGCAACACGCCGACCGCGGCCAGCGCCACGATCCGGCCGAACAGCTACAACTACTTCGCGCCCCAGGTGAAGGTCGACGCCACGGTTTCCTATATGTTCAACCGCCATTACGCGGTCTATTTCGACGCGCGGAATATCGGCGGTACGCCCCAGCGCCGTGGTAACTGGTCGCCCGATACGCCGGACTATGCGCGCATCGACACGCTGCAGTATCCGGCGGCGGCTTTTACCGTGGGCATCAAGGGCGATTTTTGACCGGCTACGGTCCGGACGGCGGCGGGGGTGAGCCCGGAGTCTCGCCCTCGCGCCGCTCCCCGCGGGCCTTCAAGTCCCGCAACATCTGCCTGATGTCGAGCGCACCGCGGACGCTGACGTACACCGTGATGGTCGAATACCAGACGACGCACACCCAAATAAGGAAGAACCAGAAGGAGTGTCCGTGGGTCATGGGGTGGCTTCCGTCCGGGGTTTGAGCAGCGAGCCGACGACCATGCCGAGTGCCGCCGCCACGAAGGCGGCGATGCCCGCGGCGTTCTTGCCGATGGCGGCGGCGAGTGACGCGGTGGCCGGGATCTTCTCCATCGCCAGATGCGCGACGGGCACCGCGGCGCCGAGGATGATGGCGCCGAGCGCGCCCCAGTTGTTCGCCCGCCGCCAGTAGCAGCACGCCACGAGCAGGGCCGACATGCTCGAGAGGTAAATCGAGCCGGTGAGCAGCAGATACGACCAGACGTTGCCCTCGATGGTGTAGATCAGGCCGAACATGAACAGATACACACCAATGATCCCGACGATGCAGCGGTTCCAGAGGATGGCGCGGCGGTCGGTCCACGCGCGCTTCCGGAAGGGTGCGAGGATGTCGTTATAGATGACGCTGCCCCAACTGAGCATGTAGCTCGAATCGGTGGACATGTCGGCCGCGAGCATCGCGGCGATGAGCAGGCCCATCAGGCCAACCGGCAGGAACATGCTGAGGAATTCCGGCATCGCGCGCAGGGAGGCGTCGTTGAGCTTTGCCGCGACGGCGGGCGCGAGGGTCGCCGCTTCGCCGGCCGAGAGTTGTGCCAGCGGCTGGCCGGGCCGGGAGGCGGAGATTTTTTCCTGAATTGCGGGCGTGACGTTCGCCAATTCGGCGCTTGTGAGCTGCTTCAGCGGCTGCCAGCCCACGATGGCGAGGGCGGCGATGCCCCACAGGCCGGGGATCATCCAGCGGCACACAAAAAAGAAGCTCGTGCGCGTGTAGATCTTGCGGCCGGTGTCGGTGTCCTTGGCGGCGAGGAGGCGGGCAATGGTCGTCTGCCACGTGAGCGTCGCGGCCGTGTTGCCCAGAATCTGCATGATGATGAACGTCCAGCCGAGGCTCGGATTCTCCAGTGGATTGAAGCCACCCGCGCCATGGTGGTGTTCGACCGTCGCGATCAGTTTTTCCCAGCCGATTTGGTAGAGTATCATCACGGTCACGACGAGCAGGCCGACGCTCATCACGACGAATTGCAGGAAGTCGGTCACCAGCACCGAGAGCATGCCGCCGAGGATGGTGTAGACCGCGACCATCACGAGCAGCACGGTCATGATTGTGGCGAGGTACGTGATGTCGAAGCCGCACACGAGGCAGAGGAAGTCGCCGCCGATCTTGAGGAACACACCCATGTTCAGCAGTCCGCCGAACACGATCACGACGCCCGCCAACCAGCGGACGAATTTGCCGAAACGTTTTTCGAAGAGTTCCGGCAGCGTCATCGCCCCGGAGTCGCGCAGCGGTTTCACACAGAAACCGGTGTAGCCAATGACGAACATGGCGGCCGCCTGGCAGAATCCGGGCAGCGCGCCGGCGAAACCATCGGTGTACCCGGCCTGTGCCGTGTACATGCACGTGATGATGCCGAACTCCGTGGCCGCGAGTGAGGCGATGCCGAGATAGACGTTCATCTCGCGCCCGGCCACGAGGAAGTCCTCGACCCGGCTGACGTATTTTCGGACCATCAGGCCCGCGACCATCGTGGCCAGCAGGTAGACGCCGACAATGGTTCCGTCGATGGGCCAGGAGAAGTTCATGTGCCGCTAAATGCCGTTGGCCTTGAAAGAATAGGCCGCTGGCGGCGGACACAAGGCAAACCTGCATTGGTGAGGGAACCCACCGCGGCGACCGCAACCAGCCGCCGGCCGGCAGGCCGAAGGAACGATTGCGGTAGCCGCGCTTGAGCCGAAGGCGAAAGCGTGGCGGAACGTGAAGCCACCGTTTCTTTGGGCGGAAGATTTTCTTGGTGGAAAGATTTCCCTACCCCCACATTCCTGACCCCTTCGTTGCCTTCCGCGAATCGAAGGCCGGCCTGTTGTTCACCGATGACACCGCGGCCGGGCTGGCCGCCTGTAATCTCGGCATCACGCCTCGTTGGCCCGGAGTACCCGGAGCATGTTGGCGCCAAGAATTTTCTGGATGGTTTCGTCGCTGTGTCCGCGTTGAACCATGCCGACCGTGAACATCGGCCAGTTGGTCCAGGCGATGGAGGCGGCGGCCCGGGGATCGCGCGCCACGCCGCCCAGGGAGCCTGGCGGCCAGAGGGCTTCCCAACGGACGCGGCCCGCGGCGCCCCGCGCCGGAAGTTTCGCGTCGTTCGGCTTCACGCGGGACGTGTAGCCGGTGTCGGTTCCGATGCCCACGTGGCTGGCACCGAAGCGCTTGACGAGGTAGTCGATGTGATCGAGGAACGCGACGATGTCGTTGTTGCCGCCGAGGAAGTGACCGATGCAGCAGACACCGATCAGTCCGTCGGTGTCCGCGATCGCCTTGATGACGTCGTCGTTCTTGGCGCGGATGTGCTTGTTGAGGGCGGCCGCGGTGCTGTGGCTGGCGACCATCGGCTTCTTCGTGATTTTTGCGGCATCGAAGCCGGTTTTCTGGCTGCTGTGAGCGCAGTCGGCGATCACACCCTGCCGGTTGAGCTCGGCCACGACCATGTGGCCAAAGTCGCTCAGGCCGGCATCGATCGCCTCGCCGCAGCCGTCGCCGATTGGGTTCCGCCGGTTGTAGGTCAGGTGCATCATCCGCACGCCGAGTTCGGCGAAGACCCGGATGTGGCTCATTTCGTTGATGGTGTTGTTCCAGTGCCCCACGAGCGGGACGCCGTTGGTCGTCATCGTGATCGCGTGATGCCCGGCCTTCTTGGCCGCGACGATCTCGTCCGCCTTCACGGCCTTGGGAAACCGATCGCGGAGCCGATCGGTGACGTAGACCCAACGGGCGAGCCGTTTCATGAGGCGCATGGGATCGTTTCCCTCCTCACCGGAGTTACGGATGATCGCGGTGACTCCGGCGGCCCGCCACGCGCCCTCGTACTCGGCCCTTTCGGCGGCGTCGGTGACCATCCGCGTCATGTTCATGTCCTCGCGGGCGTCGGCGATCTCCTGCTCCGATGCGCCTGAGCTCATGACCTTCGCGAGCACGGCGTTGTCGACGGCGGCACCGGGACCGAAGCCGTAGGTGTCGAGCACCACGGAGTTGGCGTGCAGTTCCAGCCCGTGCTCGAGGTCCTTCTTGGAAGGCTTGAGCAAGGCAAGGGCTGCGTTGCGATCGGCGACGATTTTTTCGTTGGGCACAGCCGGGTCGATCGATCCGGCGGCCTGGGCCGGGCGGACGAGCGCCGGGGCGACGAGCGGCGTCGCCGCCGCGATGAGGGACGTGGAGAGAAACGATCGGCGGTTCATGGGTTGGCTCATGGGGATTTGGTGCGCGGGTCTTTTTCGGGGTTGGCGGAACGGGTTTATCGGGGGAGGTGTGGCTGATGCACTGATCGGGGGCGTGCCAACTGTCCCGGCGAACAATGACGCCAGGAGGTTGCGGCACGTGGCTCAATGCGGTGGTCATTGGTTGTGACGGTCGGGGTGGGGTCAAACTTGTTTTGTACTCAAGGCAACCCACGACGGCTGCGGTTGACGGGAGGCCGATTCCGGTTCGCAATCGCCAGAAACATGGCGGCGTTCGATTACTCGCAGCGCTGGATGGGGCGGGACAAGACACTTGGCCCTCGGCGGATCGCATTTGGGCGCCGTGCCCCAATGCCCGCCTTGCTGGATTTACCTGCATGACGATCCGTCGACGCTTGCTGCCCCTGCTCCTTCCCGGTCTCGCGCTGCTCCGGTGCGGGCTCCTGCCGGCGGTGGCCGCGGAGAAACTGAATGTTCTGCTCATCGTTTCGGATGATCTCCGCGACACGGTGGGCTGTTATGGCAATGCCGCGGTCAAGACGCCGCACATCGATCGACTCGCGCGGCGGGGGGTTCGCTTCGAACGCGCCTACGTCCAGTATCCGGTTTGCAATGCCAGCCGCACCTCGTTCCTGACCGGCTTGCGCGTCGAGCAGACGGGCGTGGCGAACAACACCACGATGTTTCGCACGCGATGGCCGGACATCGTCACGCTGCCGCAAGGGCTGCGGCAGGCGGGCTGGCATGCGGCGGCGTTCGGCAAGATCTATCATCTCTCCGGCCGCACTCTGGAGGAGCAGGCGCGCTGGATGGACCTGCCGAAGTCCTGGGATGAGGCGGCGGCCTTCAGGGCGACGGCGGCGGGTGGCGTCATCGCGGGGCGCAATCTCACCGGGGGCAAGCTGGCGTGGTGTCAGTGGGGCGCCACCGCTGGCACCGACGACGATCAACCTGACGGCCAGACGGCGCGACATGTGATCGCAACCATTGAAAAACAATCCGCCGGGGGGAAGCCCTGGATCGTAGGGGCGGGTTTCCATCGGCCGCATGATCCGTTCCTTTCACCGCAAAAGTATTTCGATCTGTATCCGCCCGGCACGCTGAAGGTTTATCAGGACCCGGCCGGGATGTCGCCCGGGCCGGCGCTCGCGGTGCCGGCCGGCGGGATGGCCGAGGCGTTCAACGCCTTCACCGCGACGGAGCGGGAGGAATTTCTCCGCGCCTATTATGCGGGCGTATCCTTCATGGACGCGCAGGTCGGGCGGCTGCTCGACACGCTCGACCGACTGAAGCTGTGGGACAAAACCCTGATCGTTTTCTCCGGCGACAACGGCTATCATCACAACGAGCGCAACTGGTGGAACAAGAACACGCTGTTCGAACGGAGCTGCCGCGTGCCGTTCATTGTCGCCGCACCGGGCGCGAAGGCGGGGCAGGTCTGCCGATCGCTGATCGAGTTGGTGGACCTCTATCCCACCGTGGCGGATTACTGCGGAGTCGCGGCGCCGCACCCGCTCGCCGGGCAAAGCCTGCGTCCGTTGCTCGAAAATCCGGCGGCGCCAGGCCGGGAGGCCGCGTTCACACTGGTCACCCGCGGTGCGGCCGGCTATGGCCAGGCGGTCCGCACGGCGCAGTGGCGTTACATCCAGTGGAGCGACGGCGGGGCGGAACTCTACGATGAACGCAACGATCCGGAGGAGACCCGCAACCTCGCGGGCGATTCGCGCCACGCCGCGATCGTGAAGGAACATCAACACCTGCTCGCGCGGGTCGGGCCTTTCACTTCGACCGAGCCCAGACCGGCGCCGCGGCGCAAGCGGGCGGAATGATTTGAGTTTCACCGATCCAACACGAAATGAAAACCAGACTTCTCCCTCTTCTGTTCGCCCTGGCCGGCTGGTCCGGGCTCGGGTTGCTGGCCGCGCACGCGGCCGAGCGCAAACCGAACTTCCTCTTTGTGTACACTGACGACCAGCGCTGGGACGCCATGGGCGTCGTGCAGCGGGAGATGGGCGGCCAGGGACGGTTCCCGTGGATGCAGACGCCCAACATGGATCGCCTCGCGGCCGAGGGCGTGCGTTTTCGCAACGCGTTCGTCACGCTCTCGCTGTGCGCGCCGAGCCGCGCCGCGTTTCTGACCGGTCGCTATAATCATCTCAATGGCGTGGCCGGCAACCGCACGCCGTTTCCGGAGAGCAGTGTGACCCACGCCACCCTGCTGCGCGCCGCTGGCTACAAGACCGCCTATGTCGGCAAATGGCACATGGGCCGACAGGAGGGGCAGAGGCCAGGCTTCGATTACTCGGCGAGCTTTATCGGCCAGGGCAAATACTGGGATTGTCCGTTCGAGATCAACGGCGAGACGAAGCCCACGCAGGGCTGGGTCGATGACGTCTCCACGGATTTCGCGATCGCGTTCATGCAGCAGCAGGGCGAAAAGCCCTTCTCGCTTGTCGTCGGATTCAAGGCGACCCACGGACCGTTCGACCCGCCCGAACGCGCGAAAGACCGCTTTGCCGGCGCGACGGCCCGGCCGGTCCCAAATCTCAATCTCCGCGCCCCTTATCGCGCAACGGCCGAGTCCACCAAGGCGGGTCCGGGCCAGGCGGGCCTGAACTTCGGCTATTTCCGGTGCATCTCCGCCGCCGACGACAACCTGGGCCGACTGCTCAAGACCCTCGACGATTCCGGCCTGGCGAAGGACACCGTGGTGGTCTTCAGCAGTGACAACGGCTACTATCTGGGCGAGCACGGCCTGGGCGACAAGCGTTCGGCCTACGACGAGTCACTGCGCATCCCGCTGCTCGTGCGTTACCCTCGGCTGGTGCCGAAGGCCCGGACGGTTGACGAGATGGCGTTGAACATCGATCTCGCGCCGACGTTTCTCGATCTCGCGGGCGTCGCCGTGCCGCGCGAAATGCAGGGGCGGAGCTGGCGGCCGCTGCTCGCCGGCGCCAGGACGGACTGGCGCCAGGCGTTCCTGGCCGAGTATTTCGCCGAAAACGCGTTCCCGACCACACCGACCGTCGTCGCCGTGCGCACGACCACCGCGAAGCTGATCAAGTATCCCGGGCACGACGAATGGACCGAGCTGTTCGACCTCGCGGTTGATCCGTATGAAACTAAAAATCTCGTCCGCGATCCGGCGCACCGGAATCTACTGGCGCGGATGACGGCCGAGTTCGAGCGCGAGGCGAAGGCCGTGGAATACCGGGTGCCGGATTACGCGGACAAACCGGAGGCGGGCAGTCCGCCGCCGGCGGTCAAGAAGGCGGGCAAGGGAAAAAAGTAAAAGAGCGGCGGCAATTGATGCGCCCGTGCTTGAACGTTCGTCACGGGACGACAACTGCTCGTTTCTGCCGAATTACCAGATAACCTTCAACCCACGCACGCCGGCGAGATGGTGGATTTTTTCGTCAATGGTGAGGAGTGGCAGTTTATGCTCGGCGGCGGTCGCCACGATATGGCGGTCGCACGGATCGCGATTGGCCCAGTCGATGAAGGCGGCGCGCAATGCGATCTCCTGCGTGACGGGCAGGACTTCGACGCCCGCGGTCGCGCCCCGCAGCCATTGCTCGGGCGTGAGCCGCGTGAAGATTTTTCCGGCGGCAAGGTGTCGCGCCAACTCGGACAGGGTCACGTCCGACACCGCGAGATCACCGGGTCCCGCGTCGCGCAGGATGGCGAGCGCTTTCGCCGACAGCCGGTGCTCGTCGGTCTGCGCCCAATCGATCGCGTGGGTGTCGAGCAGGTATTTCACTTTCTGGTCGTGTCCCACTCCCCCGCACCGAACGCGGGTTTGGCCGGGTCGTAGGTCGAGGGGCCAAGCGAATGCTGCTTGAGCCGGCCCAACAGGAAGCCGCGGCCCACGGCGGGCACATCCTTTTCAACGGAGGTTCGGACGAACTCGGAGACCGACACCTTGCGCTGGCGCGCAGCGCGGCTCAGGCGGGTCTTGAACTCCGAAGAGACTTTGAGGGTGAGCGTGGGCATGGTGTTACCGTGGTGTTACCCGGCCAGTTGGTCAAGCCGCCGGCCGGTGTTGAGGTAACCCGACGCGGCCTGCAGCCGGAATCCTTCACAACAGCGACCCCTGCTCGCCGCCGACCGCCGCTTTCAGCCCGACCGCCGCGTAGCCTTTGGCCGTGAGCACCCGCCCCTGCGGCGTGCGCTGCAAATAGCCTTCCTGAATCAGGTAGGGCTCGTGCACTTCCTCGAGCGTCTCCGCCTCTTCCCCCACGGCGACCGCAATCGTGCTCATGCCCACGGGCCCGCCGCGGTAGTTTTCCGCCATGACGCGGAGCATGCGCTTGTCCATCTCGTCGAGCCCGGCCGCGTCGATCTCGAGCAACTCAAGTGCGGCGGCGGCAACCGGCTGCGTGATCCGTCCCTGGGCCCGTTCCTGTGCGAAATCGCGGCAGAAATTGATCAGGTTGTTCGCGACGCGCGGCGTGCCGCGGGCGCGTGTGGCGATTTCCTTTGCGCCGCCATCGTCAAGATCGACCTTCAGCAGGCCGCAGCTGCGCCGCACGATTCCCTCGAGGGTGGGGTGGTCGTAATAGTCGAGTCGCGTCTGCAGCGTGAAACGCGAGCGGAGTGGCGCCGTCAGGAGGCCGCTGCGGGTGGTGGCGCCGACCAGTGTGAAGCGCGGAATCGTCAGCCGCACGCTGCGCGCGTTCGGTCCCTGGTCGATCATGATGTCGAGCCGGAAATCCTCCATCGCCGAGTAGAGGTATTCCTCGACCGTCTTCGGGATGCGGTGGATTTCGTCAATGAACAGGATGTCGCCCTCCTCGAGATTCGTGAGCAGCCCCGCGAGGTCGCCGGCCTTCTCGACCACGGGGCCGGAGGTGACGCGCACGTTCTTGCCCAGTTCGTTGCCGAGGATGAAGGCGAGCGTGGTCTTGCCCAGGCCGGGCGGACCGGAGAGCAGGATGTGATTGAGGGGATCGCCCCGGCGCTTGGCGGCGCCGACCATGACCTGCAGTCGCTCGACCGTCTTCAACTGGCCGGTGAAATCGGAAAAGGAAAGCGGCCGCAGCGCCGCCTCCGCCGGGGTGACGGGCGTGGCCAGTGTGGACGAGATGTAGCCGAGGCCGGTCGCCAGCGTTGCTGGCGACCCCTTAGATTTTTGATTTTCGATTTTCGATTGGCTCAAGGCGATTAGGGTCGGGTGATCTCGGGCGAGCCGCGGGCTCCGTGCCAGATTCGCAGGATGACAGGCCGCTGCTGGTCGGGGAAGATTTCGTAGATGATGCGATAGGGTGGCAGGATGATTTCGCGAACGTTTTCGTCTTCCAACTCGGGCACGACCCGACCGATGCGGGGAAAGTCGCCGGCCGATTCGGCTAATCCAATCAGTCGCAGGCAATAGTCTTCGGCGAGGCCGGGGCGATCCTTGGCGACGTAGGCGGCAATTTCACGCAAGTCGTCCCGTGACGCCGCACTCCAAATTATCTTTTCAGCCATTCGCGGAGATCGGTCTTGATCTCAGAAGTCGTGTAAATGCGACCGGCCCTGACGTCTGCGCGTGCTTTCTCGATCCCGGCGAGCAGGCGCACGCGCTCGGCAAGGGACACCCAGTCGGCGTCCTCGGGCAGGCTCTTCATTTCGGCCACAATATCGGCGACGGCTTGTTCCTTGCTCGACATGGAGCCAAGCAATCACGCGTCGGGTGCTGCCGCAAGTCTCACTTCCACTCCACCTCCGCGCCCAGCGAGCGGAGGTTCTCGACGAAGTTGGGGTGGGCGCGCTTGATCGTGTCGGCGTTCTTCACGATCGAGCGCCCGTCGATGCTGGCCGCGACCATGTAGAGCCCGACCGCGGCGCGGATGATATAGGGGGCGTCGACGGTGGTCGGCCGCAGCGGGCGATCGCCGAACACGATGATGCGGTGGGGATCGCTCACGACGACGTGCGCGCCGAACTTCGCGAGCTCCGGGATCCAGGTGAAGCCGCCCTCGTAGACCTTGTTCCAGAACTGGATCGCGCCCTTGGCCCGCACGGCCAGCGCGATCATGCACGGCAGCAGGTCGACGGGAAAATAGGGCCACGGCGCGGCCTCGATTTTCGGCAGCAGATTGCTCGTGAACGGCGCCTCGATCACGAGTTTCTGGTGGCGGCGCACGACCGCGGTGTCGCCCTTGTGCTCGACCACCACGCCGAGCTTCTCGAAGGCGCGCGTGATGAGATCGAAGTGGTGGGGCAACGAGTGCTTCACCTTGACCTCGCCACCGGTGATCGCGCCCAGCGCGAGAAACGTCACGACCTCGTGGTAATCCGTTTTGATCGTGAACGTGCCCCCGTGGAGCCGGCTCACGCCCTCGACCGTGATCCGGCTCGTGCCGATGCCGGAGATGTTCGCCCCCATCGCGACCAGCACCTCGCAAAGATCCTGCACGTGGGGCTCGCTCGCCGCGTTGATCAGCGTCGAGGCGCCGTCGGCCAGCACGGCCGCCATGACGAAATTCTCCGTCGCGGTCACCGACATGTAGTCGGGCCAGTGGCGGGCCCCGCGAAACGTCTTCGCGAGCCGCAGCGAGAGCTTGCCGTCGGACGAAATCTCGGCGCCAAGCTTCCCGAGAATCTCGAGGTGCGGATCGAGCTCGCGGATGCCCAGCGAGCAGCCCTCCGCATTGGCCGGGATCGTGAGTTGCTTCATCCGCTGCAGCAGCGGGGCAAAAAGCAGCACGGACGAACGCATGCCCGACGGCAGTTCGCCGGCGAGCCGGCGCGGTTCGAAACGCGAGTGATCGAGCGTCATCGTGCCCGCGGGCCGGTCCCACGTGATCCGCGAACCCTGTTCCTGGAAAAAGCCGACCAGTTTTTCGACATCGGTGATCGCCGGCACATGCAGGAGTTTCACGGGCTCATCGGTGAGCAGCGACGCACACAGGATGGGCAGGATGGAATTCTTGTTGCCGGAGGGCGTGATCGTGCCGGAGAGCGGTTTGCCGCCGTTGACGATGAGATCGGCCATTCGGGCAGTAGGGACCAAGGGACCAAAAGACCAAAAGAAAACGACCAAGGGAGCTACGGTCCCTTGGTCGGTTGTCCCTGGTCCGTGGTCTCTTCAGATCGCGCCGCCACCCTGCTGGCCTTCGGGCCGCGGGCCGCGATGATCGCGCCCGCCGCCGCCACCACCGCCGCCTTCGCCCTCATCGCCGCGGAAACGGCCGCGACCCCCGCGCCGGCGCCGGCGCCGATGACCATCCCCGCGATCGCCGGGGTATTCGCCACCGTGCTGCGGCTGACCGCCCTCAGGCCTGGGACCGCCTTCCGGCCGCGGACCGCGATTCTCGTCGCGATAACCGCCCTGGCCGCCGCGCCCGCGGCCACCGCGATTCCGGCGGTAGCCCTCGTCGCCGGTGTCGCGGCGGTTTTCGCCCCCGGCGGGGGCTCCACCCGCGGGGGGTTCTTCGGTTTTCTTGCCGCCGAAAAGACCTTTCAGCCAACCCATGAAGCCGCCGGATTTCTTTGGCGCTTCGACCTCGGGCGCGCGTTCCCGATACGGCTGTTGCGTGCGCGGTTCGAACGGCTGTTCGTCGCGGCGCGGCTCACGCGGCTCAAACTTGCGCTCGTCGCGACGTGGCTCGCGCGTTTCGCGGGATTCGAACGGCCGCGGGTCGCGGCGCTCGCGCGCGGTTTGAAAGTTTGGTCGCTCGTCGCGTCGCGCTGGCGACTCACCGGCTGGCGGTGTGACCGGCGTGGAATGGGACTCCCAGCTGACGGCCGGGCGCTTCGCGGGTTCCGGCGGGAGGATATTCAGCTCCGGTTTCGCCGTGATCTCGGGCGGCGCCGCGGGCGGCGGAGGGGTCATGACGGGAGCCGCGGCGGCCGGGGCTGGCGCAATTTCCGCGGGGGTGGCGCTCACGGGCGTCGGGACGGCGCTTACCGGCGTCGGGGCGACCTCAGGGGAAGCGGCCGGCGGCGCAGGCTCGTTGACGGGGGTCGCGCGCACCGTGGTCTCACCGGTGAACGGGTTCTTGTACTCGCTCTCGGGGGTGATGACCTCGAGGCTGGTTGGCTTGTAGCCGCTGGCCGGCGCGGGGCCGGTGGCGGGGGCGGCGATGGCGGGCCGTTTGCCTCGGAGGAGGCCGGAACCGCGGGCGGAACCGAACGAGCCGAACGACGGCGCGGGGCTGGCGGGAGCCGGACTCGGCGCAGCGCCGGTCGTAGCCGCTGGTGCTGGCACGGGGGCCGGCAAGTCGGCGGATTCCGGGGTCGGAGCGCCGGACTTATCTGGATCTGACATGTGTGTGTGTTGGTTTTGTGAAGGGCGCTCACCGCAGGGGGAGCGGCCATGGTGGTTGAGGCAACCGGAGCGCGGAAGCGCTCAACGGGTGCATGAAGGCCAAACCTTCGCCGCGGTTGTCGCCGCGGGCAACTGTAAACTCAGGCGGCGGAAAACCCACTTGCCACGCGGAGGTTTGCCGGGCCAGTTTCCCGCCCATGGACAAACTCGAGGAGATTTTTCAGATGCAGGACGGCTTGAACCGGCGGATTGGCGTCAATCTCCCGCCGCCGACCGACGAGGAGAAGGCGAAATGGATTCTCAACTACACCCGCGCGCTGCAGCAGGAGACCGCCGAGTTGATCGACAGCGTGCCGTGGAAGTGGTGGGCAAAGTATCAGAAGTTCGACGAACAGAACGCGAAGGTTGAGGTCGTCGATCTCTTCCACTTCCTCGTGTCGCTTGCGCAGACCCTCGGCATGACGGCCGACGACGTTTACCAGGCCTACCTGAAGAAGAACGCCGTCAACCACGCCCGCCAGGAAACCGGCTACGTGAAGAAGGACGAGGCCGACTCGAAGCACATCTAGGTTTTCGCGGCGCGAAAACCTTGGGATTTAGTCTTTCGCGCCGCGAAAAACTATCGCGATACCACGAAAGCGGCGGTCACGTCGACGGCGACGGTTCCGTTTTCCACAATCGAGGCCTTGAGCTTGAGCTTCGCCTTGCCGTAGCGGGCGAGCGCCTCCTTGAACTCCGCGATGGCCGCCTGCGCCGGGCGCTCGCAAATCGCCCGCAAATCGCCAATGACCGGCCGGCGGTACGCGGCGCGGCTTTCCTTCACCACGATGCGCCACTCGGCCTTGTCCGCACCCTTTTCATTCTTCATCAGCTCCCACACGACGCCGTAACCGGCGAGCGTGGCGAGTGACACCAGGCTGCCGCCAAACGCGGTGTTCAGCGAGTTCTTGTTCTGCTCCTTCGGCGCGCACAGCACGAGCGCACGCGCGTCGCTCACCTCCACGCCAACCCCCATCGCTTTCGCGAGTGGGATCATCTCGTGGAGGAAAAGCTCGAGCGCCGGCACCTTGACCGATTGCATGGAAATCCAAGTTGAGCATTTTTTTACCGCACGTCAAAGGATCTGCGGAACCGTTTTTTTCGTAAGCATCTGCCCCGCGCGCGCCGCTTTTCGCCGGGCATTCCCGGTTCAGCTTTCCCCGATTGCCGCCGGAGAATCCAGCATCGGGTACCCAATGGGTTACCCGGGAATTTGACGGTTTTGGCTCCGCACGATAACTTCCAGATTGTTCGAACCGCATTTGCGGGGTAGCTGTCTTTGCTCCCACTCTGACTCTGCGCATGGTGCATTTCCCTAAACACGTTCGCTTGCCGGTTGTTCTCGCCGCCCTTGTGCTGGCCGCGGGCGTCTTTTCCGTGTGGCCCTGGCAGGATGCTGGTGTGGTCGGACTTCCGGCGCCGTCCCGCCCGGAGACGATCGCTTCACCGGGGGCCGCCATCCCGGGGAGCGAACCAGATGCCGGCGCCCCGGAGCGCTTGCTGGTCGAACCGACCGGCGGGGCCCTGTTTGCCTTTGCCGAACCGCCGGACGTCGCGGCATTGAATGCCGCTCTCCCGGCCCCCACGCGGGCGATCCATTATGTACGTCTCAACGCGGCCCTCATCGCGGGCAAGCAGTCGCCCTTCTGGCAGAAACCCGGTGCCGGTCGGTTCGAGCTGCCGCTGCCCGGTGGCGGGGCGGTCATCATCGTGATCGACACCAGCGAGATGCTGGGCGCGGATCGCTTTACCAGCACCGGTGGCATCGCCGGCCGGCCGCAGAGCCGCGCGGTGTTCGCGTTCAACGAGGGATTTCTGCACGGTTCGATCGAGGATTCGGAGCTTGGCCACTTCGCCCTCCGCGCGGCGACCGAGGAGTTCTCCCAGTATTATCAAATCGATCCCGCACTCGTTCCTCCGTGCGGCGGGCCCCGGCGTCCGCTGGCGGATGGCGTCGTGCTCGCGGAGGCGGCCGCCCGCCGCTCCCGGGTCGCCGGTTCGGGATCAACCGGCGCGGTTCCCCTGGCTCCCTTCACCGCGGCGGCGGAAAACCCGCAACGCGCCGAGATGCATGTGCTGTTGGTCTATTCGCAGTCGGTGCTCTCGACGCTCACCGGCGCTCCGCGCACCGCGGCGCTGCAGAGCGCATTCGACGCCGCGATCGCCAAGGTCAACACCATCTTCGCCGCCAGCCTGATCACCGCGCGGGTCAAGCTCGTGGGCATTGCCGAGACCCAGTACGACGAGCGGGCCAGCACCTCGAACCAGGTGCAGGACGAGGCGCTGACGGCTTTGCAGAGTTCGACCGATGGGAAGATGGACGAAATCCATGCCCTCCGCGACCGGTTAGGGGCCGACATCGTGTGCCTGGCGTTGAGCCGGGCCGATTCTTTCAGCAGCGGGCTGAGCTTTCTGCTCAACACCCCCGGCGATATCCTCAACCCGCTGTACGCCTTTTCCGTCATCCAGTATTCCAATATCGCCGGCACCAATGTCGTGCCGCACGAGCTGGGCCACGTCCTCGGCTGCGCGCACGACCGGCCCAACGCGCTCACCGGTCCCGGCGCGTATCCGTACAGTTACGGCTTTCGGTTCTTTGGCGCGGACGGCCGCCAATACTACGACATCATGGCGTATCCGCCGGGCACGGAGCTGAGCTATTTTTCGAATCCCAAGGTGTTCGTGCCGCCGCCGGTCAACGCGCCGATCGGCATCGCGCGCGGCCTGCCCGGCGAATCCGACAACGCGTCCACGGTCGAGGAGAATGCCTTCCAGGCCACGACCTACCGGCTGCAGACGCAGGCGGCGCCGAATCCCGGCCCGCTCATCAATGTCGCCACGCGCGCCTTCGTGGGCACGGGCAGCCAGGTGCTCATCGGCGGCTTCGTCGTCGACGGTGCCCTGCGGAAAAAGGTGCTCCTGCGCGCCGCCGGCCCCGGCCTCGCGGCGTTCGGCGTGGGCAACGCGCTGGCCGATCCGGTGCTGCGGATTTTTTCCGGCCCGACCCAGATCGCGGCCAACGACAACTGGGGGAGCCAGCCGGGCGCCGGCGACATCGCGATCGCGGCGGCAGGAACCGGGGCGTTCGCCTTTGCCCCCGGCAGCGCGGATGCCGCGTTGCTGCTCACACTCGAACCCGGCGCCTACACCGCCATCGTCGAGGGCGTCAACGGCGCGACCGGCTTCGGCCTGGTTGAAGCCTACGACGTCGATCGCACGGGCAACCGGATCGTCAATCTCTCGACCCGGGGCCACGCGGGCCGGCAGGGCCGGGAAATGGTCGGAGGCTTCGTCGTCCAGGGCGCCGCAGGGGCGACGAAACGGATTCTCATCCGCGTCCTCGGGCCGACTCTCTCCCGGGCGCCCTTCAGCCTCGCGGACGTGATGGAGGATCCGCAACTCGATCTCTATGACGCGGCGGGCCAGCTCCTCGTGCAAAACGACGACTGGAGCTCGGGTGCGCGGAGGCTCGCGGGCATCCAGGATGATTTTCAGCCATTTGTCCGCGAGTACGGCGAGCGACAGATCTCCGCCACCGGCTTCGCGCCGACGAACCGCCGGGAGCCGTGCGTGATGGTCGATCTGCCCCCGGGCAGCTACACCGTCATCGTGCGGCCGTTCGAGCTGCGGAGCGAGGATCCCAGTCTCGACCAGCCGGCCCAGCCCGGCATCTGCCTCACCGAGGTCTACGAGATCAACCGGTAGCAAAACCACCGGCTGGTTTTGCCTGCCAAAATGACCCGCCCGCGGGGGCCCGACCGGCGCACTGTGTCCCGCCCCAGTTGGGGTCTACACCCCTCGTTCCCCGGCCCCGCGGGAATTGAGCGTTGGCCCGATGTATGCGAAGGTGGGGCCCATGGATTTTGCCAAACTCACCCAGATGTCGCGTCAGGCCGTCACCGATGCGCAGAACATCGCCCGGCGTCTCTCCCACAACGAGGTGGACACCTGGCACCTGCTCTCGGCCCTCCTGGCCCAGGAAAACGGCATCGTGCCCGGACTGCTCGACCGGCTCAGCATCACGCCCAGCGCCGTGCAACTCGCGGTCGAGCGCGAACTCGAGCGGCTGCCCAAGGTCAGCGGCAGCGTCGACACCTCGAAGGTCTATGTCACCCAGGCGGTGAACGAGGTGCTCACGCGCGCCGAGGAGGAGGCGAAGCCGCTCAAGGACGATTTCGTCTCCGTCGAGCACCTGCTCCTCGGGCTCATCGATGTCGCGAAGCCGGACGCGTTGAAAAAACTCTTCAAGAGCTTCGGCCTCGATCGGACAAAAATCCTCGGTGCGCTCAAGGAGGTCCGCGGCTCGCAGCGCGTGACGACCGACAATCCCGAGACGACCTACGCCGCGCTCGAGAAATACGGCATCGATCTCGTCGGGCTGGCGCGCAAGGGAAAGATGGATCCCGTCATCGGCCGCGATGAGGAGATTCGCCGCACGATCCGGATCCTCTCGCGCAAGACAAAGAACAACCCCGTGCTCATCGGCGACCCCGGCGTCGGCAAGACCGCGATCGTCGAGGGCCTCGCCCAACGCATCCTGCGCGGCGATGTGCCCGAGGGCCTGAAGGACAAGACCATCTTTTCCCTCGACATGGGCGCGCTGGTGGCCGGCGCGAAGTACCGCGGCGAGTTCGAGGAGCGGCTCAAGGCCGTGCTCGCCGAGATCAAGCAAAGCGCCGGCCGGATCATCCTCTTCATCGACGAGCTGCATGTGATCGTCGGCGCCGGCAAGACCGAGGGCGCGATGGACGCCGGCAACCTGTTGAAACCCATGCTCGCGCGCGGCGAGTTGCACTGCATCGGCGCCACCACGCTCGACGAATATCGCAAGCACATCGAGAAGGACGCCGCGCTCGAGCGGCGCTTCCAGCCGGTGGTCGTCGACCAGCCCGGCGTCGAGGATGCCCTCTCCATTTTGCGCGGCATCAAGGAGCGCTTCGAGCTGCACCACGGCGTGCGCATCCAGGACAACGCGCTCGTCAGCGCCGTCACCCTCTCGAACCGCTACATCACGGATCGCTTCCTGCCCGACAAGGCCATCGATCTGATGGACGAGGCGTGCGCCATGATCCGCACGGAAATGGACTCGATGCCGCAGGAGCTCGACGAGCTCACGCGCCGCGTGCTCCGGCTCGAGATCGAGGAGACCGCCCTGGCGAAGGAAAAGGACGACGCCAGCGCGCGCCGGCTCGACGTGCTGCGCAAAGAACTCGCCGAGGCCCGCAGCCAGGCCAAGGCCCTCAAGCTCACCTGGGAAAAGGAGAAGGCGGCCATCGGCAAGACCCGCAAGCTGCGCGAGGAGATCGAGGCCTTGCGGCTCGAGATGGAAAAAGCCGAGCGGGCCTACGACCTGAACAAGGTCGCCGAGCTGCGCCACGGGAAGATTCCGCAGCTCGAGGAGGAATTGAAGCGGCTCGAGCGGAAGGGGCAGGAGCAGACCAAGTTGTTCAAGGAGGAAGTCTCGGCCGAGGAAATCGCGGAGGTCGTCTCGAAATGGAGCGGCGTGCCGGTGACCCGGCTCGTCGAGGGTGAAAAGGAAAAACTGCTCCGGCTCGAGGACGTGCTGCACCAGCGGGTCATCGGCCAGGACGAGGCGGTCACGCTCGTGACCGAGGCCATTCTGCGCGCGCGCAGCGGCATCAAGGATCCGCGGCGTCCCGTGGGCAGTTTTCTATTTCTGGGCCCGACGGGAGTCGGCAAGACCGAGCTCGCGAAGACCCTGGCCGAGACGCTGTTCGACACGGAGGCCGCGATGGTGCGGATCGATATGTCCGAGTACATGGAGAAATACGCCACAGCACGGTTGATAGGTGCCCCGCCCGGATATGTCGGCTACGACGAGGGCGGGCAGCTGACCGAGGCTGTCCGGCGCAAGCCATATGCCGTGATCCTTTTCGATGAAATCGAGAAAGCGCATCCCGACGTGTTTAACGTCTTGTTGCAAGTTCTCGATGACGGACGGCTGACTGACTCGCAGGGGCGCACGGTG
>JBIJCX010000146.1:0-19300 GCA_044344465.1 Opitutaceae bacterium
CCGCATGTCTGGCACGCACGACTGGGTTTCGAATGCGGGCACGAGGACGTGCCCGCCCGCCCGGTTCGTAGTTCCGGCTTCAGCCGTTCACGGCGTGTTCTCCCTCCGCCTCAAGGCGGGACGACAAACCCATCGGCCAAAACAGCGGGAGCCGCCCGCCCGGTCAACGCGTCCGCTGGGTCCCCGGCTGATTCTGGCCCGACGGACCCGACGGTGAGCCGCGCGGCGGCGGCCCTGGCAGCATGAAACTGCGCGGCGCCTGCTGCGGCACCACTCCGGGCGGCGGACCGCCTTGATTGATTTGCTGCGTCGCCTGTTCGCGCAGCGCCCGGCGCCGCGCCACCTCGGCCGCGACCGCCTCAAGCCGCTGCTGCTCCTGGGCGGGCGTCGGATTCACGACGACGCTCTGGGTGACCGCCGCCGGCATCGGCGCCGCCACCGGCATCGGGGGCGGCATCGCCGGGGCACTGCCGGAGGAAACAATCTTCGGCTCCCGCCCGGCCAGCGTCAGCGTGCGGCCCTGATACTCGACCGTGAGCGTGTTGTTGCCGCTGTCGTACTGCTTGGCCGTGGCATCGAGCGTCTGGTTGCGCTCGTTGAGCTTGATCCATTCGCCCGCTTTCCGGGCCGGATCGTAGAGGCGAAACTGCATGCCCTCCGGCGTCTCGATGTAGCCCCGATACTCCAGGGGCGCCCCGGCGGTCGGCCCGGCGGGCCCCTTTGCCGGCGCGGGCAGGAACGGGGAACTCGGCGCCAGCTGCGCCCACGCCCGCCCGCCCGCCGCAAAGGCGATGGCGGCGAGGACAACGCGGCGCAGGGTCGAAGTTCGGAGCGGCATGACTCGGCTGGACACTAATAGGACGCAAGGCCGGTGCGTCAAGTGACGCGGAATCGCAGGTGGGTCGAAGCGGGCGGTCTTTCGCCCCACAAACCTCGGCCGGCCGACCGGGTCACGCGCGGCCGGAACGAAAGCCGGCTTGCCCTTTGGAAACTTACAATACTTTATTGGTTTCCTCAGGTTACCCGATGCCCGACGCGCAAGAATCGTTTTTCAACCAGGAGGCGCCGCTCGCCGCCCGCATCCTCCAGGCGGCGCACGCGCATTTGTTCAGCTACGGCTACAACGCGCTGACCATGGACGACCTCGCCCACGAGCTGGGCATCAGCAAGAAGACGCTCTACGTGCACTTCGCCGGCAAAGATGCGATCATCGAGCGAATCATCGACGTGATCGGCCGTTCGCTCCGGACGCGGATGGAGGCCGCCCTGACCGATCCGAAGCTCACCTACACGCAACGAATCCGCCGGGTCGTCGAGGTGGCCGGCTCGACGCTCGCGCGGGCCAGCCCGACGATGCTGCGCGACCTCCAGCGCTTCGCGCCCCACCTCTACCAGCAGATCGAGGATCTCCGGCAGCAGAACATCCCGTTCGTATTCGGCCGCCTGATTCGTGAGGGTATCGCCGAGGGCAAGGTCCGGCCCGACCTCGATCCGGCGTTCGCCGCGGAGTTCTGGCTGCAGGCGATCCGCGGCCTGGTCCAGCCCGCGACCCTCGATCGCACGCAACTCACCCCCCGCCAGACACTCGAAAAAGCCCTTGACCTGTTCTTCGCCGGATTGCTCACGCCCGCCGGCCGCAAAGACTATGAAAAAAATTCCGCCGCCTGACCGCGCCGCCCGTCGCGCCGCCTTCACCCTGCTCGCCGCCGCCCTCGTGCTCGGTGCCGCCCTGCTGCTCGGCGCCTGCGCGCGCCAGAAAAAGGGCGAGCACCCCGGTGAACTCATCCTCTCCGGCAACATCGAGGTCACCGACGCGCAACTGGCATTCAAGGTCCCGGGCCGCGTCTCCGCCCGCCCGGTCGTCGAGGGTCAGCGCGTCACCGCCGGCCAGCTCGTTGCGCGGCTCGACGACGCCGAGCCGACCCAGGAATTCGCCCTGCGCCGGGCCGAGCTCGCCGCCATGCAGGCGATGCTGGCCGAACTCGAGGCCGGCGCGCGCCCGCAGGAGATCGCCGCCGCCGAGGCCGTCGTCCGCAGCGCCGAGGCCGAGCGCGAACGCACGCGGCTCGACTTCACCCGCCAGCAGGAACTGCTCGCCAAGAACGCGATCTCGACGCGCGAGTTCGAGGCCACGCAGGCCCAGCTCAAGGTCGCGAATGCCCGCGCCGCCGAGGCCGCCGAGCGCGCCAAACTGATCCAGGCCGGCCCGCGCCCGGAGACGATCCAGCAGGCCCGGGCCCGCGTGGAGCAGGCCACCGCCGCCGTCGCCCTGGCGCAGGCCCGGCTCGACAACACGCGGCTCTCCTCGCCCCTCGCCGGCGTCGTGCTCTCGCACCACATCGAACCGGGCGAGTTCGTCTCCGCCGGTACGCCGGTCGCCACCGTGGCCGACACCGCGCACATGTGGGTGCGCGCCTACGTCAACCAGACCGATCTCGGCCGGATCCAGCACGGCCAGAAGGTCGCCGTGCGCATCGACACGTATCCTGGCAAGGCCTACGAAGGCATCATCGGGTTCATCGCCTCCGAGGCGGAATTCACGCCGAAGACGGTCCAGACGACCAAGGAACGGGTTAAACTCGTTTTCCGCATCAAGGTCGACCTCGCCAACCCCAACGACGAACTGAAATCCGGCATGCCCGCCGACGTGATCGTTCGGCCGTGAAAGTGAAAGGGAGGGTGACAGTGATGACGAACGAGCGCACGACCGGCCGCATGTCTCGGCCCTGAAGCCGCCCGCGACGGCCAGCTCTTCCCCCTTCACCCCACTTTTTCTCTCTCCCCTCCTCGTCCCTTTCCACCCCCCCTCTCACCCTCCCTCTCTTTCCCTCTCCGATGTCCGCCATCCGCACCACCGCCCTCCGCCGCACCTTTGGCGCGGTCGTCGCCGTCGAGGCCCTCGCGCTCGACGTCGCCGAGGGCGAAATCTTCGGCCTGGTCGGACCCGATGGCGCGGGCAAGTCCACCACCATGCGCATGCTCACGGGCATCCTGCCGCCCACGAGCGGTCAGGCCGAAGTGGCCGGGTGCGACGTCGTGAAAGATCCCGAGGGCCTGAAGGCGCACATCGGCTACATGAGCCAGCGCTTCGGGCTCTACCCCGATCTCAGCGTGATCGAGAACATCGATTTCTATGCCGACATCTACGGCGTGCCGTCGCGGGACCGCGCCGCCCGGACCGAGCGGCTGCTCGGTTTCAGCCACCTCACGCCGTTCCAGCACCGGCTGGCCGGGAATCTCTCCGGCGGCATGAAACAAAAACTCGGCCTCGCCTGCGCGCTCATCCACACGCCGCGCGTGTTGTTCCTCGACGAACCGACCAATGGCGTCGATCCCGTGTCCCGCCGCGATTTCTGGCGCATCCTCTACCAGCTCGTGCGCGAGGGCGTGACGATCTTCGTCTCCACCGCCTACCTCGACGAGGCCGAGCGCTGCAACCGCCTCGCGCTCCTCCACCAGGGCCGGCTGCTCGGTCTGGGCACGCCCGACGAGGTGAAGCAACTCATGCCCGGCGCGCTGCTCGAAATCCGCACCTCGGCGCCGCGTCGCACCGCGCTGCTGCTGCGCGAAAAACTTGCCGACGCGACCGTCGGCCTCTTCGGCGACCGCGTGCACGTCGCCACGCGCCACGCCGCCGCCGCCGAGACCCACGCCCGCCAGCTCGTGGCCGACGCGGGCTTTGAGCTGCTCTCGCTCCGCCCGATCGAGCCCTCCCTCGAGGACGTCTTCGTCTCCGTCATCGCCCCGCAAACCACCGCCGCCGCCCCGCCTACCGCGGATATTTCACCGTCAAGATGAACCTCTTCCACGCCCTGTATATTGGAGCCGCGGCGCCCCCGCCGCGGTGGTCGGGCGCAACGCGGCGAGGGCGCCGCGTCTCCATGAAATATCCGCCGAATCGGGTAACCCAATAGGTTACCCGAAATCCTTCCCCGATGCGTGCCGAACCCGCCCCGTCCGCCGAGATGATCGTCGAGGTGCAGAACCTCGAGAAGCACTTCGGCGCGTTCAAGGCCGTGGCGGGCATCTCGTTCGCGGTGCGGCGGGGCGAGATCTTCGGCTTCCTCGGCCCCAACGGCGCGGGCAAGTCCACCACCATCCGCATGCTCTGCGGACTCCTCACCCCAACTTCCGGCACCGGTCGCGTCGCGGGCTTCGACCTCGGGCGCGAGGCCGAGCAGATCAAGACGCGCATCGGCTACATGAGCCAGAAATTTTCCCTCTACGACGAGCTCACCGTCGAGGAGAACATCGATTTTTACAGCGGCATCTACCGGCTGCCGAAGGCGAAGAAGCCGGAGCGCAAGGCGTGGGTGCTGGAGATGGCCGGACTCACCGCGCACCGCCATTCGCGCACGAGTGTGCTCTCCGGCGGCTGGAAGCAACGCCTCGCGCTCGGCTGCGCCGTGTTGCACGAGCCGCCGATCCTGTTTCTCGACGAACCGACCTCCGGGGTGGATCCGAACAGCCGCCGCCAGTTCTGGGATCTGATCTACGATCTCGCCGGTCGCGGCGTCACCGTGTTCGTGACCACGCACTACATGGAGGAATCGGAGTACTGCGACCGGCTTGGCATCATCTATCGCGGGGAACTCATCGCCCTCGGCGCGCCGCGCGAATTGAAGACCCGCCACATGACCGAGGCCGTGCTCGAGATCGAATGCGCCCGGCCCAACGACGCCATGAGTGTGATCGAGCGCCTCCCGGCGGTGAAGGAAGTCGCGCTCTTCGGCAAGGGCCTCCACGCCGTTGCGTCCGACGCGGTGGCCGCGGAGGCGGCGATCCGCGCCGCGCTCAACACGGCGCAGCTCGCGCTCGTCCGGATCGAGCGAATCGTGCCGACGCTCGAGGACGTGTTTGTCTCGCTGATCGAGGCCCGCGATCGCGCGGCCGGCTCCCAACCGGAGGTCCGCCGATGAGGCCAAAGCCGCGAGGGTCAGGAGCCTGCCTACCGGCGATGGTTTTTGCCCCGCAAAAACAGAGCCTTAGGTTTTCGCGTCGCGAAAACCTCCGCCGATGAACCTGCGCCGCTTCTGGGCCATCGCCCGCAAGGAGGCCATCCACATCCGCCGCGATCCGCGCAGCCTCGCGCTCGCCGTCGGCATTCCGATGCTGATGCTGCTGATGTTCGGCTACGCGCTCACGCTCGATGTCGATCGCGTGGCGTTTGTCGTGCTGGACGAGGGCGGTTCGCCGGCCAGCCGGGAGTTCGTGGCCCGCTTCCGGGCGACGCGGTATTTCGACTTCCGGGGCACGGTCGCCAACTACGCGGAAGTCGAGCGCGCCCTCGACACCCGCGACGCGATGCTCGCCCTCGTGCTCCCGCCGAATTTCGCCGCGCAACTCGCCGCCGGCCAGGCCGCCCCGGTGCAGGCGATCGTCGACGGCGCCGACTCCAACACCGCCGCGATCGTGCTCGGCTACACGCAGGCGATCGCCACGGGCTTCAACCAGCAGCTCGCCCTCGAGCAGATCCGCCGCCTCGCCGGCACGACTCCGGCCCCGGCGCTCGATCTGCGGACGCGGGTCTGGTTCAACCCCGATCTCGAGAGCCGCAATTTCATCGTGCCCGGCATCATGGCCGTGATCATGGGCCTGATCGCCGCGCTGCTGACCTCGCTCACGCTCGCCCGCGAATGGGAACGCGGCACGATGGAGCAGCTCATCTCGACGCCGGTGCGGCCCGCCGAAATCGTCTTGGGCAAACTTTTGCCCTACTTCATCGTCGGCATGGTCGACATGGTCATCGCCGTCCTCATGGCGGTGTACCTTTTCGAGGTGCCTTTGCGCGGCAGCGTGCCGCTGCTCTTCGGCGTCGGCGCCCTCTTCGTTGTGGCGACGCTCGCGCAGGGCATTCTGATCAGCGCGCTCGCCCGGCAGCAGTTGCTCGCCAGCCAGCTGGCGATGGTCTCGACCTTCCTGCCGGCGTTCCTGCTCTCGGGCTTCGCGTTCGCGATCGCCAACATGCCGCCGGTCGTCCGCGGCATCACCCACATCGTGCCGGCGCGCTACTTCGTGTCGTTCGTCAAGGGCATCTTCCTGCGCGGCGTGGGTCTCGAGACCCTCTGGCGCGACGCGCTTTTCCTCATCGTGTTCTCGGTCATCGTCCTCGCCCTCGCGATCCGCAAGACCCGCAAGAGGCTCGGCTGAGCCGCCCGTCCGTCGCGCCATGAACCTTTACTCGACTTACGCCCACCCGCAGTGCCTGCGAATGCTCGTCTCCGACCGGCGGCTTATGCTCCGCCTGGGGCGGAGCCCTGAGCGCACCTCACCTTTTGGACAGTGGAAACGGGCGTCGGCAAGCGCCGCCCCTACATCTCGACTCTCAAGAAACAGCTTCGTTGTAGCCCGCCGCGTGAGCGGCGGGAGTGCGGGAGGTCCCTGCGCTCACGCGCAGGGCTACAATGCCCGACGTTTCTTCCCGTCAGGAGCAAAACCCGTTTTGCGGTTGGGGCTGAATCGTTACGGCTTAGTACCGCCGGCACCTGGTGCCGGCTTTATAGTCAGCCGATTGGCGGCCCGGCCCATCCGCACGCCTTCGACCCGTCCGATTTACTCTTCGATGGCAACCGCCACCCCGCCAATCGGCTGACTATGTGGGAACGCATCCTCACCATGCTCCGCAAGGAGTTCCGCTCCGTCTTCCGCGATCCACGGATGCGGATGGTCATCCTCGGCCTGCCGGTGATCCAGACGCTGATCTTCGGCTATGCCGTCACCCTCGACGTCCGGCACGTCCGGCTCGCCGTGATCGATCATGATCAGACGCCGGCCAGCCGGGCGCTGGTCGCGCGCTTCACCGGCTCGTCGTACTTCGACGCGATCGCATTCACCCCGGATGAAAACGTGGCGCGCGCGCTCATCGATGCGGCCGAGGCCTCGGCCATCCTGCAGATCAACGCCGGCTACGAATCCCATCTCCGCGGCGGCCGCACCACGGCGGTGCAGCTGATCGTGGACGGCTCCGATTCCAACACCGCCCGCTTCGTCGTGAACTACGGCACGATGATCGCCGCCACCGCCAACAACCAGTTTCTCCTCGACCGGATGCTGCGCCAGGCGGGGCGGACCGTGCCGCTGGGTCACGTCGATCTCCAGGCCCGCGCCTGGTTCAACGCCGACCTCGAGAGCCGCAACTTCTATGTGCCGGGCATCATCGCGATGCTGGTGATGCTCGTCAGCCTGATGCTCACCAGCATGTCGATCGTGCGCGAGAAGGAGGCCGGCACGATCGAGCAGATCATGGTCACGCCCATCAAGCCGATCGAGTTCATCCTCGGCAAATGCGCGCCGTTCGCCGCGATCGGTTTTCTCAACGTCTGCATGGTGTCGATCGTCGGCCTGTACTGGTTCGAGATTCCGCTGCGCGGCAGTTTTCCGCTGCTGCTGCTCGGCACCGCCTGCTTCCTGCTCAGCACGCTCGGCATCGGGTTGTTCATCTCGACCGTGAGCGCGACCCAGCAACAGGCGATGATGACGACGTTCTTCTTCTTTTTCCCGGCGATGCTGTTTTCCGGTTTTATTTTCCCGATCGCGAACATGCCCACGGTCATCCAGTGGCTCAGCCTGCTCGATCCGCTGCGGTATTTCCTGATCATCATCCGCGGCGTCTTCCTCAAGGGCATCGGCCTCGACGTGCTCTGGCCGCAACTCGCCGCCCTGGTCGCGCTCGGCCTCGCCGTCATGAGCTTCGCCGTGATGCGCTTCCACAAAACAATCACGTGATCGTCCCGTTGTCATTATTCCGCCCCATTCCCTTGTATGTCATTCTGAGACCAAAAACCAACGCCGAGCCGTTGGGTGGCACCCTATATGAACTCATTTTTGTCTGTCATCCTGAGCGCAGCGAAGGATCCAACACGACGGCCGCATGCGAGGATCCTGCTGGATTCTTCCCCTCCGCTCCCGCTCCGGGTCAGAGTGACAAACACGGGAGTTCATTGGCAGCGCAGCGAAGAATCCAGCCGGAGGCTCGTCTCCGCTGCCCGCGACCATTGTCAAATTGGATTCTTCGCTGCGCTCAGAATGACAAACGAGAATTCGCCATGAAAACACACCTCGCCGCCGCCATCGCTCTCGCGTTCACGCTTCACCTTGCCGCGCAGCCGGTGGCGACACCCACCCAGAGTCCGCCGCACGGGCTCGCGCTCGAGGACTGCCTGCGGCTGGCCGGTGAAAAACACCCGGCCCTGGCCGCGGCCCAGGCGGGCGTCGCCGCCGCGGGCGAGGCGGTGGGCGAGGCGGAGGCGCCGTTTTATCCGCAGCTCGATCTCAATGCCGGTTTCCATCGCTGGCAGCGCCGCGCGTTTCTGCCCGCCGGCCTCTCCATCCCCGGCCGCAGCATTCCCGACATCATCGGCCCGCTCGACGACTGGAACGGCGGGCTCGTGTCGCGCGTGACGCTCTACGATTTCGGCGAACGCCGGGCCGGGGTCGATGCCGCGAAGGCCCGCCGGGCCGGGGCCGAGGCCGACGCCACCGCCACGCGGGCCGACGTGCGGCTCAATGTCCACGCGGCGTTCTACACCCTGGCCGCCGCGCGCGATCTGCAGGCGGTGGCCGCGAAGAATCTCGCCCGCACCGAGGCGCACCGGAACCTCGCCGACGTCCGCCAGAAATCCGGCGCCGTGCCCCAGGCCGACGTGTTGCGCACGGAGGCCGAGGTCGCCGCCGCGCGCCTTCAGCTCATCACCGCGGAGAGCCGCGTCCGCATCGCGACCGGCCGGCTCAACACCGCGATGGGGCGCGCCGCGGAGACGCCGCTTGTGATCGCCGCCGTATCGACGGCCGCGCCCCCGCCCGCCCGCCCCGAACTCGAAGCCGCCGTCGATCGCGCGCTGGCCCAACGCCCGGAAATAGCTGCCAGCGAGAAACGCACGGAGGCCGCCCGCGCCACCGTGACCGCGGCCCGCGCCGCCCGTTCGCCGCGGATCCGGGCCGACGCGGCGTTCGGCTGGCGCGACACCGCGCTGCTGCCGGACACGCGCGAATGGCAGGCCGGGCTCTCGATCGATCTGCCGGTCTTCGATGCCGGCAGCCGCGCCCGCCGGCTCGCCCGTTCGAAGGCCGAACTCGCCCGCGAAGAGGCCGCGTTTGAGAACCGCCGGCTGCAGGTACGCGACGAGGTTTGGTCCACCGCCGCGGAGTTGGAGCGCGCGTGGGCCTCGATCGCGGCGAACGAGACGGGCGTGCGCGCCAGCGAGGAAAGCCTGCGCATCGTCCGCGAACGCTACGAACGCGGCGCGGCCGTCATCACCGATCTGCTCGACACGCAGACCGCGCTGGCCCGCGCCGAAGGTTCGCTGGCCGAGGCGCGCTGGAGTTATCTGGCCGCCCGCGCCGCCTTCGAACGCGCGACCGGAGCCGGGCGCTGAATCGGCGCCGCGGATCGCGCCGCACGATTTGGACCGCGAAGAAGATGCGCTCGCGATCCGCCGCGGGGGCCTGCGCGCGCTCACGCGCGGTTCGGCGCCCGACCACGGCGATCAAGTCATTGCCAGCGCCGCCGCCCGGGCGTAACCCTCTGCCCCAAGGACGAGCTCGTCCGGCTGGTGTTGCCGGTCAGGCCGTCTGTCCGATCTCGCACCGCCATCATGAACCTCCGCGTCCTCCTCACCATCGGGCTCGGCCTCTGCGGTTTTCAGACGCAGGCCGCCGAACGAATGAACCTGCTGCTCATCACCAGCGACGACATGAGCTGCGACTCCGTCGGCGTGTATGGCTGCAAGTTGCAGGACACGACCCCGCACATGGATCGCCTCGCGGCCCGGAGTTTCCGGTTCAACCACGCCTTCGTCCAGGTCGGCAACTGCATGCCCTCGCGCAACGTGATGTACTCCGGCCGATATCCGCACAACAATCGCGTCGAGGGCTTTTACCAGATCAAGGATCCGGGCTATCCCGTGCTCGCCGATCTGATGAAGGCCGCCGGTTACTACACCGGGATTCGCGGCAAGGTGGCGCACTCCACGCCCTATTCGCCGTATCCCGCTTGGGATGTCGTGCTCGACACGCTCCCCGACGGCACGCCGGCGCACGTCAAGAATGTCGCGTCCTACCGCATCTCCGCCGCGCAGGGCATGGCGGCGGCGAAGAAGGCCGGGAAGCCCTTCTACCTCAACCTCAACATCTCCGATCCGCACAAGCCGTTTTACAACGAGGGCGGCCAGCCCGATCCCAACGTGCCCAGCCGGGTCTTCACCGCGGCCGAGGTCCCGGTGCCCGGCTTCCTGCCCGACGACCCGGCGGTGCGCGAGGAGCTGGCGTTGTACTATTCCTCGGTCCGCCGCGGCGACGACTGCCTGGGCGGGATCCTGCGCGCGCTCGACGAATCGGGCGAGGCGGCGCGCACCGTCATCGTCTTTCTTTCCGACCACGGCATGCCGCTGCCGTTCGCGAAGACCCAGCTCTATTTCCACAGCACGCGCACGCCTTGGATGGTCCGCTGGCCGGGCGTCACGCAGCCGGGCGCCGTCGACGATCGCCACCTGATCTCCGCGGTCGATATGCTGCCCACCCTCCTTGACATCTTCGGCCGGCCGCATCCTCCGGGCCTCGATGGCCGCAGCTTCGCGCCGCTCCTGCGCGGCGAGACCCAGGCGGACCGCGATTATGTCGTCGCTGAATATAACGAGAACTCCGGCGGCAACCGGCATCCGATGCGCGCCATCATCACCAAGGACTATTCGTACCTGTTCAACCCGTGGTCCAACGGCGAACGCGTCATGGCCACTGCGACGCGGGGCACCGTGGCCTTCCGGCGGATGCAGGCGCTGGCCACGACCGATCCCAAGGTCGCGGCCCGGCTCGACCTTTTCGAGCACCGCGTGCCGGAGGAGCTCTATAACTATGCCGCCGATCCCGATGCGCTCGACAACCTGATCAAGCAGCCCGCCCGCCGCGCCCAGCGCGACCGCTTGATCGCGCTCCTGGACGCCTGGATGGTCCGGACGAAGGATCCGATCCTCAGCGTGTTTCGGCAGCGCGACAACCTGAGCGTGCGCGAAGCCTATATGGTGCAGATGCAAAAGGAGGCGGACTCCCACAAGGAGCCGCGACGGCAGGGTGGAAAGAAGGGCGGGAAAAAAGCCAAGGCCGCCGCGAGATCATCCGCCGGCGGCGACGAATAGGGCGGACAGTTCTGGCCGCAGTTATTCTGTCGCCCGGGACTCGGTCCTCCGCTGGTCGGCCAGGGCCAATTGCGCGACCGGTCGCGCAATTGGCGGCGCGGGGATTTTTGATCGCGGGCCGGGTGGCCCCGATTCACGCTGCGCGGCTCCTGATGCCCAATCCCGTTTCCAACGAGCGCACGCGTGCCCTGCTGATGCTGGTGTTCACGAATTTTCTGTGGGGCCTCAGCTTCCCGCTGGTCAAGGCGATCCTGCTCCTGCAAGCCAAGCTGCTCCCGGATACCGGCACCTGGTTTTCGACGATCTACACGGTGGCGCCCCGCTTCCTGCTCGCGACCCTCATCCTGGCCGCGTGGCGGCCGCGGGATTTCTGGCGGATGACGCGGGCCGAGCTGCGGCAGGGCGTGACGATCGGGCTCTTCGCCGTCGCGGGCATGCTGCTGCAAAACGACGGGTTGCACTTCACCGCGGCCAGCACCTCGGCGTTTCTGACCCAGGTCTCGGCCATCCTCATCCCCGTGTGGCTGGCGCTGCGCGTCCGACACAACCCGGGCTGGTTGACGTGGGTGTGCTGCGTGCTCGTGCTCGCGGGCGTGGCGATCCTCGGCCGGTTCGACTGGCGTGAGCTCCGCCTCGGGCGCGGCGAATGCGAGACGCTGCTGAGCTCGCTGTTTTACATGGGCGTGATCCTGACGCTCGATCGGAAAGAGTTCGCCGGCAACCGGCCGGAGAAAATCACGCTCGTGATGTTCGCCACCCTGGCGCTGGTCTTCTGGCCGCTGGCCGCCATCGCCGCGCCCGACACCCGGGCGCTGCTCGTGCCCTGGACCTCGCCGGCCTGGCTCGGCTTCACGGCCGGCCTGACGATCTTCTGCACCGTGGGGGCGTTTTCATTGATGAACGCGTGGCAGCCCAAGATCACGGCGACCGAGGCCGGGCTGATCTACTGCGTCGAACCGATCTTCGGCTCGGCGATGGCACTGGTTCTGCCCGTCTGGTTTTCGCTCTGGGCGGGCATCGACTATGCCAACGAACGCGCGACCTGGACGCTCTTGACCGGCGGGGCGTTGATCACGCTCGCGAACCTGCTGCTGCAGCTGAAACCGCCGGTCAAAAACTAGGACCGATTGTCAGCGGGTGAAATGGCCGGCGCGCAGGAAGGCGGACACCTGGGCGATGGTTTCCCGGCGCCAGCCGATCCAGGTGTGCGAGAAAGGGAGCACGAGATGATCCCGTTCGCCGGCGAGGTGGGTCGCGGCGACGGTGACTTTGCCGTCGTTGGGTCCGGACAGCCATGTTGCCAGCAACGGGATCAGTGGACGATCGCCGGCGACGATGCCGAGGTCGGCCGCTGCGGCCGGCCACGGACCGAGCGCACGGGGGAGGCTGTCGGCCCCGGTGCCAAGCCGACGTCCGTTCCGGCCGGTGAACCAGTGGAAGAAGACGCAGGACTCCAAGCGGTCCGGGAGCTCGCTGCCGGCGTTGGGGGGCGCGAGCATCACGACGCGGCCGAGCTGGGCCGGCGGACCGCATTCCCGCAGCCAGAGCCGCACCAGAATCCCGCCCATCGAATGCGTGACGAAATGCAGCCGCGGCCCGGCCGGGGCTGGGGCCGGCGGCTCCGACGGATCGGGCGCAGCCGCCTTACCCGCCGCGAGCGCCGGGTCCGGGACCAGCGCCCGGGAGCGGAGTTGCGCGGGCAGCCATTCGGTCGCGAGCGCTTCGATCGACTGCCGGCGCGACGGATAGGAGAGGTTCACGACCTGGTAACCCTCGTGCCGGAGGGTGTGGGCGATCCGCGCCATCGAGGCGCTGGTGCGACCCAGGCCGTGCAACAACACGACGGTATCGGGAGCTTGGGCGGCGACGTTGGTGGCGGCCATGGCCAGCAGGAACGACAGGGGGCGAAGAAGAATCATGCGGGCGCCGCACCCGGCGTCGGACGCCGGTTGCGCACGGATATGACCGCCCGAACCGTGACGGCGCTGAGGACGATGCCTCCTCCGACCAGCGCGAGCGGCGAAGGTTTCTCCTGCAGCGCGATCAGCACCCAGACCGGGTTGAGGATCGGCTCGATCACGGGGATGAGCAGGGATTCCAGCGCGGTCACATGCTTGATGGCCCGCGCGAAGAGCCAGTACGAGACGCCGAGTTGCACGACCCCGAGCAGGCCGAGCGCGGTCCAACCGGACAGCGTGAGTCCGGGCGAAACGATTATCCAGGGCAGGCCGGCCAGCAACGCGATCACGTTGCCAAGAATGATGGATTCGACCGGCGAGCCGTCCTTCTGCCGGCGCAGGGCGATCGCGAGGCCGGCGAAGCACAGGCCGCTGACGATTGCCATCGTGTTGCCGAGCACGTGGGAAAGCTCGAGATTTTCGGCGAAGAAAAGCGTCATGCCGCCGAGCACGACGACGATGGTGAGCCAGTCGGCCCGCGTGGCCCGTTCGCCGAGAAACCAGGATCCGAGGAGGGCGACCCAGACCGGCGCCGTGTATTGAAGCAGGATGGCGTTGGCGGCGGTGGTGAGTTTCGTGGCGGCACAAAACGAGATGGTGCACCCCGCGTAGCAGAGGGCGCCGAGCAACTGCGGGCCGGAGAAATGAAAACGCAGGCCGCGGTTGGTCGCGACGAGGAACAGCGCGGCGATGAGTCCGCGCCCGCCGGCGATCGCCATCGGCGACCACGCGATGCTCTTGATCAACAGCCCGCCGAGGCTCCAGCACAGCGCGGCGCCGACGAGTTGAAAGACTGAGCGGGTGTGGGCGGCGTTCACGACGCTCAGGTGTGCGGGACGGTGCGGTGGGGCGCACGCCGAAAAGAGCCGCGGCGCCGCGCCCCGCAAAAAGAATTCGCCGCTGCCGGGGCCCCGGCCATCATGCGGCGAATGAAACGTTCCACCTCGATTATCCTGACCGTCGCGATCGTCCTCGTGGCCGGTTTGGCGTGGTGGCGGACCGCGCCGCGCCGCGCGACGACGCCGGCCACACCGCCGACGGTGGCGGATCCCAAGCGCCCGCCGGATGCGTCCCGCCGGACGGTGCCGACGACGCTGCCCTCGGGCCGGCCGCGCCCGATCGAGAATCTATCTCCCGCGGAAAAGACCGTCCGCATCGCGGAGATCAAACGCGATTACGACGACATCCGGGCGAAGGCATCGATGGATTACACGACCGCGGGCACTTCGTTCCCGGGTGGACTAAACGCTTTCCTCCGGCAGCTCGCCCTCCTGGAGCGGGAGAAACGCCTGGACTTCGCCGCCGTGCTGACACCGCGGGAGCTGGAGGATCTCGAGTTCCGCGAGACGAATGCCGGCCAACTCACGCAAAAGCTGCTCGGCGAGTCCGCTGCGACCGAGGAGCAGCGGCGCGCGGCGTTCCGCGTGCAGCTGGAATTCGAAGATCGCTTCGCGCTGACGTTCGACACGACGCCGCCGGCCTTGCTGGAGCGCGAGCGGGCGCGGTGCGAAACCCAGGAAAAGGTTCGCGCCGTGCTCGGCGATGACTTGTTCGCCACCTGGCTGAAGGGTGAGGGACCTGAATTCGGGCTTTTTTCGACGTTCGTGGCGCAGCAGGGGTTGCCGCCGACCACGGCCATGGAACTGTGGCGCGCGAAAATCGAATTCACGCTGCAGCGCCTGGAAGTCGCGGCGCAGTCCAACCTCACCGCCGAACAAGCGCGCATCGCCCACGCGGACGTGGCGCGGCAATCCCAGGCGCGCGTGATGGCGATTCTCGGACCCGGCGCGATGCAGGCCGCCGGCCAAGAGGTGCTCGGCTGGCTGCCGCGGAAGTGAGCATCGTCGGCGGTCCATCACCGCGGCGAACCGAGGCCGGCGCCGGCTTGAATGGCTCGGGGTGGCTGGGCTGATCGCTATCGCGCCGCGGTTGAGGTTTCCAGCATCGCGCGCGCCCGTCCCGGCGCCGGCGGCCGGGCCGGGCGCAACACGCTGTGGTTGACCACGCGGCGCTGATCGGCCGTGAGCGGCGGCAGGCTCGGGAGCGTGTCGCGCTTCGATTCACGCAACCAGTAGCGGGCGAGCGCGCGAAAATTATCCCAGCGTTCGGCGATGAAGTGATCCCGGCCGTTCATGGGCCCGCCGTCGCCGATGAGCGGCCCGGCGGCGGCCGCCTGCCGGAGCAGGCTGCGCCACTCGGTGAGCAGGCGGTCGATGTCACCCCGGCCCGCCGTCTCGACCTCGTCCATCACCTCGCGCGCCCGGGCGCCTTCGGCGACGAGCGCCCGCACGGCTTCGCTCGCGCCCGAGCCGTATTGCAGCGGCAGGCCCTCGTGCAGCCAGCCGGTGATCGAAATCCGCCGGTACGCCCGGGTGCAGGCCGTCGCGAGCCGGCCGAGTCCGCGCGGATTGGTGCCGGAAAAGCGATCGCCGGCAAAGAGGTTGGCGGCATCGAACAACACGTCGTCGAGCGGGTAGCGCCGATCCTCGAGGGCGGCGGTGAGCGCGAGCCCCTCGGGTCCAAGGAAGAAGGATACAATCTCCCCGCGCACGGTCAGGCGGAGCTGGCGATCGAGCACGCCGGTGCGCTGCCATTGCCAGAGCAGCGTGGGCTGGGGTGACAGCGCCAGGCAGGCGGCCCGGTGCGGGCAACGGGGGCAGGCGGGAAACGGATGGCGCTCGCGGCGGACGAGGCGGGCGCGACCGGTGTCGGTGCGTTCGCCACAGGGCAGCGCGTCGGCGGCGATTCCGGCCGTCGCCTCGACCCCGAGCCGGATGGTCTCGTCGGTGAAGAAGCGGCTGCTCTCGGTCGTCGCCATCTCGGTGGCGTCCCGGCCGGCGCGCAGTTGCCGGAGGAAAAACGCCCACGGCAGCGCGGCGGCGCGTTTCAGCCGGAGGGGCGCGGCGCGGCGCATCCGGGGCGAACTGCTGCTGACGAGCACGAAGCCGTATTCGTCGAGGCCCCGGCGGCCGGCGCGGCCGATCATCTGGAGCAAATCGTGCGGGGCGATTTCGCGTTCGAGATGCGCGTGGCGAAAACTGCCCGCCGTAATCAGCACGGAGCGGAGCGAGAAATTGATGCCGGCGCTCAGGCCGAGCGTGGCGACGACCGCCCGGAGCTGGCCGGCCTTGGCGAGTGGCTCGATCACGCCCGCGCGCTGCGCGTAGCTCAGCCCGCTGTGATGGAAGGCGACGCGGGCGCGGATCAGTTTGGCCAGACCCGGGCCGCACAGCTGCTCCTGCTCGGGCGTGAGCGTGAGCGGCTCGGCCAGCGGCAGCTCGCGCGCAAACTGCCGCGCCAGCCGTTCCGCGTCGGCGCGATGCGGGGCAAACACGAGGACCGGGCCCAATCCTTCGCGCAGGGCCCCGGCCACCCGCCGCGCCCAGAACCCCTCGATGCACCGCGGCAACCCGTGCACCAGATCGTCGACCTCCACCTCTTCGAGCGGCACCGGGCGTTCGCGGTGCTGGATGACCTCGGTCTCGCGGCCGAGCCGGCGCAGCCAGCCGGCGACATCCTGCGGATTGGCGACGGCGCCGGACAGGAGCAGCAACTGCAGCTCGCGGGGGGCCGCGAGGAGGACGCCCTCGTAATGGTTGCCGCGCTGCGGATCGGCGAGCCAGTGATATTCGTCGATGACGAGGAGTTGAAACGCCTCGTCCGCTTCCGCCGCGCGCTGCGGGGAGCGGCGGCCATCGGGCCTGCCGGCACCGGCCATGATCTGGCCCTGCACCGCCTCAAGGGTGGCGACGATGACCGGGGCCCCGGGGTTCACGCTCAGATCGCCGGTCATGATGCCGACGTCCCAATCGCGGGCGCGCCATTCGGCAAACTTGTCGTTGGCCAAAGCGCGGGTCGGCACGGTGAAGAGCGCGCGCTGGGCAAAGCTGTTCTGCTCGGCCCAGCGTTCGAAGATGTACGTCTTGCCCGCCCCCGTCGGTGCATCCACGACAACGTCATGCCCCTGCCGCAGCGCGGACAGGGCGAGAGCCTGCCAGCGGTCGGGGAGCAGCAGTTTCTGCAGACCGGCGAACGCGTCGGATAGCACGGGATTATCTTGGAGCCGCCCCGTCCCGGGGTCAAATGGCGGCGCGCAAAACGCGGTGAGGGCGCCGCGTCGCCATCGAATATCGGATCAGCGCGGAGCTGCCGGCAACGCGAACGCCACGTAGGCGCCGCGGATGGGAACCTGGGTCGCCGGCGTGAGGCCGGCCTGGGCGGAGGCGCAATAGACGAGGTACTGGCGCCCGGCGATTTCGTAGACCGCCGGGATGCCCTCGATCGCAGAGTCGAGCTCGTGCTCCCAGAGGAGTTTCCCGTTCTCGAGATCGAAGGCGCGGACCTTTTTGTCGCGCGTGCCGGTGAAGATCAGGCCGGTCGCGGTGACAATCGGACCCACCTTGGGATGGTGGGTGCCGGTGTTCTTGAAACCCTTCGCGGCCAGCTCGGGCACGTCGCCCAGCGGGATCTGCCACTTGATGGTGCCGGCGTTGAGATCGTAGACCGTGAGCGAGGTCCAGGGCGGCTTGATGGCCGCGAGTCCATCCGAAGCGATCATGAATCCGAAGCCGCTTTCATAGCGGGCGGCGGCCGTCGGATCGGCGGACTGCTTCTCCTCGAGTTTCAGCAGGCTCGGCAGATCCTTGGAGACGACGACCAGCGTGCCGTTCCGCGGATCGACGGCCGCGCCGCCCCAGTTGGCCCCGCCGTTGTTGCCCGGCATCTGGATCGTGCCGCCGCGAGCCGGAGGCGTGAAGGGGCCTTCGTTGCGGGCGGCCAGCATGGCCGTGCGGAAGCGGGTCCGGTCGGCCTCGCTGAGGAAGGGACTGAGATCGTCGACCGTGAAGCTGAGCCGCGCGAACGGCGGCGGGCGCGTGGGAAACGGTTGGGTCGGCGACGTCTTTTCCCCGGGCATGTCGGAGGCCGGAACGGGGCGCTCCTCGATCGGCCAGAGGGGCCGGCCGGTTTCGCGTTCGAACACCCACACGTAGCCCTGCTTGCTGACCTGGGCCACGACATCGACGTTCCGGCCGCCGTGCCGGACGGTGAGGAGCTTGGGGGCGGTCGGGTTGTCGTAGTCCCAGATGTCGTGATGCACCATCTGGTAGTGCCAGAGGCGCCGGCCGGTGCGGGCGTCGAGGGCGAGGAGACAGTCGGCGTAGAGGTTGGCCCCGACACGGTCGGCGCCGTAGAAATTGTATTTTGCGCTCGCGGTAGGGGCGAACAGGATACCGCGCTGCTCGTCGACCGAGAGCTCGGACCAGACGTTGGCGCCGCCGACGTTTTTCCGGGCGTCCGGGGGCCAGGTCTCGGCACCGGGCTCACCGGCGCGGGGAATGGTGCGAAAGGTCCAGACGAGCTTGCCCGTCAGCGCATGAAAGGCGCGGATGTCACCCGGGGCGGAACCGTAGCCCTGGTTGGTGGCCGAGCCCAGGATGAGGAGGTCCTCGAAGACGCGGCCCGGGAACGCGGACTGGACCAGGGCAAAGGTTTTCGGATCGCGGTCGAGGCCCTGCTTCAGATCGACGCTGCCGTGGTCACCGAAGGCGGTGACGGGCTTGCCCGTGCGCGCGTCGAGGGCCCGGAGGGCGTGGTTGCTGGAGAACAGCAGGTGCCGGTGGGCGCGGTCCTTCGACTCCCAATAGTTGATGCCGCGGTTGGTGATGACGGTCGTGTCCGCGGGCGGATGATAGGTCCAGACCTCCCGGCCCGAGGCGGCCTCGAGGGCGACGATGGCATTGCCTTTGCCCATGACGAACATGAGGTCGTCGACGATGACCGGGTTGAAGTAATAGCGCTTGTTCTCGCCGATCGGATACGTCCACGCGACCTGGAGTCTGGCCACGTTGGCGCGCGTGAACTGCGTGAGGGTGGTGAACTGCGCCGAGTCCGGGGCGCCGCCGTAGTCGCGCCACGAGGCATGCGGATCCCGGGCGAGGGCCGTCAGGGCGGCAGGAAGGAGCAGGGCGCGCACGAGCAGCGGGGTAAGTTGCACGAGCGGAGTACGGCGGATGTGGGCGCCCGCGCCAGACGATTAATCCCGAATTGTGCGGAGCGAGCTTGCCTTCTCCGCGTCTCCGCGCCTCCGCGTGAGTCATGGTTGCTTTGGAAGATCTCACGGAGCCAGGCCGCGAAATGTTAATCCTCTCCCCTCACAGTGGCTGGCTTGAAAGCGGATTTGACAATCTACGGCTGACGCCGTGCGGCCGCTCA
>JBIJCX010000061.1:0-30499 GCA_044344465.1 Opitutaceae bacterium
CGGGGCCCCCCCGCCGGGGTGGTCGCGCGCACCGCGGGGTGGGCGCCGCGTCTCCATGAAATATCCGGGCTGGAGATTGTCCCGATGAGCTTTCCTTTCCGCCCTGCGATTAGGCTGGCGCGGCGGGCGGCATTTCTGCTCGCGGTTTCCGCCGTGTCCGGCTTCAGCGCGGAAGTGGCCGTGCAGTGTCTGACCGAGCCGGTTGGCGATGTCGAAATGAGCACGACCGTGGCCGGCACGGTGGCCAAAATCCACCATGGGGAAGGCGCGTTCGTGGAGGCGGGCACGGTGATGCTCGAACTCGAGTCGCGTTCGGAGCAACTCGAGATGGAGCGTCGGACGGTGCAGGTCGAAACGCTCAAGGCGGAGCTCGATCGCTCCGAGCGGCTGCTGCAGAGCACCAGTTCGATCTCCCAGGAGGAGGTGGGCAAAAAGCGCGGCGAGTATCGGGTCGCGGTGCTGGAACTCGAGCTGACGCGCGAGGCGCTCGCGAAGCGTCGGATCATCGCCCCGTTCGCGGGGATTGTCACCCTGCTGCCGGTTGAGGTGGGCGAGTATTGCCAGCCGTCGCGCGTGTTGGTGCGCCTGGTCGACGCGCGGCAGTTCTATTGCGTGGCCAACATCGATCCGGCGGTGGCCACCGGCCTGGCCTTGCAGGGTCCGGTCAGGCTCAGGTTGTCCGAGGAGGCCAAGGACAAGGGCGCTGACCTCACCGGCAAGATCGTGTTTATTTCACCCGTCGTCGATCCGGCGAGCGGACTGCTGCGCATCAAGGCGTTGTTTTCCAATCTCGATGGCAAGGTCCGGCCCGGAGTGGCTGGACGCCTGTTGTTGCCCTGAACCACGCCATGTCTGACGACTTCGAACAGACGAATCCGTTTGGCGATGCCTTGGGCAAACTGGCGGGACTGCGCCGCTTTTCCGGTCCGCCGGGGATTTTCTGGCAATCGTACGTCGATGCGTTGGTGGCGGTTTCGGGGGCGCGGTACGGCATCGTGGTCCGGCGCCGCGAAGGCGAGACGCCGGGCTGGCGCCGGGTGGTCGCTTCGCCGGCCAACCTGACCGGCCACGATCTGGCCGCGTTTTTCAGCGGGGTCGAGGCACTGTGCGAGGCGGCGATTGCGAAGGGCGACGCGACCAAGGAGATCGGGCGTTCCGAAGGGGGCGGGACGGACATCGGCGTCGCGGTCCGGCTCGAGACCGGACGGCCGAGCGAGCGTTGGGTGGCGGTTTTCCTGCTCACCGGTGCATCGGTGGCCGCGGCCGACGAGGCCCGAAAGCGCCTGCTGCTGGCGCAGTACCTGCCGGCGGATGTGCAACATTTTCAGTCGTCGAACCGGGCCCCGGGTGCCGGCGCGCAAGCCGCCTCGGTGCTCGACCTCATTGTGCTGCTCGATGCGCAGAAGAAGTTCGTCGCCATGGCGATGACGTTCGTGAACGAGCTGGCGGGCCGGCACCAGTGCGAACGGGTGAGCCTGGGCTGGTCGGAGCGGGGCTATGTGCGGCTGAAGGCGATCAGCCACACCGACAAGTTCGAGGGCCGGATGGAGGTGGTAAAGGACCTCGAGATGGCGATGGAGGAGGCCTTCGATCAGGACGAGGAAATCTATTGGCCGCCCCTCGACGGCGAGACGCTGATCACGCGCGACCATGGCAAGTTCGCGGAGTCGCAGGGGGTCAAGCATCTCTGTTCGGTGCCGCTGCGCATCGACGGCCAGCCGGTGGGTGTCGTTTTGCTCGAGCGCGGGACAGAGGCGTTTCTGGAGGAGGAAATCCGGCTGTTGCGGCTGGCCTGCGACTTGGCGTCGCCGCGCCTGACCGACCTGAAGCAGCGGGATCGCTGGTTCGGTGCGCGTTGGGCGGAATCGTGGCGCGAGTCGCTGGCGAAGCTCGTCGGTCCGGAGCATACCTGGGCCAAGATTCTCGCCTTGGGCGGAGCGATCGGCCTCGGCGTGTTGTTCTTCGGCGGGATGACCTACCGGGTGGACGCGCCGTTCCTGTTGCGGACGGAGAACGTCGCGTATCTCTCGGCGCCCTTCAATGGCTTCATCGCCGAGGTCGAGGCGGAGATTGGCTCCACGTTCACCCGCGGGCAGCGGCTGCTCGGGCTCGACACCCGCGACCTCTTGCTCGAAGAGGCGGCGGCAGCGGCCGACCTGGCGAGGTACCGGCGGGAGGAGGAGAAGGCCCGCGCCGAGAATGCCTTGGCCGAGATGCGGATTTCCGCCGCGCAGGCCGAGCAGGCGAAGGTGCGGCTCGACCTAGTGCGGTATCATCTTTCGCAGGCGGAGATTCGCACGCCCTTTGACGCCTTCGTCATCGAGGGCGATTTGAAGAAGCGGCTCGGCGCCCCGGTGCGGCAAGGCGACATCCTTTTCAAGGTGGCGCGGCTCGACCGCCTGTACGTCGAATGCAAGGTGAACGAGCGCGACATCCACGAGGTGGCGCTCGGCGCCCGGGTGGAGATCGCGTTTGCCAGCCAGCCGGAAAAGACCTTCCGGGCAAAGGTGAGCCTGATCGAGCCGGTCGCCACGACGGTCGACAAGGAGAACGTGTTTGTCGTGCGCTGCACGGTCGAAGGCGGGCGCGAAACGTGGTGGCGGCCCGGCATGGCGGGCGTGACGAAAATCGAGGCCGGCCGGCGCACGTTCTTCTGGATCCTTTTCCATCGCACGATCGATTACCTGCGCTTGTTGCTCTGGTGGTAGTCGACCTGACCCACCTGCATGGCCGAGGCCCCGTCAACCTTCAGCGAATCTTGGTTCCGCATCGCGCAACAGCGGCTCTCCCTGCGCGCCCATGTGAAGGTGCGGCGGCAGTTTTTCCGCGGCGAACGCTGGTACGTGCTGCAGGATCCGTTCAACAACCAGTTCTTCCGGTTGCGGCCGGGAGCGTACGATTTCGTGGTACGGCTGCGACCGGATCGGACGCTCGACGCGGTGTGGAACGAATGCTTCGAGGCGGATCCGGAGAACGCCCCCGGCCAGGAGGATGCGCTGCGATTGCTGGCCCAGCTCTATGCCGCCAACCTGCTGCACTCCGCGCTCGCGCCGGACAGCGTGCTGCTCTTCGACCGCTACAAGAAGCGAAAGCAGAAGGAAAAAAACGCGTTCCTGCTGAACATCATGTTCGCGCGGGTTCCGTTGCTCGATCCCGACGCATGGCTCAAGCGCTGCCAGCCGCTGGCGCAGGCCGTCTTTAGCTGGGCCGGGCTGGCGGTGTGGCTGGTGGTGATCGCCCTTGCGCTCAAGACGGTGGCTGACCACGCGCCCGAGTTCGGCCAGCAGACGCAGGGTCTGCTGGCGCCGGCCAATTTGATCTGGCTCTATATCGGCCTGGTCTTGATCAAGACGGTGCATGAGTTTGGCCACGCGTTCGCCTGCCGGCGCTTTGGCGGAGAGGTGCACAAGATGGGTGTCATGTTCCTGCTCTTCACGCCGGTCCCGTTCATGGATGCGACGGCCTCGTGGTCGTTTCGCAGCCGGTGGGAGCGGGCGCTGGTCGGCGCGGCCGGGATGATTGTCGAGCTCTTCGTCGCGGCGCTGGCGACGTTCGTATGGGCGGCAACCGGACCGGGCGTGGTGCACAGCCTCGCGTACAACATGATCTTCGTGGCCTCGGTCTCGACGGTCTTTTTCAACGCCAACCCGCTGCTGCGCTTCGACGGTTACTACATCCTCTCCGATTTGCTGGATATCCCGAATCTGCACCAGCGCTCGACCGGATTGCTGCGCCACCTGGTGGAGTATTACGCGTTCGGCTACAAGAAATCGCGCAGTCCCGCGCGCTCGCGGAAGGAAGCGGTCTGGCTGGGTGTCTTTGCCGTCGCGAGCAGCCTGTACAAAGTCGTGGTTTTCACCGCGATTCTCTTCTTCCTGGCGGACAGTTTCCTGATCCTCGGCATCCTGATGGCGGCGGTGTGTGTGGTGGCATGGTTCGTCGTTCCGACCTACCGGCTCATCACTTATCTGGCGACGGACCCGCGCCTTGAACGCACCCGACTGCGGGCCGTTGCCCTCACCGCCGGGGTCGCCATGGTGCTTTTCATCCTGCTCGAGTTGATTCCATTTCCGAGCCACTTTCGCGCGCCAGGAATCCTCCAAGCCAAGGGTTATGCGATGGTTGTAGCCCCGGTATCCGGCATGGTCGAAGAAATCCTCGTCCCGGACGGGGCGGTGGTCCAGGCCGGCCAGCCGCTCTTCCGGATGACGAATCGCGAGCTCGAGCTGCGCCTCGCGGCCGCGCGCGCCCAGCTGGTCGAGACCGAGGCCATGGAGCGCCGGGCGTTGCGCCAGGCGACCGCTGACCTGAGGCCGCTCGCGAGCCGGGCCGAAGCGAACCGCAAGTTGATCGCGCGATTCGAGGAAGAGCGCTCGGCGCTGGTGGTCCGGGCCGCCCAACCGGGCCGGTGGGCGGCGCCGACACTCGCCGAGTTGAGGGGTGCATGGGTGGACCGCGGGACGGCCATCGGGCAACTGGTCGACGGATCTCGATTCTATTTTTCGGCCATTGTCTCGCAAAACGAGGCGTCGCGGTTGTTTTCGAACGAGATTCGCGGCGCGGAAGTGAAGCTGCGGGGCCAGATGGATACGACCCTGCCGGTGAAAGAACAGACCGTCATTCCCGTGGATCGCCGGAATCTGCCGTCGGCGGCGCTCGGCTGGGCGGGAGGCGGCGGACTGGCGATCGAGGGATCGGACACGACCGGCACCCAGGCGGCGGAGTCGTTCTTCGAGGTGCGGGCCACGGTTGCCGCGGTCAAGCCGGCGGAGCTGCTCCATGGTCGGGGTGGCCAGATTCGCTTCGAGTTGCCGTCCGAGCCCTTGCTGCAGCAGTGGATCCGCCAGTTCCGGCAGATGCTGCAGAAGCGATACGGGATATGACCTCGGTCGCGCTCGAGTACCGGCAGTGCCAGATCACCCGGCCGAAGGATCCGCCGGCGGGGCTGGATGGGGTGGTGGACGGGTTTGTTGGGCGGTTCCGGCGTCGCCATGGGCTGGAGGCGGAGTTGCGGCGGGAGGCGGAGGCGATCGATGCGAAGGCGGAGGATTGGAAATTTCTTTCCGAAGCGGCGTTGCGCCGGCATCTGGCCGAGTTTCGCGATCGGTTCCGGCGGCGCAGTCACGATGCCGAGGCGTGCCTGCCGGATGCCCTGGCGGCGATTCGCGAGGCCGCGGAGCGGACCACGACCTTGCGGCCGTTCACCGTGCAGTTGATGGGCGCCTTGGTGCTGCATCGCGGCTGCCTGGCCGAAATGGCGACGGGCGAAGGCAAGACCCTGACGGCGGCCCTCCCGGCAATCCTGGCCGGCTGGACCGGACGACCCTGTCACATCGTGACGGTGAACGATTATCTGGCCCAACGGGATGCGCGCCGGCTGCAGCCGCTTTATGCCTTCTGCGGGGTGTCGGTCGGTTGCGTGACCGGGGTCATGCCTCCCGAAGATCGGATGCGCGGCTATGCGCAGGATGTCACTTATACGACCAGCAAGGAAGTCGTGGCCGATTTTCTTCGGGACCGGCTGCGCCTCGCGGAGCGCCACCATCCGGCGCGCCGGCTCCTTCATCGCCACCTCGATCCGCATCGCGCCCCCGACGGGTTGGTCATGCGGGGCCTGCACACCGCGATCATCGACGAGGCCGACAGCGTGCTGATCGACGAGGCGGTGACGCCGCTGATCATTTCAGCCGCGCAGGACAACGCGGCGTTGCAGGAAATGTATGCCGTGGTCTGGAAAATCGCCGACCAGCTTCATGCCGGGACCGACTACCAGGTCGATCTCCGTTACAAGGAGATTGCCCTGCTGCCGGAAGGTCGGAAGCGCATCGAGGAGTCCGCCCAGGCGTTGCCGGGTCGCTGGCGGGGTGCCTCACGACCGATCGAGCTGGTGGAGCAGGCGCTGACCGCCCGGGAGTTTTTCAAGAAGGGCAAGCAATACGTCATCGATGGCGGCAAGGTGGTCATCGTCGACGAGTTTACGGGCCGGATGATGCCGATGCGCAAGTGGCGCCATGGGCTGCACCAAGCCATCGAAGCCAAGGAAGGACTGCCGGTTTCGTCGGTCGACCAGACCCTGGCGCGGCTGAGCTTCCAGCGCTACTTCCGACTGTATCGCAAGCTGTCCGGGATGACGGGAACCGCGAAGGAGGCGGCGGGCGAATTGTGGCATACGTATCGGCTTCCGGTCCTGCAGGTCCCGACCAATCGCCCGGTAATTCGGCGCGAGTTGCCGGACCGGTTTTACCCGGATCGGGAGTCGAAGTTGGCGGCCATTGTCGCGGACGTGGCGGAGTGCCATCGGTTGGGCCGACCGGTGCTCGTTGGCACCCGAAATGTGGCGACCAGCGAAGAGCTGGCGGAGCGGCTCCGCGGCATGGGTTTTACGCTCAATCTGCTCAACGCGCTGAATGATGGTGAAGAGGCCCGAATCGTGGCCCACGCCGGGCAACCCGGCTCGATCACCATTGCCACCAACATGGCGGGACGCGGGACTGACATCATGCTTGGGGCGGGCGTGGCGGAGCTGGGCGGACTGCACGTTATCGCGAGCGAACGGCACGAGTCCCACCGCATCGACCGGCAACTCTTCGGGCGCGCCGCCCGCCAGGGCGATCCAGGCAGTGCGGTTGCCTACGTGAGTGCAGACGACGAATTGCTCGCCCGTTTTTCCCCGCGACCGCTGCTCGATGCCTTCGCCTGGTCGGCCCGACGGCAGGTGTCCGGTCACCGCGCTCTGGGCCGTCTGGTGGGTGCGCAAGTGCAGCGCATGGCCCAGATGCAGGCCTATGCGTCGCGGCGGGCAGTGATCAAAATGGACCACTGGCTGGAGGAGGCGGTTTCGTTCTCGGGCACTGCGGCGGTATAGCTGCGGGCCGCGCGCCGGAGGGATCCCGGGGCAGTAGCGATTTGGCTACCAATGGAGAACATTACTAATAGGTATTGACTTCAAAAAATTCGCCGCCACTTACGTGCACCGTTCGATTGGAGCCGAAGTTTTCCCCTGAGTTTCAGCTCCCGTTTTCATCCACTACCTTCCTTTCCCTCCGCCCCGCGCGGATCGCAAAATTGAAACGCCCATCCGAGAGCAGAAATGCTTTTGATTTGGAGAGCTTGGAGCCAAGACTCCTGCTCTCTGCGGATGGATTGTCGGCCGGAATCAGCGCCTCGAACCAGCCTACGCGCTCCTCGATCGACCTCCAGGCGATCACCGTTTCGGACACGACCAACTGGGCCGGTTTGCACGATTCAGCGGCGGCCAATGTCGCCGGGAATGCGGGCACCGATCTCTTTGCCGACGTCGCCGATGAAGCGCTTTTTTCGAAGCCGGATGCGGTCATTCCGGTAACAATTTCGGCTTCGATTGCGCCGGCCGGGGCCGCGATTCCGGCGCCGATCGAGACGGCCCCGGAGACCATTTCTGCGCCCGTTTCGGCGCAAGTTTCGACCCAGGTTTCGATGTCGTTTGCCGCCGTGGAAACGGCCGCCACGACCTTGGGTGCGACGAGCCTCACCGGCCAGACCGACCGACTTTCCGACCAGCTCACCACGACGCTGACCTCAGCCAACGGCCCCCCGGCAAGCGTGTCGACGACTGCCCTTCCGCAGTCCTTTAGCGCAAATTCGAGTCTTCAATCCACGGAAAGCGCCCTTCGGGCCCGAGCGGCTTCCGTTTCGTCTGTTGCAGAGTCCACTTTGGCCCGCGCCGCGGCTACGACGGCCCACACTGGCGACTATACCTTCGCCTCCAGCGGCACTACGACGGTCACGATTTCGGGTTCAGGAGCCGGCCAATATGATGTGGTCACGGTCTCCGGCGCAGCGACTCTTGGCGGTACGCTCGCCATCAATGTGACGGGAACTCCTTCGCTCCAAGTGGGCGACACCCTCACCCTCATCATAGCGGGCACGACCGTCACGGGATCGTTTGCTGACGCCACCGGTCTATTTGGGTTTGGCGACGGCACCCGCTACTTCGCGCTCGTCCAGGAAAGCGGGTCGGTGAAACTTGTGGTCAAGCAGTTCCCCGGACCGGAGTTCTCCTTCAAGGCCGACACCACCCCCGGGGCCGATGCCCTCGGCCGGTTCCTTAACCGGAGTTATTTCACCGCCTCGCAGTCCGTCACAGTCGCGGGTGGTCTGGCGATGGGTGCGAACGTGAGCGCCCGCGGGACGTTCACTTTTGAAGGTGCAACCGTGTCCGGCGTGGATCTGGCGACCGGCTTCGGCAAGCCTCTCGACCAGTTCAGTGACTCGGTCCTTTCCGCCGACTTGAAGGCCCAGCTCACGTTGCTCGGCCTCAGCGCCGACGGCGCGTACATCAATGATGTCAGCATGTCAGCGTTCAAGGTCTCGACCACCGGAGCCGAAGGGTTCATTGGCGAGACCGGCATTAGTCTGACTTCTGGGTTCGGCGCCCAAAGCCGCACCGGTTTCCTGTTGGAAAGTCTGAACCTTGGCGTGGTGATCATGACGCCGACTTGGACCGTTTCGGCGGCCGTTCCGTCAATGAGCTTCGCGGCCGCCAAGGCGACCTCGACCGTCAAGGCGGTAGGTTTTGGCGGGTTGATGGATTTCACCGCCCAATCGGCCATCCTCAAGGTCAACATCGGTTCGCGCTTCTCCCCGACGCTGGAACAGACGGTGGTCGATTTTGCCAAGAGCTTCGAGACCACCGCCGGTGCCGCCAACGGCTCCTACGCGGTTGGCACCGGCATTCAGCTCGACTTCTCCGGCCAGCGGAAAATCGAAGTGGGCCTGGCGGGCGCTTCGGCCACCATTCTGGACATCTTGGATGTTCGCGGCGACTTCGTCTACGAGATCGGCGCCCGCAAGACCGTCACGGTTCAGACCAATGTGCCGGCCAACCTGACCGGGTTGCCCGGGTATTACGACGCGACCCTCAAACCCTTCGTCGATGCCGGCCTGACCGTGACGGGCAACAACGTCGGTTTGGGCGGCTTGGCCGTCAATACCTACCGCCTGAGCGCCATCAGCGTCTCCGGTTTCATGGGCCTCGGCGATCCCACCTTCAACCCAACGACCCGCGGGATCACCAACCCCGAGGATCTCGCCGGCTTCGGTTTCACGAACCTCAACCTCGACATTGGCCTGTTCACGCCGGTTTCGAGCGCGATCGCCAAGTTGGGCATGCCGGACTTTGTCGCCCTGAAGGGCTCGGTGGCATCAGCGACGACCTACGGTCTGGATGGGGTGTTGGAGATCAGCGCCCAGGATGTCACGCTCGCCATCAACACGGCCGCGCGGCTGAAGGTGGGACTCAGTATCCCGAGCCTCGAGCTGCCAAGCTTTTCACTCCCGACCATCCAACTGCCCAGCATCCTGCTGCCCGATCTGTCGCTGCCTTCGATTTCGCTGCCGAACATCAGCCTGCCGTCGATCACGGTCACCCTGCCGTCGATCACCCTAAACGTGCCGAGTGTCGAAATCCCCAATTTCGCCCTTCCGAACATCTCCCTGCCGAACCTGCAGATCCCCACGATCGATCTCCCGGCCGTTAACCTGCCGACCATTGATTTGTCCGGGTTAATCCCCGACCTTGCGCTGCCGAGCCTCAACCTGCCGTCGATTACCCTGCCCAGCCTGACGCTGCCGACGATCGACCTGTCGGGGCTCATGGCCTACCTGCCGAATCCGTCGCTGCCGAGCCTGACTCTTCCCAAGCTGGTTCTCCCCGACCTGATCCTGCCGTCCATTCGGATCCCCGATTTGATCCCGACGCTGGATATCTCAGTGCCGAGCCTGCCGCGGATCGTGTTCCCGACAATTACCCTGCCGACGCTGCAGCTTCCGTCGCTCATCCTGCCGGATCTCGATCTGTCGGCCTTTGGCCTGCCCAAGCTGAAGCTGCCGAACTTGGCGCTTCCAAGCATCACGCTGCCGAGCTTCACCCTCCCGGCGATCAACCTGCCGAGCCTGAACATCAACGCGCCGGATTTTCAGGCCTGGCTGAACCTCCACCCTGACCTGAGGCTCCCGGTGGTTCGCCTACCGGATCTGAATCTCCCGGCCTTTGATCTCCCGGACCTGACGCTGCCGAACCTCGATCTGTCGGTCTTCAAGATCTTTGATCTGCTGTTCCCGACCATCCCGAGCCTGCCGGGCATCAACCTCCCGAGCCTCACCCTGCCGCAGCTCACGTTGCCGACCATCACGTTCCCCTCGCTTCAGTTCCCAAGCATCGATTTTTCTGGGATCAAATTGCCGAGCCTGGCGATTCCGGCGTTTTCGTTGCCCAGCATTTCGGTTCCGCAGATTACGTTCCCCTCGCTTCAGCTGCCGCGGCTCTACGTGCCGGAATTCGATCTCACCCGGATCAAGCTGCCGACGATCGCCCTGCCTTCGCTCTCACTCCCGACGATCACGCTGCCGACTCTGGTTCTGCCGAAATTCGACATCACTTTTCCGCAGATGCCGACGTTGCAGTTGCCGGAACTGCAGTTGCCTTCGATTTCACTCCCGAACCTGCAGCTCCCTTCGATCGACCTGCCGGACATCGACCTGTCGCGTCTGAGTCTCCCCGGGCTTCCGAAGATCGTGCTGCCGAAGATCGAGCTGCCGTGGATTTCGTTGCCGGACATCCAACTGCCGAACCTGCGCCTGCCCGACCTCAAGCTGCCCGATATCAGTATCCCTGACTTCGATCTGCCCGGCCTGAAGCTCACCAAGGTCGGCAAGCCCGCCATCGACTTTCAGTCGAGCTTCGGTGCCAGTGGGCTCAGCGTCGGCAGTTCCGCACTGAATTTCGACGGCAACCGCCGGACGACCGTCATTGTCAACCAGGTCGACATGCGGCTCGCGAGCGCCCTGAGTCTGTCGGGTGCGGTCGCGTTCGAGTTCGGCCCCCGCGTGACAGTCAACGTCGCCACCGGCCTTCCGGCGAGTCTCGGCGCCGCCACGAGCACGCTTCGACCGCTGTTTAACGAACTCAGTACGGAACTCGGGCTTACGATCGGCACGAATTTCTCCACCATCAGCGGTCTTGAGGTCGAGACCATGACTGTGGGTGCGGCCAACCTCAACGGGTTCCTCGGCTACGGAAATCCGAATCTGCGCACGAGCCTCACGGGCCAGGATCTCACCGGCTTTGGCCTCCAGAACGTAAACTTCGGCCTGGCCATCTTCAAGTCGACGCTGCCGATCAAGAAGCTGCCCAGCTTCACCGTGCTCAAGGCCACTGCGGGTTCCTTCACGACCCACGGTATGGATGGCCTGCTTAACCTGCAGGGGCAGGGCATCTCGATTGAGGTCAACACCGGCACGAAGTGGCCGGCGAACCTCGGCACGCCGACGATCGATTTCACGACGAGCTTCCCGGCGAACGGATCCACCCCGGCGGGCTTTGCCGTGACAATGCCGGCGGCCGCTGCCCCCATCTATCTAGACTTCAACGGCAAACCGCTCGTCGCCCTGGGAATTCAGACGGCGACGATCAATGTCGCGGATTTCATCGTCCTCAAGGGCGGCATCCGTGTGGAGATGGGGCCGACCTATATCGTCAACGTCGCGACCGGCCTCCCCGCCAATCTCGGCGCCGCCCTTGGCGCCGTCGGGCTCGATACCCTCGCCAATCAACTCACCTCGATCGGTGGCGTGACGGTCGGTAGCAATTTCTCCACGATCAAGGGGCTCGAGGTCAGCTCGATGACCGTCGGCGGCACGAATATCAGCGCCTTCGTTGGTACCCCGAACTACGACTTCGCCCGACCGCTGGCGGATCAGGACGTGTTTGGATTCAAGCTCGACGGCCTCACCTTCGGCCTGGGCCTTTTCAAGCCCAACCTGCCAATTCAGAACCTGCCGAAGTTCACTGCGCTTACCGCCTCAGCCGACACCTTCCAGTTCAAGGGTGGTAGCAGCAGCGTCATTTCCCTGGTCGGTCGCGAGATTACGCTTAACTTGAACACCGGCACCCAGTGGCCGGGCGGAATCGGCACACCGGCGATCGACTTCCAGTCCAGTTTTGAGACAACGCCGGGCGCAAGAAACGGCCGTTTCGCGGTCCCGACCGCCACTAGCACCCCCGTCTACCTAAGCTACGACGGCAACGCGCGGATCGGCGCCAGTGTGGCGAAGGCGACTCTCCAGACCGCCAACTTCGTTCACCTGTCCGGCGCCTTTAATTTTGAAATGGGTCCGTTGTTGGAAGTGCCACTCATCGCCGGCCTGGCCGGTAGCGTCAGCAATCTGGTGCCGGCGGAATTCGGTGGCACGGGTAATAAGCAGGTCCGGACGTTGACGCTGGGCGGCACCGGCATCACCGCTTTCGTCGGCCTCAATGGACCCTATTGGCAGGACGCGGACAGCGACTGGGTGGTCGATCGCGACGCGAACGGAAACATCATCCCCGCCGAAACTAACACGCGGGCAACCGGCCTCGTCATCGACAACCTCAGCTTTGGCCTCTTCTACGGCAAGCCGAGCAATCCGCTTGACCCGGTGCGTTACGCCGGCCTGAAGGCCGCCGCGCAGAGCGTAAAGCTCATCGGCGTTGAAGGCGTCACCGCGGCAGCGAACGGCATCCAGATCGAGGTCAACCTGTCGACCCCGACCGTGAGCATCCTGCCGGTGCTGCCGGTTATCAATTTTTCGGGTCTCGCCGGCGGCAAATACGCGGTGAAGACCGGCGCGAAGGACGCGAGCGGCAAAGACATCACCGTCGATCTCGCGATGAGCACCCCGCTCGTCCGGGCGCAGGGCTTCGTCAGCCTCAACCTCTATAATAGCGTCTACGTCACCGGCAGCGTTGCCTTTGAGTTGGGACCGACCCAGACCGTGACGCTCTCGGGCGGCGGCGGCACCAAGACCGTGTCGACGATGAGCATCGGCATCGCGAATGCCAACGCCTTCATCGGCGCCAACGGACCGTACTGGACGGACACCAACGGCAACAAGTCCGTCGACGCGAGCGAACTGAGCTCCACGGCGATTGGCTTCTCGGTCACCGACTTCGACGCCGGGATGCTGGTGATGGTCTCCACGAATCCGAACGATCTCGGCGCCTACGTCGGGTTGAAGGCCAGCGTCACGCAGTTCGGGCTGGTCAACATCCCCGCGGGCATCACCGCGACCGGCATGTTCGATGTCTCGATCAATGTCGGCACCACAGTGACCACGGCGGTGGACTTTGCCGCGAGTTTCCCGGCCACGACCACTCCAGTGAAAGCCGCCGGTTATCTCGTGAACACCGGCGACGCGAGTTCTCCGGTGTTGCTGAATTTCACCGGCCCGCAGATCTCATTCCAGCTCGGGGGCGAACTCGGAGTCGCCGGTATCTTTGGCATCAATGGCACCCTCCTCTTCGACTTCAACCCGAGCGGTTTAAAGGTGCTGGCCGATGGCCGCGTGACCCTCGCGGCGGGTAATTTCTTCGACCTGAGGGGTGTCGGTGTGCTCGTGATCAACAGCGCGGGCGTGGCCGCCGACATCGACGTGTCAATCGCCGCCAGCGTACCCGGTGTTTCGATCACCGCCGGTGCGCGCCTTATCTTTAACGTCACGGGCGCCGACCAGACGATTAGCATCCCGCAGAAGTACGTGGCCAACCTTAACGCGACCACGCAGGCGCGCTTGCAGACCGATGGCAGCGGTAACAAGTATTATTCGGTCACTGCGGGCGCACCGCTCTTCGATGGCACCACGGGACCCGCGGAGCCGTATGTCGTCGTCAAGGTCCAGGGCACATTGGTGGCGGCAAACACGCTGAGCCTAAACGGCGACTTCCAAATCATCATTTCGGCGAGCCAGGTGTCGCTCCGAGTGAAGGCGGCTGCATCGCTCAGCGGCGCGGCGGCGATCAACGTCACCGGCGGTATCTCGGTGACCAGCGCCGGCTTGGTCGGCATCGTTCAGGCCGGCCTCGATACGGGGACAACCTTGGCCAGCGGCACGGGCTTCAATCTCACGCTCATCACTTCGTTCGAAATCAACACGACCGCCAACGCCGTCACCCAGATCGCGGGCATCCAGTTGCAGAGTTCATTACCCGGGACGACGGTGCGAGCGGGTGGCCTGGGGAAGATGCGCTTCACGCTGAGCTCGGTCGCCGAGTTTGCCTTGGAAGGGAATTTCTTTGTGACCGCCGGCGCGACCGACTCCGGGATTTCGCAAAGCATCACGTTCTCGGGTGTGCTCTCCGCCAGCGTCGGGACGGTCACGCTGCTCAAGATCAACGCCAGCGGCGCGCTTGCGACCTACCTCGACAGCAGCCCGGGAATCGCGGGCGCGATTCAAGTCGCGACCAATGGCGACAGCCAGATGGGCGGCAGCGGCTTCAAGTTCGACGGCACGTTCTCGTTTTTCGTGAACACCACGACGGTCGCGCGCACCATTGGGAGCCTGAACGTGGCGGCCGGTCCCTCGGTGCGGCTGCTCATCGACGGTTACATGCAGCTCATGGTTGGGGGCGTCGAGGCCTTCAAGCTCGGCCGCGGCACATTCTCGCTTGAGGCTGGCACGGACGGCTTCCTGGTCACGATCGATGCCGATGTTCCGATCCGGGTTGGTGCCATCACGTTATTCACCCTGCACACGACCGGCGCGCTGTTGATCAACGGCCAGGGCCTCGCCGCGAAGCTTGTACTGACGCCCCTCAATCCCAATTCGCTAGCTGGCGCCGGCTTCCGGTTTGGGCCAAGCACCAGTTTTACGCTCGAGATTAACACGACTACCTCGGCCTTCTCCGTGGTTACAGCTGCCGCCCCGGCGCCAACCGTAGCAGCGAGCGCCAGGTCCGCGGGGGAGCCGCCGCGAGCTGCTGCGACCGTGATTTCCATCCCCGCCGGCCCCTATGTGCAAATCCGGGCTCAGGGTTCGCTCTACGTCGGCGTCAGTGGCGCGCTCGAGATGGAAATGGCCGGCACCGTCATCCTCAAAGTCTCTTCCGCCGGCCTCGCCCTCACGGCCAATGGTAACCTCAACCTCCGCGTCGCTGGCGCGACGTTAATTACCTTCACCCTCAATAATGGGGCCCTGCTCATCAACAGCAATGGCATCGCCGCAAAGGCCGCGCTCGGCGCCGCGATCAGCAATGTCCCGGGCCTGTCGTTTAGCGGTAATTTCGTTTGGGAGCTGAACACCACCGGCAGCGCCGTCGCAGTGATCAACGACACCTCGGTGAACCTGCCCGCTGGCCCCTACGTTCGCGTCGCGGGCTATGGCACCCTCACCGTGGGCGGCTTCGTGCCGTTGAACGGCGGCTTCGACTTCTCGCTCGCGAGCGACCACGTCGAACTGAGGCTCAACGCGTCGATCTCGATCTTCAGTTCGACGCTGTCGATCGTCACCACCGGCGGCATCTACGCGGACGGCGTCGCCTTCTCGGTCTCGATCGGCACCAAGATCGATCTGGTCTCCAGCATCTCCTTTAGCGGAACGTTCCAGGTAAGGGTCAACACGACCGGCAGCAGTCACTTTGGCGTCGCCGCCAACACCGTCGAGATTCGCGTGGATAATCTTTCGGCCGACTTCCTTGGCCTGAGTGCCAGCGGCAGCCTCGTCATCAAAGTCACCAACGGATCCTTCACGTTCTCCATTCCGTCGAGCAATCCCCTCCGCCTCAGCTTCTTCGGCCTGGCCACGGTGGACTTCTCGGGCTACTTCAACAGCCTCGCCGACTGGAGTTTCACCGGCGGCTTCGGCTTCGGCATCGACATCGGGATCGCCTCCGCGAGCTTTACGGCCTCGGTTACGATCAGCAGCGGCAACCCGTTCAAATTCCGTTTCGATGCCGAATTCTACGGTGAAGTTCTCGGCGGGCTGGCCAGCTTCCGGCTCACCGGGTATATCCAAGTGGGCGGCGGTGACGATGGTTGGCTCCGGCTGGGCGGCAGCGTCGAAGTCACCCTGGACTTCTTCTTCTTCGACATCTCATTCGACGTTCCGTTCGAGTTTTCGATCGGCCGGCTTAGCATCTCGCTACCGCCCGTGTTGGGCCACGTCGAGGCCGATGGCACCCTGGTACTCCACGCCGGTGTCGATGCCGGCCTGCGCCTACGTTCCACCAACGACGACGACGAGAATTTTTCGGTCGAACACGTGGGCGGCGTGGACGGCAACGAAATCGTCCGCGTCACCGCCCTCGGCACGACGCAGGAATTTTCGAATGTTCGCCGGGTCGTCGCGCGCGACACCGGCAACGGCAGTGATCGGATCGACATTAAGGCCGGGGTCCTCGCGGACGCGGAGCTCAACGGTGGCGTCGGGTCCGACACGCTCACCTACAGCGGTAGCGGCACGGCCATCCTCCGCGGCGGCTCCGGCAACGATCAACTGACCGGCAGCGCGGGCAATGACATCCTCGAAGGCGGCGACGACGTCGACCGGCTCTTCGGCAACGGCGGCAACGACGTGCTCCGCGGCGGCAACCACGGCGACTACCTGTCGGGCGGCGACGGCAGCGACGTGCTCATCGGCGGCGCGGGCGATGACAGCCTCGACGGCGGACTGGGTAACGACATCTATTACTTCGGCCCCGGCTTCGGACGTGACGGGCTTAGAGAAACCGCCAACGGTGGCACCGACCAGATCAACTTCTCCTATGGCGAGAATGGCCCGGTCAACGCGGCGCTTACGTTCTCCTTCTCAGGTGCCAGAACCACCGTCACCGACGGCTCGAACACGCTGACGCACGAGGGCAACTTCGTGGAGCAGGTGATTGGCGGCGCGGCGAACGACACCTTCACTTTCGCGGACAACGTGACGATCGCGGGCTACGTCCACGGCGGGTCCGGCGGCAGCGATATCCTGGACTTGGGCGCCTACTCCAACTCGCTCACGTGGGATGTTCGTCCGAATTCGGTCGGGGCTGGCACCAATCTCAACGAAGGCTTCGTCAGCCGCCCCGGCGTCTTCTCCCTGCCCTTTGAGTCCATCGAGAACCTGATCAGCGGCAGCAGTCACGACACCTTTGTCTTCGCCAACAACACCGGACTCTCCGGCAGCATTGACGCCCGGGGCGGGATCGACCGCTTCCATTTCAGCGCTTACACGGCGAACGGCCTCCGGGTGAACATCGGCGACACGATGGTTGCCGGGGTGGCGCCATTCTCCGCCAGCAATGTCGCCGGCGGCACTTCCGGCCGGTTGTACAATTTCGAACACATCACGGGCGGCGGTGGCAACGACGTGCTCGTCGGCAACAGCTCCAACAACTACAGCGGTGGCAACAACGGCCGGAACGTCCTCATCGGCAACGGTGGCAATGACAGCCTCTACGGCTTGGGCGGGTCGGACATTCTGATCGGTGACTCTGCCACCGTCGCAATCGCAGCCGACGGCACGCTCTCGAGCATCGCCTCCACCAGCGTGTCGTCCGGCGGCAACGACTACCTCGACGGCGGAACCGGCGACGATTATATCGTTGGTGGCTTCGGGGCCGATACCCTCTTCGGTGGCTCCGGCAACGACACCCTCTTCGGCGACAACGCGCAGATCACGTTCGTGTCCGGGTTGCCGTCCGTGGCCGCCACCACGTCCGATACGGTCGGCGCGAACGATTCCCTTTCCGGCGACGATGGCGACGATCTCCTGGTCGGCGGACTGGGCGTCGACACCATCACTGGCGGCAACAGCAGCGATCAAATCCTCGGTGACGGCGGCTCGGCGACGTTTAACACCGCCACCCACTTCATCACGATCCTTCAGACCACGACTGCTGGAAGCGGCGGCGCGGACGTCATCGATGCCGGCGCCGGTCACAATGTTGTGATTGGTGGCGCGGGTGCCGACAGCATCACGACTGGTTCCGGCGACGACATCGCGATCGGTGACCTCGGTCGGGTTGACTTCACTTCGGCTGGCTTGCTCACCAGCGTCTCCACCACCGACTCCACGGTCGGTGGCAACGATATTCTATCTCTTGGTGCCGGCGCTAACGTCGCCTTTGGCGGCGCCGGCAACGATCTGATAACCTCAGGGGACGACCGGGACATTCTGGTCGGCGACAACGGCAGTGCCACGTTCAATCCGGCCGCCCTGGTTCTGATCAACATCCGCACCGCGAATCCCAGCGATGCGGGCGCGGATACCATCAATGCGGGGAACGGAAACAACGTCGTCCTTGGCGGCACCGGGAATGACACGATCACTACTGGGGTTGGGGCGGACGTCATCGTGGGCGACAACGGCGAGGCGAACTTCTACGCCGATACCGGAATCCTGCAGAACATCACCACCAACACGCCGACCGCCCTCGGCAACGACATCATCAACGCCGGCACCGGACCGGATGTGATCTTCGGTGGCAGCGGTGACGATCAAATCGATTCCGGTTCGGTCTCTGCGGGTGATAACTCGCGCGACATCGTGGTCGGCGACCACGGCCGGGCCACGTTCGACACCTTGGGCCGGCTCACGTTTGTCACCACCTCGGAGCCGGCGACCGGTGGCAGCGATACGATTACGCTTGGCGGCGGAGACAACGTTGCGTTTGGCGGAGCCGGGGCCGACACGATCACCGCCGGCAACGGCCATGACATCGCGGTCGGCGACAGCGGCAATGCGACCTTCCACGCCACCTCCCTGGTGGTAATCGATGTGCGGACCACCGATGCGGCGCTGGCCGGCGTCGACACCCTTACGCTCGGCGACGGAAACAATATCGTCCTTGGCGGCGGCGCGGCCGACTCCCTCACGACCGGCAGCGGCAACGACATCGCGCTCGGTGACAACGGGCGCGTGACCTTCGACTCTGCCGGATTTATCACCTTCGCCACCACGACCGACTCCGCCGTGGGCGCAGGCGACACTGTGTCGCTCGGCGCCGGTAACAACATCGCCTTCGGCGGCGCGGGCAATGATAACATCACCACCGATGACGGGCGGGACATCCTCGTCGGCGACAATGGCAATGCCACGTTCGACGCGAGCAGCCACCTCTTGATCGATGTCCGCACCAGCGAGCCGGCCGATGCGGGCCTCGACACGATCTCGGCCGGTAATGGCAACAACATCGTGTTCGGCGGCAGCTTCAGCGATCTCATCACGACCGGCACCGGACGCGACGTGATCGTGGGCGACAATGGCGAGGCCGCCTTCGACGCCGCGGCCGGCGTGCTCATCTCTATCACCACGACAGCTCCCGAACAGGCGATTGGCACGGGCCGCACGGTGAACGGCGTGGTCTACGACGACGTCATCGACGCCGGCGCCGGCAACAACGTCATCTTGGGCGGCAGCGGCGGTGACTCGATTACCACGCTGGGAGACGACGACATCATTGTCGGTGACAACGGCAGCGCGACCTTCGACACCACTCGCGTTCTGCGCACCGTCCAGACCAGCGACCCGACCTACGCCGGCGCGGACACGATCACCGCGGGTAACGGTAACAATATCGTCTTCGGCGGCACCGCGAACGACTCGATCACCACCGGCACGGGCGCCGACGCCATCGTGGGCGACAACGGCAAGGCGACCTTCGATGTCGCCGGCGTGTTGCGCACGATCGAGACGGGTGACTACGCCAGCAGCGGCGACGACACCATCAATGCTGGCACGGGCGCCGATGTGGTATTCGGCGGCAGCGGCAAAGATACGATTGATGCCGGCTCGATCGCCGCGGGCGACGTTTCACGCGACATCGTCGTGGGCGACAACGGCCAGGCCACCTTTGATTCTGCGGGCCGCCTCACGTCGGTCGCCACCACCTCTCCGGAAACCGGCGGCAACGACTCCATCACGCTCGGCGCGGGTGACAACGTCGCCTTCGGCGGTGTCGGCGACGACACGCTCACCGCCGGCGACGGCCACGACCTCCTCGTCGGCGACAACGGTTCGGCGAAGTTCGATGCCACGACGCCCAACGCCACGACCCTCTTTGTCGTCGAGGTGAGGACCGCGAGCTCCGCCAACGCCGGCACCGACACCATCACCGCCGCCAACGGCGACAACATCGTCTTCGGTGGCAGCTTCAGTGATCTTATCACGACCGGCACCGGACGCGACGTGATCGTGGGCGACAACGGCGAGGCGACGTTCGATGCCGCAACGGGCGTGCTCATCTCTATCACCACGACGGTTCCCGAACAGGCGATTGGCTCGGGCCGCACGGTGGACGGCGTGGTCTACGACGACGTCATCGACGCCGGCGCCGGCAACAACCTCGTCTTCGGCGGCAGCGGTGGCGACTCGATCACCACCCTGGGCGACGACGACATCATTGTCGGTGACAACGGCAGCGCGACCTTCGACACCACTCGCGTTCTACGTACTGTCCAGACCAGCGATCCGACTTACGCCGGTGCCGACACCATCACCGCTGGCAACGGCAACAATGTCGTCTTCGGTGGCACCGCCAATGATACCATCGCGACGGGCACCGGTGCCGATCGGATCGTGGGCGACAACGGCAAGGCCAGCTTCGACGCCGTGGGTGCCCTGCGCAGGATTGAGACCACGGACGCGGGCAGCAGCGGCAACGATACCATCACGGCCGGCGACGGGAACAACCTGATCATGGGTGGCAGCGGCGCCGACGGCATCACGACGGGCACGGGCGATGACATCGTCCTTGGCGACAACGGCTACGTCGACTACGTCGTCCGCGACGGCAACCCGGCCGACCTCGACGTCGTCGCCTCGACCGACGTCGATGTCGGCGGAGTCGACACGATCACGACCGGCGCCGGTTCCGACATCGTGATTGGCGGCGCGGCGGGCGACATCATCGACGCCGGCACCGGCAGCAACATCGTGTTCGGCGACAACGCGCGCATTACCGCCGCGATTGCCGATGCCCCGAATTTCAGCACGCAGCCATTCACGATTGGCCGGCTCGAAACGCTGGCTCCGGGCATTGGCGGCGACGACAAGATCACGACGGGCATCGGCCGCGACATCCTCTTTGGCGGCACGGGCGCCGACACCATCGTGGCGAACTTCGGCGAGACCTCGGCAGCGCCCGACGCCGCCAACATCGTCCTTGGTGACGACGGCTATATCGACTACGTCCGGGCCGAACGTCCGGACTCCGGGCTGGGCGCCGATACGAACTCGGCAGACGTCGACGTGATTGCCTCGATCGACTTTGCGGATGGCGGGATCGACACGATCACGACCGGCGCGGCGAACGACATCATCATCGGCGGCCAGGCCGGGGACATCATCGTTGCTGGCGACGGCAATAACATTGTGATCGGCGACAGCGGCCTGATCACGGCGGCGACCGAGGATGTGAACCGGTTTGCCGGTCAGTCGATCACGCTGGGCCGGATCGAGACCGTGAGCTTCGGCATCGGAGGGTCGGACACGATCACAACGGGCGCCGGCAACGACGTGGTGCTGGGCGGCCACAATGATCCCGATACTGTCACAACCTCCAGCGGGATCACTGTCGTGACGGTAAGGCCCGATGTGATCAACGCCGGCAACGGCGACAACCTCGTCCTGGGTGACGATGGTGCAATCGACTACGTGCGACGAGAGCGCGAGACCGTCGGAACCGTTCCGGGCGCTGATACTGATGCGGTTGACATCGACCTGATCACGAGCCTTTCAACGACGCTGTACGGCGGCGTCGACCAGATCACCACGGGCAGCGGCAACGATATCGTGATCGGCGGCCGCTTCGGCGACACAATCATCGCGGGCGACGGTAACAACATCGTGATCGGCGACAGCGGCCAGATCACAGCCGCCGACACGGATAACAGCCGCTTCGGCACCCAAGCGGTCACGGTCTATCGGATCGAAACCATGACGCCGAAGGATGGTGGCGACGACAATGTTACCACCGATGCTGGCCGCGACTTCATCTTCGGCGGGTTCGCCAAGGACACGATCACCGCGGGTGACGGCCACGATGTTGTTCTGGGTGACAACGGTTATGCTGATTTCCTGATTAACGACGGAAATCCGGCGACCCTCGACGTGGTTCGTTCCACCGATCCGTTGCTCGGCGGCAATGACGTCATCAAGGCCGGTGGCGGGGACGATATTGTCTTCGGTGGCACCGGTAACGACGAAATCCGGGGCGAGGCCGGCTACGATATCCTTTTGGGCGACCACGGCCTTGTCGACTACAGCCGCGCGGCCAACCAGATCTTCCTCTCGATCTATACTGGCGCGACTGAAGGCGGTGGCACGGATACGATCTACGGCGGTTCCGAGGACGACTTCATCCTCGGCCAGCAGGGTGACGACACAATCTATGGTGGTGCGGGGCAGGATGACATCACCGGCGGTCACAACGTGCTCAGCGGGAGCGATGGTAACGACACGATTTACGGTGGCGACAAGCCTGGCTCGCCGCTGACCGACCTTAGCCTGGAAGCCTTCACCACCCAGGGCGACGGCGCCGATGTGATTCTTGGCGACAATGCCCTGGTTACCCGCGACGTCCTCCCCGGAACTAATCTGTGGCGCACCTACCCGGCCCCCTTCCCGGATGTCATCCGCACCATCACCCTGTTTGACGATATCGACTTCATCCAGGGCAACGACTCCATCTACGGTGACGACGGCCAGGACATCATTCACGGTCAGCGCGGCAATGATATCCTCAATGGCGGCGCCGGGGACGACGAGGTAACTGGCGAACTCGGCACCGACATCGTCGTGGGTGGTGCGGGCAACGACATTCTGATTGGCGACGTTGGCCACATCCTCCGTGCGTTCAACCCGGCCGGCCTGCCGATCGTCAACGCCAACGGCTCCTGGCACCGCGATATTATTCTCACGGACGTCGGCGTCATCATCGGCGTAATCGATCTCGACGTCACCCCGCTGCGCGACCTCGACCCGGCACTCGCCGCGAAATTGCTGCAGGCGGATGTGTTGTTGCTCGGTGGCACGTATCTGCCCGGTGGCACGCGCGAGATCAACAGCGACACCGGCACGTGGGCCACAAAGCTCTACCTCATCGACATCGTTGACGCGAACGACGACACTCTCCGCGGCGGCGACGGCGAGGATCTGCTCTTTGGTCAGCGCGGCAATGACCAACTCGAAGGCGGTGCCGGCAACGATTCCCTCTTCGGCGACGGGTTTACGAACACGCTGCCGTTCTTCAGCAATCTGCCGCAGGTGGTTAACGGAATCCGTCTCATCGGGCAGGCTCCCGGTTCGAACGCGCTCGTGCAGTTGCCCCAAGGCGGCGCGCTCGTGATCCCCAATCTCTCGTTGCGGCCGGAGGAATTTTCTTCCTTCCTGCCCGACCTCACATTCGTTCCGACGACCGTGCCAACCTTCGCCCAGGCCGCGGTGAACGACAGCTTGATCGGCACCAATGGCAGCGCGTTCGTCCCGTTCGCGTCGATCATCCCCGATGTGGTCCACCACGTCAGCATGCTGCCGGGCAATGACCGGCTCGACGGCGGCGCGGGCGACGACCTGCTAGTCGGTGACGACACCACGATCTACTCTCCCCTCTTTACCGGTCTCGAGGAGATCGAAGCCCTCACGGTTGAGGTCCGGGCCCATCTCCTCTGGCTGAATCGGGGACTGCATTTCCTCAGTCTCGATGAGCAGCAACTGGCTTCGCAACGGGGTCAGCCGACCGGGCCGCGCAATATTTCACTGGGCAACGACAACCTGTCCGGCGGCCAAGGCGACGACACTATCATCGGTGACGAAATGATGTTTGTCGCACCGTTTATGGTGGGATACCCGGGCACCGAAAGCAGCTTCCAGCAGGCGGCGCTCGAGTATCAGCGATTCCTGTTCGACTTCCGGCAAGTGGTGGTGGACTTCTCGTTCGTCGTGACCGAGGCGCACATTCAGGTGTTGCAGGGCTTGGTTTCCGATCTGCCAGTCACGAACCCGCAAAATCGTAGCGTTACCAAGAGCAACGCGGTCGATCCCCACATCCACACCCTTTCGATCGGAAATGACTCCATTGACGGTGGTGCGGGCAACGATATCCTGGTCGGCGACGACTCGTCCTATTTCGCACCGGTCCTCGACCATCTCAGCTACGATAACGACGACGTCTACGGCCCGATCAGCAAGACCACCTGGAACGCCACGCGATCTGCCTTGGCCGCCGCGGCGAAAGCGGCGCAGGCGGCGCTCGGGGCCCACGTTGACACCAACCATGCCGATCCATCGGATCGCCTGCCGACGGACAGCCAGCGCCGCTTGCTCCCGTGGGATTGGGAATACTCGCTTTCCACCAGCAACGACACGATCCGGGGCGGACTCGGCGATGACTTGATCGTCGGTGATTTTGCTGGATTCGTCACTCCGGTGGTGCTCTCGGTGCCGACCTCGAAACATGACGACTGGCGGCATTGGGATGGCGATTACAACAACGCGTTTAACCTCTACTACTATCGCGGCGAGGGGAACGGGCATCACTTCGGCCTCGATTATTTCGACTACAACTTCGACAAGAGCGGTTTCGACCGTGTCTATTGGCATGGCCACGGCGACGACGACAATATATTCCATCGCGGCGACCGGGATGCGGTTCGTTTGGTCAACGCTGGAAACGATATCCTGCGCGGCGACGACGGCAGCGACTACATTCTGGCGGATAACCTCGGCCTGGTCGTCGGCTTCGTGGCCAACAGTCCCGCGACCTCCTTCAAATTGGCCCCGTTTGACTTCGGGCACAACGATTACTTCAACGGCGGCCATGACGACCACCATGATAACGGCCATCTCGGTTACTGGGGGTTCTTCGAGTCGGGTCACTTCTGGAGGAATTATGGACTCTTCTACGGGCACGAATTCGGTGACGATAATTTCGGCTTCGATGGCCGGGAGAATTCACATTGGGGCTATTATCGGGTGACCGGTGACCAAGGCCGCGACAACGTCGATGGCGGCCTCGGCAACGACATTCTGTTTGGCGACAAACGGAGTGACGTGCTCGGCGGCGGCGGCGGCACCGACAGCATTGGTCGGGAGAACGACTCCCGCCCGAAGGACAGCGCGCTCGACAAGCTCCGTGACCGGTTCTTCCAGGGAATTGCGCCCCAACTCGAACGCTTGCTCCTGGATATTGCCGCGACCAACGGCCGGATCAAAGCATCGGGTGACGTGCTGGCTATCACCACGAATGGTACAGCGGGAACGGTCTTCGGCCTGCCGGTGAATCCTGCCGCGGTCGCTGCCATTCAGGGTTCCGTTGCTGCGGTTCGCGGCGAACCCCTCTCGTTTGCCGCCACCCTGGGTGGACAGGCGCTCACCACTTCGGCTGCCAGCACGTGGAACACGACGAATACGCACGGGCTTGTCACCAACTCCGGCGCTGTCGCCCAATGGAAGGTCGTTGATTCGACTGGGAAGATTGTGGCCGTAGGTGCTGGTGCATCGTTCAATTTCATGCCCACTGCGGCCGGCACCTATACAGTACACTTTGGAGTCGCGGACGGTCAGGGTCGCGCGTCTGTAACGACGGCGCAATTGGTTGTCGCCAACTATCAGGTGCGCGCGGACCCCGCCAGCCCGGGCGGCCAGGTGCTGGTGGTCGGCGGCACGACCGGCCGTGACGACATCGAACTTAAGCAACAGGGTTCGGCCCCCGGTTCCGTTTCGTTGGTCATCGATTTTAGAGAGAACCAGGGTCCCCGTCTGTCCGCTTCCTTCACCGGTATCACGCGAATTGTGGTGTTCGCCGGATTCGGCAATGATGAAGTTACCCTGGAAAGCCGGATTACCTTGCCCACTGAGCTCCACGGGGGAGCGGGCAACGACAAGCTGACTGGCGGCGGCGGTAACGACATTATTTTCGGCGAGACCGGCAACGACACGATCTCCGGCGGCAACGGCAACGATGTCCTGATCGGTGGCAACGGATACGACTCCATCAAAGGTGGCGCTGGAGGCGACATCCTGATTGGCGGTCTCGGCGTGGATGACCTCGATGGCGAAGACGGGAGCGATATCCTCATGGGCGGCTTTACTACATGGGACACGGCCCCGACGGGCTTGGCTGCAATCCGCGCGACATGGTCGAGTGGCGCGACGTTCGCGGCGAATGCGGCGGTCCTCCGCTCGTCGAACCTCGCACCGGCGCGAGTGCTCGATGACACCATGAAAGACGAACTCAAAGGAAGTAATCAGTCAGACTGGTTCATCGCGGATCGCGATGGAACCGGTGCCGATGACGACATCATCAAGGACCTTCGGAGCGAGGATAAGGTTGACCCGATCTGATTGACCGGTGCGTTGACGAGACCGGGATAGCTCAGCGAACTGCTCTGCGCGGCGAGAAGCGTCTGCAACGGGTGGTCTGCGGGCGATTTCTTGCCCTGGCCGAATCCTATACGGCCGAGTTGCCTGCCCTGAAGATCTCCCCGTGCGAGTGAGCATATTCACCGGCCAACCAGTTCCTGCGACTCGGACAAAATCACGGAATTTAGCCGTCTCACGCCAGTTCGCGCGCCATCTGCCACTGCGAAAGTGTCGTGCGCGTGAAGCCCGCCGTCACGAAGACGTCACTCAGCTCCTCTGGCCAGAGCGCCGAGATCCGCCACTCCTTTCCCGGGTGCTTCGCCATGACCATGCGCAGCAGTTCAATGCTGCGATCACGCCCTTGCTCCGAATTTTCCGTCACCAACGCGCGAATCGCGACCTGGGGTGCGGCCGGATTCGAAAGGGCCACCCACGCGCCCCGCCAACGGTAGGCGACGGCTGGTGGTCCGAACTGAGCGACGGTCTCTCCCGACAGCTGCCAGGGCAGATCCCGTAGCCCGTGGGTTGCGATGGCGACCGCGACCTCGCGCGGGTCAATCTCCGCGAGATCCGTTGCCAGAGCCCCCGGGTCAGTGGGTATGGCCGAAAACCCCACCAGTCGCCGAATCCTCCGAAAGCCGCACGCCTCGTAGAGTTTCACGGCGGGTCCGTTCTGTTCGATCACCTCCAGCACCATCATTCGTTCGGCGCGCGCCCTCGCGTCGGCCAGCAGGCATTCCACCAACGCCCGCCCGACCCCTCGCCGCCGTGACTCGGGGACCAGTGCCATTCCGGCCAGCCGGCTCGTCCAACCGCGCCGGGCGATCAGCCCTGCGCCAACGGCGATCCCCTTGCGCCTGACAACGCGACTCGCGGTCAAGTCCACGCTGTCCGTTTGCGCCATCTCCAACAGCCCCGCTGCCGTGCAGGGGATGCTTACAAAATAATCGGCGAAGCCGCGCGTCAGGAGGTCGGCGGCCGACTCCAAGCCGTACTCGGCCAGAGAAATGAAATCGCAATCCATCTCCGACGAAAACCGACTGCAAGCCCTCCGACAATCCTGGAGCGATCCATCCCGCGTACGATGGGCTCGATGCACCGCGGACCTACTTCGAGGCCAGGTGCCAGTGATGGCACACCGGACAGTGATACGCCTTCCGCCAGCGCTCGACTCCGGCCACCAGCGCCGCGTCCAGGGCATCGCCCTGGGTGCGATACCGGCGCTTGCGCGTGCACGAGGGCGTGCGGGCGTGGCCGGATTTTGGTCTTCTCGCGGGCATGGGAGGATCAATCCAGATTTCGGCTCAGGGTGAACCGTTAAACATCGGAAATCCGCCTGCTCCGGACGCTTGCGCCACCGCCCGCGCGTGATCATCGTCCGGCGCACTTTGCTCCTCTTATGATCTCTCCCGTCCCCCTTGAAAAATCCGCCAGCAAACTCGTGCGCCTCGTCGGATGGAGTGCCGTGGCCGCGCTCGGCGCCGTGGCCATCGGCATGCTGGCGTGGTCGCGGGGCGAACCGGTCAACGCGCTCTGGATGGTGATCGCGGCGCTGTGCGTGTTCGCCATCAGCTACCGTTTTCACTCGGCCTGGCTGATGGCCAAGGTGCTCACGCTGGACGATCTTCGCGCCACGCCGGCGACCATCCACGGTGACGGGCGCGATTTTGTTAAGACCAACAAATGGGTCGTCTTCGGGCACCACTTCGCGGCCATCGCCGGTCCGGGCCCGCTCGTCGGTCCCGTGCTCGCGGCGCAGTTCGGCTACCTGCCCGGCATGCTGTGGATGCTGATCGGTGCCACGCTGGGCGGTGCCGTGCACGACTCGGTGATCCTGTTCTGTTCGACGCGGCGCCGCGGGAAGTCGCTCGGCCAGATGGTGCGCGAGGAAATCGGGCCGTTCGCCGGCGCGGTCGCACTGGTCAGCATCGTCGCCATCATGATCATCCTGCTCGCCGTGCTGGCGCTCGTCGTGGTCAAGGCGCTGGCGGAGAGCCCGTGGGGGCTGTTCACGATCGCGGCGACGATGCCGATCGCCATCGTGATGGGCATTGGCATGCGGGCCGCCGGCAACAGCGGGAAGGGCCTCGCCTGGATCAGTGCCTTCGGCGTGATCGCGCTGCTCGCGGCCGTCTGGGGCGGGCAGTTCCTGGCCGGTACCGAATTGGAGCAATGGCTCACCCTGCGCGGCACGACCATCGCGTGGTGGATCATGGGATACGGTTTTGCCGCCTCGGTCCTGCCCGTGTGGCTGCTGCTCGCGCCGCGCGATTACCTGAGCACGTTTATGAAGATCGGGACGGTGATCGCGCTCGGCGTCGCCGTGGTCGTGCTGGCTCCGACGCTGAAGATGCCGGCGGTCACCAAGTTCATCGATGGCACCGGGCCGGTATTCGCCGGGCCGGTCTTTCCGTTCGTGTTCATCACCATCGCGTGTGCGGCGATATCGGGCTTTCACTCGCTCATCGCCTCGGGCACGACGCCGAAGCTGATCGCGCGCGAATCCGACATCCGGATCGTCGCCTATGGCGCGATGGTCACCGAGATGTGCGTCGGCATCATGGCCCTGATTGCCGCCTGCGCGATGGAGCCCGGGCAATATTTCGCGATCAACATGACGGGCACGGCGGAGGCGGTGACGGCCAAGGTCACCCAGCTGGGTTTTCCGGTTACGCCGGCCGAGATGAGCGCGCTTGCCGCCAGCGTGGGGGAGAAGACCATGGTTGGGCGGACGGGCGGCGCGCCCACGTTTGCGGTCGGCATGGCCCACATGTTTGCGGGCGTGATTGGCAGCAAGGCGGCGCTGGCCCTCTGGTACCATTTCGCGATCATGTTCGAGGCGCTCTTCATCCTCACGACGATCGATGCCGGGACGCGCGTTGGGCGCTTCCTGGTGCAGGACATGCTCGGGTCGGCGTGGGCGCCGCTGGGCGACACGCGGTCGATCCTCGGCGGTACGATCGCGACCGTCCTCTTCGTCGGGGCCTGGGGCTGGTTTCTCTACCAGGGAGTCGTCGATCCGCTCGGTGGCATCAACTCCCTCTGGCCCATCTTCGGCATTGCCAACCAGCTCCTCGCTGTGCTGGCCCTCGCGCTCGGCACCACGGTGCTGATCAAGATGGGCCGCACGCGGCATATCTGGGTGACCTTGGTGCCGCTCGGATGGTTGCTCGCGGTGACGACAACGGCCGGTTTGATGAAGATATTCAGTCCGGCGCCGGTCGGCTTTCTCGACCTCGCTCGCGGGCTCCAGGCAAAAATCGTCATCGGCGGCACACCGGCGGAACTCGCCATGTGGCAGGCGCAGTTGTTGAACAACCGGGTCGATGCTGCGGTGACGGGGATATTTCTGCTGCTGGTTGGGATCGTGCTGATCGCCAACGCCCGCCTGTGGTGGCAGCTCCTGACGGCAAGACGCGCGCCGGAACTCCACGAGGAACCGTACGTGGCAGTGAGCACGGTCTAGGCCGCCTGGCTCTGGAACGTAGAGCGAAAGCCGCCAGGATTCGTCGTTTCAGAAAAGGTCCCCTGATTCGGGATCAACACCTCAGGTATTCGATGCCATGAATTCACGGTTTTCTTCCAGCCCCGCGCGAACCGCCATACCGCAAATACGCTTCAAGACCGGAAACGCCGGGCGGTACGCGCGGCGTGTTGCCCAAGTTGATGCTGACGTTCGTGGCGCTTTGCGCGCTGGGACTGGGGACATTCTACGTGACCGAGGTGGCCCCCAGACGTGCGCACCAACGCGAAAAGGAGCGGGTCGCCGGTTGGATCAACCAAGCGAGAACGCAGGAACCGCCTGCTGGCATATCAAAGCAGTCGTGGTACAATTATTTTGGCCCGACAAACAACGCGCTTTGGAATGTGATGAGCCAGAAAGAGGCGCCAACGGAAAAAATTCGCGCCCTGGCGGACGAGTTTGACGCCACCAAAGGCCGCGACCTCAGGTCGGTCGATGGCCTTTTGCGTCTCGTTGCTCGCATGGAGGAGATAAGCGCGGTGGCGCGCAAGATTGGTTATTTCGATGGACTTCGATTTGATCTGCAAAACGACGGAGTGTATCCGCGTGACCCGCCCGGCAAGAATTGAGGTATCGGCCCTTTCGCGAACAGGACCACGCTAGCACGGCGAAATGCTGCGTTCCCAAGACGAACCTCCTTGGAGCAGCGGCTACCCGATCGAAAAAGGGCGGGGCGACTACCCGCGGTTCACGTTTCGCCACCACGCGGGCTGGGCGCACAACAACATCCTGCTGACGAGGCCTAGCGCACGCTCTGTCACGCCGGCTGAGGCGGCCCGCATGCTGCGCGAGGAGTTTGCGTAGGAGTTGGCCCGGGGAGTTTGCCCGCCGCCGGCGGGC
>JBIJCX010000040.1:0-37197 GCA_044344465.1 Opitutaceae bacterium
CGCTCGAAAAAGCCGCCGGGGATGATAGCTCGATGGGATCCCCACTGCGTCGCAGCCCGTGTGTGATCCCGACCATGAAAATCCAGCCCGGCAACTTCGTCTTCGCTCCTGCGTGGGCGGCCGGTATCACGGTCGCCGCCCTGGCCGCGGTGTGCGTCCTCGTTTTCGCGACTCCGCCCGCTGCGGCGGCCAGCGCGCCGGCCGGCGCCACCAACGGGTCCATTGAAGGCCAAGTGTTCAACCCCGCCACCGGCGAATACCTCGAGCGCGCCCGCGTAACGATCGAAGGCACCGGCCTAGAAACGTTGACCGATGCCACGGGCCAGTTTCGGTTCGCCGCGGTTCCGGTCGGGACGGCAAACGTGCGAGTGTTCTACACCGGCCTGGCCGGGCAAGTCGCGCCGGTCATCGTGACCGCCGGGCAGACGGTGCGCCTTGATTGCAACCTCGCGGGCGTGGGCGAAAAACCCGCCGCGCCTGACGCCCCGATCAAGCTCGATCAGGTCGTCGTTTCGACTTCGCGGGAAATGGACGGCGCGGCCATTGCCATCAATGAGAAGCGCTTCGCCGCCGATATCCGCAATGTCATTGCCGCCGACGAATTTGGCCCCATGGCCGACGGCAACGTCGGCGAAATCCTGAAAACCGTTCCCGGCGTGTCGCTCGATTATGTCGGCGGCGCGGCGATGAATATTTCGCTCAATGGCGTTCCGTCCGGCTATGTGCCAGTGACAATGAACGGCTTTCCGCTGGCGAGCACGACCGCCTCGTCCCCGACCGGTCGTGATGTCGAGCTGGTCAACGTCGCGACGAATAATCTCTCGCGGATCGAGGTCCTGCACTCCCCGACGCCCGAGTCGCCGGGCAACGCCCTCGCCGGGTCGGTCAATATGGTGCCGCGGGGCGCGTTCGATCGCGCCAAGCCGGTTTTCAACGCCAACGTCTATGTCGTGATGCGCGATGACGCGCGCGATCTTAAGAAAACCCCCGGGCCCGGCCTGGGTTCAACCTACAAGGTACATCCCGGGTTCGACTTCTCCTATGTCGCGCCGGTGAACAAGCGCTTTGGCTACACATTGTCCGGCGGCACCTCGCAGCAGTACCAACCGACCTACTTCGTGCAGGCCAACTGGCGGGGCGTGAGCGCGCCCACGACGGTGGCGGCCACGGCGACGAACGGTTTCCCGGCCACGACGGCCGACCAGCCCTACCTGACCGACTACCTGATCCGCGACCAGCCGCGACAGTCGCGGCGCTCGTCCGCCGGCGTGACGTTCGACTACCGCTTCGGCCCGGCCGACCGGATTTCGGTGTCCTTCCAGGCGACGCGTTTCGACGCGCAGTACAGCCAGCGCGACCTGACGTTTGCGATCACGCGCGTGCTGCCGGGGAACTTCAGCCCCGCCTTCACACACGGCGCGCCCGGCTTCGGTACGCTCACGCTGGCCAGCGCCAACGATCGCGAACGTCGCAACGCCTCGTTCAGCCCGTCCATCATCTACCGGCACGATGGTCCGGTATGGAGAGCCGAGGCCGGCGCGGGATGGTCGCTCTCGAAGAGCGAGATTCGCAATCTGGGCAAGGGCTTCTTCGCCGCCGTCAACGCCACGCGTCCAAACGTGACGATCGCGTTCGATGACATTTTTTACCTGCGACCGGGCACGATCACGGTGCGGGACGGCACGACCGGCGCCCTGGTCGATCCCTACACCCTCAGCACCTATAACATCCAGAGCGCCAGCGGCCACCGGTATGGCGCAGACACCGTGCTCGGGATCGGTCCGGGCGAGGGCATCGCGAACCAGACGAGCGACGTGCAGCGCAATGCCTACGCGAATGTGCGGCGCGACTTCTCCTGGCCGGCGCCGGTGACGCTCAAGGCGGGGTTGGATTTGCGGCAGTCGCAGCGCGACTACCGTGGGGGCACGACTGCGATGACCTTTGTCGGTGCCGATGGGCGCGCCGCTTCCGGTGATGAAAACGCCGGAGCGTTTTTTGACCCACTCTATTCCGCCCGCGACGGCATTTTCGGATTTCCGAAGACCCAGCGGGTCGCGCCGGGGAAACTTTGGGACTTTTATCAGGCGAACCCGCAGTCGTTCACCAAGAACGACAACACGATCTATACCTCGGCGATCGGGCTCTCGAAGTACGCGCAGGAGGTCATTTCGTCCGGCTATGTCCGCGGCGATCTCGCGCTCGTCGAGCGCCGGCTGAAGCTCACCGGCGGCGTGCGCGCCGAGCAGACCAACGTGCGATCGGAGGGGCCGCTGACGGATCTGACCCGCAACTACCAGCGCGACGCGCGGGGCACGATTCTGCGCGGCGCGAACGGGCAGCCGCTCACGATCGTGCCGGCGACCAACCCGCTCGAAGTCTCGAAACTGACCATGATCGATCGCGGCGCGCGGGCGGAGAAGGAATACCTGCGCTGGTTTCCGAGCCTCAATGCCAGCTATAACCTCCGCGAGAACTTGGTGGCGCGGGCGGCCCATTATTACTCCATTGGCCGGCCGGACTACAACCAGTACGCCGGCGGCGTCACGCTGCCCGATGAGTCCCTGCCGCCGAGTCCCAGCAATCTGATTCGGGTGAGCAATGTCGCGATCAAGCCGTGGAGCGCGCAGACGACCAAGGTCTCGCTCGAGTACTATTTCGAGCGGGTGGGCCTGATTTCCGTCGGCGCCTTCCGCCGTGACTTCGAGAATTTCTTCGGCAGCACCGTTTTCGCCGCGACGCCCGAATTCCTCGCGCTTTACGATTTGGATCCGACGCAATACCGCGGGTTCGATGTCGCCACGACCTACAACGTGGCGGGCTCGGTGCGGTCGGAAGGCTACGATGTGCATTACAAGCAGGCGCTCACCTTTCTGCCCGGGTGGGCCCGCGGCGTGCAGGTGTTCGCCAATGGCGCCGTCCAACGCATGACCGGCCCGGATGCCGCCGTCAGTTTCTCGGGCTTCATACCCAAGACCGCCGCGTGGGGTGTCAGCCTCAACCGGCCCAGCTACAGCCTGAAGGTGAACTGGAACTATAAGAGCCGTCATCGCCGCGCCGCCATCAATGGCGCGAGCATCCCGCCGGGCACTTATGTCTTCGGCTCGAAGCGGCTCTTTGTGGACATCATCGGCGAGTATGCGCTGACCCAACACGTCGCGCTCTTTGCCAGCATCCGGAACTTGGGCGACACGCCCGAGGATTTTTCGCGCGACGGACCCGGCATGCCCGACGTCGCAAAGTTCCGGCAGCGCGACCGCTATGGCGCGCTGTGGATGTTCGGGGTGAAGAGCACGTTTTAGCCGGAGATGTTTTGCTTGCACCGGCCTCGCGGTCGCGACCGAATGCGGGTGTCTGGCGCGAACTCGCTCGCGACCGGACATTCAACGCTCATTCACCCATGCTGACCGGACATCCAGGCCTCATCGCCCAGCGACAGGCACCCTCGTCCACTCCCGCCCGCCCGCCGGTTTTCCGTCACTTGGAAACGGCCTGCTGGCGTGACGACCATCCTTGAGTTCGCGCGCGCCAAGCGCGCCGCCAAACCGATTGTCATCCTTGCGGCGTATGACGCGCTGATGGCGCGTCTGCTGGCCGCGACGGACATCGACGCCATCCTGGTCGGCGACAGCGCCGCGATGGTGGCGCACGGACTGCCCTCGACGGTCCACGCCACCCTGGAAATGATGGCCGCGCATGTCGCCGCCGTCCGGCAGGCCGCACCGAAAATCGTGGTGATCGCCGACCTGCCGTTTCTCGCCGCCCGCCGTGGCCGTGATGCCGGGGTCGCGGCGGCGGGTGCCCTCATCCGGGCGGGGGCCAACGCGGTCAAGATCGAGGGCGTGGCCGGACACGAGGATGTGATCGAGCATGTTGTCGGCAGCGGCATCCCGGTCATGGGGCACCTCGGCGTCACCCCGCAGGCGGTGCACCAGCAAGGCTACCGGGTGCAGGGCCGCACGAAGAGCGAGGCCACCCGGCTGAAATCCGAGGCGCGGTTGCTGCAGCGGCTCGGGGCGTTTGCCGTGGTGCTCGAGTGTGTCGTGTCGTCCCTCGCCGGGGCGATTACCCGCCAGCTTGATATCCCCACCATCGGCATCGGCGCCGGATGCCGGACGTCGGGGCAGGTGCTCGTGCTTTCAGATCTGCTCGGACTCGATCCGGTTTTCCGTCCGCGGTTTGTCCGGCGCTACGTCGACGGTGCGGGCGTCGTCACCGGCGCCGTCAATGCCTTCGTCCGCGATGTGCGCGGGGCAAAATTTCCCGCCGGGGAGGAGGTTTTTCACTGATGCAGGTCGTCACGCAACTGGCGGCCTGGGCGTCGGCCCGCGCCGCGCCGGAATTTGCGGGGCGCACCGTGGGATTTGTGCCCACGATGGGCGCGTTGCACGCGGGGCATCGTGCGCTCCTGGAGCGGGCCCGGGCGGAGAACGATTGCGTGGTGCTCAGCATTTTTGTGAACCCGACGCAGTTCGACGATCCGGGCGACCTCAGCAGTTATCCGCGCACCTTGCCGGCCGATCTCGAGTTGGCCGACGGGTGGGCGGACCTGGTGTTCGCGCCCGTGGCGGCCGAGCTTTATCCGGACGATTTTCGATATCGGGTCTCCGAATACATCCTCAGCAACCGATGGGAGGGCGCGCACCGGCCGGGGCATTTCGAGGGCATGCTCACGGTGGTGCTCAAGCTGCTCAATCTGGTGCGGCCCCATCGCGCCTACTTCGGGGAAAAGGACTGGCAGCAACTGCAGCTTGTGCGCGGGATGGTGCAGGCGCTGTTCATCCCGGTGGAGGTTGTGGGCTGCCCCACCGTGCGCGAGCCGGACGGGCTGGCGCTCAGTTCCCGCAACCGCCGGCTCTCGGCCGCAGCCCGGGCCCAGGCCGCGGCTTTTCCCCGCCTCATGCGGGAAGCGGCCGACGCGGCGATCGCGGCGTCGGCGCTGCGTTCCGCGGGCTTCGAGGTGGATTATGTGGGCGACGCTGACGGTGTTCGCCTGGGGGCCGTGCGCATCGAAGGGGTCCGGTTGATCGACAATGTCCGGCTCTAACATCCTCGCCCTCTTCACCGGCTCGATCGCGTGCTACAAGGCTTGCGAGGTGGTCTCGCGTCTGGTGCAGCGCGGCCACCGGGTGCGCACCGTGGCGACCGCGGCCGCGCGCCGGTTCGTGGGTGATTCCACCCTCGAAGGGCTGACCGGCGAACCGGTGCGCCACGATCTTTTTGCGGCCGGTGCGGCGCTTGACCACATCGAGCTGGCGCGCTGGGCCGACCTCACGCTCGTCTGCCCGGCAACGGCGCATTCACTGAATCGATACGCGGCCGGCCTGGCCGACGATCTCGCCGGCGCGCTGTTGCTGGCCCGGGACCGCGGGAAGCCGCTCCTCATCGCCCCGGCCATGAATCCGCTGATGTGGGCGCACCCGGCGACCCAGGCGGCGGTTGTCCGCCTCAGCGGCTGGGGCGCGCAGTTCATTCCGGTTGGCGTCGGTCGCACCGCCTGCGGAGAGGAAGGCGCCGGGCGGCTGGCCGACCCGGAACTGATCGTGGCCACGGTCGAGGCGGCGCTGGCGCGGCCGGCGCGCCGGTTACGCGTGTTGGTGACGAGCGGCGGCACGGCCGAACCGGTGGATTCCGTCCGCGTGCTCACCAACATCAGCACCGGGCACACGGGAGCAACGCTGGCGGCGCAGCTGGCGCGAAGCGGGCACGAGGTGGTCTTGTTGCGCGCCCGCTCGGCGGTTCCAGCCGGACCGTTGGTTCGGGAGGCGGTATTCTCCACGTTTGCCGAGCTTGACGCCGCCCTGGCGCGCTTGTTGGGGGAAGAGGCATTTGACGCCGTGCTTCACGCTGCGGCCGTGGGGGATTTCGGCATCGGCGCCATCATCGAGGGTGGAGTCGCGCGATCCCCGGGGTTGGCAAAACTCGAATCGGTCCGGCCGATCCAACTCGAACTGCGCCCGCACCCGAAGCTCGTCGGTCAGCTCCGGGCGCGCAGCCGGAATCCGGCGCTCAAGGTGATCGCCTTCAAGCTCACCCGGGGCGCGACCGAAGCCGCCGTGCAAGCCGCCGTGGCGGACCTTTTCGTGCTGGGCGTGGACGCGGTCGTGCACAACGACCTCGATGCGCGCGGCGACGCTCCGGACGCCTTTCCCGCGAATCTGCACCAGCGGGATGGGGCGATCGTTGCGCGTTGCTCCTCGCGCGCGCAACTGGCAGTGACACTCGAATCTTTTCTTACCCAGCTGGCCCCGTCCGCCTGATCACCACGACCATGCTCCTCTGTCTCGACACCGGCAACAGCGACATCCACGGCGGCGTGTTCGACGGCGCACAGCTGCGCTGCCAGTTCCGCAAGGCGACCCATCCGCTCGGTTCGGCCGATGAGCTGGGGGTTTTTTTCTGCAGCGTGTTGCGCGAGAAAGGCGTGGATCCACGCGCCATCACCCAGGTCGCCGTTTGCTCGGTCGTGCCCGCCGCGGCGCACGCCTTGCGCCACGCCTGCCTGCATTACTTCCGCCGCGAGCCCTTCATTTTGCAGCCGGGCGTCAGGACCGGCCTCAAGATCCGCTACAAAAACCCGCTGGAAGTCGGGGCCGATCGAATCGCCAACGCCATTGCCGCCACGCAGTTTCATCCGGGGCGTCCGCTCGTGGTGGTCGATTGCGGCACCGCGACCACCTTTGACGTGATCACCGCGACGGGTGATTACCTGGGTGGCGCGATTCTGCCCGGAGTGAGCGTGGCGGCGCAGAGCCTGGCCAGTCACACCGCCAAACTCCCGCGGGTCGAGATTGCCCGGCCGGATGCCGCGTTGGGGCGGACCACCACGGAGAGCATCCAGGCCGGACTTTACTTTGGGCAGGTGGGCGCGATTCGCCACCTGCTGAACCACCTCACGCGGGAGGCGTTTCCGGGCGAGACGCCTTGGATCATCGGCACCGGCGGTTTCGCCCGGATGTTTGAGGGCGAGGAATTGTTTTCTGAAATCGTGCCCGAACTCGTCCTGCAAGGATTGCGCTTCGCGGTGCAATTGAACCAGGAGCCGGTTCCAGCGAAGAAGTAATCTGTCTGGTGGAGGCGCGGCGGTGTCACCGCGCCATGTGCATTAACCTAAGAAAATGACCGGATTTGAGCGCACAAAAGCATTCCGTTTCATTTTTCTGACCCCATTTTTCTGACTCAAACTTCCGCGTCAGAGAATCCAGTTGGTATCGCTGACCGGATAAGTCGATCAGGCAGAAAAATGGGGGCAGAAAAATTGCCTGAGTCGTAGGTTAATGCTCATAGGGCATCGCGCTCCCTCGGCGGAACCGCCATCATCAAGCGGCGCGTCCGGGCGGCGCTTGGTTAGAAATCGGCTGGACTCACCCGCGAACGTCAACCCTCATGGCGCGTCGCGTTCGAGGCTGCTGCTTCCACCGTGAGTACCCCCAACACCAGAGTCTGCCCCCATCGTCTGCCGATCCGCCGCCCATCCGCGAATGCCCGCCGCGGCTGGACCTGCCGCTGCGGATGAGCCGTGGTCCCAGACTGTCCCGCAGACCGGCCCGGCGACCGGAACGCCCTTCAGTCCCGATCAGTTTCCCAAGCTTTTAGAGAACCCCCCGACATCATGAAACAAACCTTCCCGATTACGTTGTTGTGTGCCTGCCTGGCGCTGGCACTGGCAATCCCCCACTCCGGCAGGGCCGCCGCCGGCGTCACCGGCACGGAGTCCCAGCAGAACGGCACCATCACGGGCCAGATTTCCAATGCCGCCACCGGCGCCTATCTTGAAGGGGCGCGGGTCGAAGTGCGCGGGACGGGTCGCCAGGCGCTGGCGGATCGTGAGGGCCGTTACGCGATCATCGTCCCACCAGGCGCCGTGACGTTGGTCGTCTCCTATACCGGACTGGCCGTGCAAACAATCGCCGTGAACCTCGCGGGCGGTCAGACGCTCATCCAGGATGTCGGCCTCACCTCCGATATATATAAAATGGAGGCGCTGGTCGTCGACGGGGAGCGCGAGGGCAGCGCGCTCGCCGCCACCCGCCAGCGGCAGGCGGCCAATGTGAAGAACGTCGTGGCCGGCGATGCGTTTGGCACTGCGACCGAGGACAATGTCGGCGCGTTCTTGCAGCGCCTGCCCGGTTTGAACATCATCAGCGACACGGGACTGGTGCGCGAGGTGATGGTCCGCGGGATCAACTCCAGCCTGAACACCGTGGAAATGGACGGCGTGCAGATGGCCAATACGAACTCGTCGGGCACCAACCGATTTTTCGATTTTCTGCAGGCTTCCCTCTCCATGGTCGAGAGCATCGAGGTGACCAAGGCCCCGACGCCGGATATGCCCGCGAGCTCGATTGGCGGCAGCATCAACATGGTCACCCGCACCGCCTTCAGCCGGGCCAATCCGCGGGTTTTCACCTATTCGATCGGACTCGTCCACAAGCTCGGCCGGATTGGAGGCCGGGCCGAACCTCAAAAGCGCTGGTACCAGGAACCGATCAAGGGTATCAGCCCTTCCATCGGGTTCACCTACTCGGATGTCGTGGGCAAGAACAAGAATCTCGGGCTCTCCTTCAGCTTTTCCCGCAACACCCAGTTTGGCGGCTCGGAGGATGCACTGTTCAATTATCAGGCCACCTTGAACCGGCCGGCCTATATCCGCAACGTCAGCGAACGGGTCACCGCGGCGGCCGGACCGCATACCCGCCGCAATATGAATCTGAAACTGGAGTACAAACTCAGCGAGAGCACGGTCGTCACCCTCACCGGGGTGCACAATCTGTATCACGAAAACCCGGAAACCCGGACCCACCTTTTCCAGACCGGCGACGCCGTCGCCCGCTTCGCTCCGGGCTATAGCGAATTCTACTCCGAAGCGCTGCCCAACGTGGCGACCATTTCCCAACTCACCGAGACCGCGTACGACAACGTGAGCAACAATTACCGGACGATGCTGGCCGTGGCCCACAAGCTCAGCGACATGACGATCGACTACAGCGCGACGGTCTCCCAGTCGAACGGCTACCAATATTATGCCCCCTTCGAGCGGAATTTTCCCGGCAGGCCCAAGGGAACGATCACCATCAGCGGACTCACCAATATTGGCTATATTGTCGACCGGCGCCGCGACCCGGCCTGGCCGATCATCACCCAGACGTCGGGCCGGGATGCCTACGATCTAAACAGCTACACCACGATGACCATGACGCAGAACCATAACAGTGCGGATTCGATCATCACCGAGAGCCGGTTTAACCTCAAAAAGAACATCGAGCTCGCCGTGCCCACCTATGTGAGGACGGGCGTGCAGTATCAGCAGCAGCGCCGTGAGAGGGACAACAAGCAGCACAGCTACACCTTTACCGGACCCGGCGGACTTGCCCAGTTCGCGGACCAGAGCCCATGGGTGAAGGAGACCATCAGCGGGCAGCGCCAGGCGCCGTGGGTGGACTTGTTGAAAGTGGCCCAGCACAAGGAGGACCATCCTGAGTATTGGCCGGAGAGCCTGAGCTACAAGTATGTCCAGCGCTTGCAGAGCCTGCAGGATGTCCGGGAGTCGATTGCGAGCGCCTATATCATGGGCAATGTGCAAATCCAGCGGCTTGGAATTCTGGCGGGTCTGCGCGTGGAGGAAACCGAGACGCAGGGCAACGGTCCCGTGAACAAGGCGGTCAATCCGGCGGAGGCGGCCCGACGCGCGGCATTTGTGGGCCCCCTCACCGATGAAGAGATCATTCGCCGCGCCAACTATGATTGGGGCTCCCGCACGCATGCGGAGGGCAAGTATCGCAACGTTTTTCCCGGCGTTCACTTCAAGTACGCGCACGGCTCGGGCCTCCTCACCCGGGCGAGCTATTCCACCAGCATTGGCCGTCCGGGCATCGCATCGATTATTCCCAGCCTCACGGTCAATGAAACGTCAGAACGGGTCACCGTGAACAATGCAGGATTGAAGCCCCAGAAAGCCGACAATTTCGACCTCAGTCTCGAATACTATTTCGAACCCATCGGACTATTCTCCACGAGTTTCTTCCTGAAGGAAGTCAGCAGCTTCATCTTTACGGACAGCAGCCAGATCGTCGGCAGTGGACCGAACAACGGCTTCGACGGTCTCTACGAAGGCTACGGAATCACGACCTCGTCGAACGGCGGCTCGGCCCGCTACCGAGGTTTCGAGGTGAATTATCAACAGCAGTTCACGTTTCTCCCGGGATTTTGGAAGGGATTCGGACTGAACCTGAACTACACCCAGCTGGAGACGAAGGGTGACTATGGCGGGACGGTCGCAACCACCCAGGTGGCGGGTTTTCGCCCGCGCACCGGCAATGTCTCCGTCAACTACCGCATGGGGAGATACGAGATCCGGCTCCAGACCAACTGGCTCGACACCTATTTGACGACGGCGTCCACCAATGCCGCCCTGCTTGCCTACGAGGCGCCGAGAAAAACGACCAATGTAAAGTTCACCTTCAAAGTCGGAAAAGCCACGACAGTTTATTTCAATTGGGACAATGTCTTCCGGGAACCGGAGGTGAACAACTGGCGCGGTTATAGAGATCGGATGGCCACGACCCGGATGGTTTACCCCAGCATCGCGGCGGGAGTCCAGGGCCGGTTTTGACCATGGATGATCATCCCGGAGTCCACCTTCCGGGTTATCGAATAATTCCACTCCAAATCGACCCGGTTCCAGTTGTAGGAGCCTGCTGGCAGGCGATGCCGTGCCTCCAGAGCAGGTGAAATCGCCTCCAAGCCTGTCATCAGATATGAATACATATACCTTCCGAAGTGGGGCGTTGATCAATCTCCGGCGTCTGCTGCTGGCCGGCGCCCTCGCCCTGTCCAGCCTGTTGGCGGCCGCGCCACCGGAACCGACCCGTCAGCCGCTCGGGCGGGTGGCCGACTTGAATATTGGCGAAACGCAGGAAGTCCGGCTGGCCAACGGAGCCAAGGCGACCGTCCGCCTTGTGGATGTGAGCGTGCAGCGCGACCGCATGAGCGAGGCCGTCCGTTCGGCCCGCGTGAAGGTTGAGGTCAATGGCACGCCGGTGACGCTGGGCTGTGCCACGTACCATCTGCCCGTGACGGTGGCGGGCGTGCAGATTGATTGTTCGATGGTGAAAGCTTACAACGGCAACAGCGGCAGCGATTCTTGGGCGCTGGAAAAGGATGCGCGGGTGCGGCTCTGGCCCGCCGGTTCGCCCTTGATGGAGCCAGGTACGTTTGGTTATCCGCTCAAACAAAAGTGGTTCGCCACCGGCACGCAGATGGGCAACGAGCCGACATACGTCGACGGTGGCGACCAGCCCAAGCGCAAGAAGATTTACTATCACAACGACCTCGATTTTGGCGGTTGCGAGGGATTGATCGAGGTGGTCGCGGCGACCGACGGACTCGTGGTGTCCGCCGCGGGCACGACGTTGCCGGGCTTCGAAGGCACTCCGGCGCGGCCGCGCTACGATGTTGTGTACCTGCTCGACGACCGCGGCTGGTACTACCGGTACAGCCATATGGAGTCGATCGATCCGGCCATCCAACCGGGCAAGAAAGTGAAGCGCGGTCAAAAGGTCGGCGTGCTGGGCAAGGAAGGCGGGAGTGGCGGCTGGACCCATCTGCATTTCGGCATTGTGAGCCGCCAGCCCTCGGGCCGGTGGGGAACCGAGGAGGCCTACGCGTATGCCTGGGAAGCCTACCGTCACGAATACCAGCCGAAGATTATCGCGGTGGCGCGGCCGCATCACTTTGTAACCGTGGGCGAGAAGCTCGTTCTGGATGCGACCAAGTCGTGGTGTGAGGCCGGCAAGATCGCGAAGTATGACTGGACGTTTTTCGATGGCCAGCAGGCCAGCGGGCCCACCATCGAGCGCGTCTACCGCCTGCCGGGGGCGTACAGCGAGGTGCTGAAAGTCACCGACTCCCGCGGGAATGTGGCTTACGATTTCGCCATCGTGCAGGTGATCGATGACGCCAATCTGGACAAGCTGCCGCCTGCGATTCATCCCACCTATGCCCCAACGATGGGGATCAAGGCCGGGGATCCCGTGACGTTCAAGGTTCGCAGTTTCCGCACGACTCACGGCCGCGAGTCGTGGGATTTCGGCGACGGTTCGGCCGCGGTCACGGTTAAGTCCGACGGCAACGTCAAACAGCTGGCGAAGGATGGCTACGCCGTGACGACGCACCGGTTCGCTCGGCCGGGCACCTATATTGTCACGGTGGAGCGTGAAAACGAATTTGGTCACAAGGCTATCGGGCATCTGGCGGTGGAGGTCGGAAAATGAATTCGACGCTTGCACGTCTCCTGCCTCGAGCGGCGCTCGTGTGCCTCGCAGCCGTCGCGGCGTGCCCGCCACTGGCGGCGCAGGATCGGCGGCAGGAGGACTTGGAGCTCATGCGCGTCCTGAGTCCCACGCTGAAGCCGAGGTCCGGGCGGATGAACGCCGTGGATCAAACGTGGGAGGAGTGGCAGAAACGCACAGGTGAATTGCCGCCGGATTTCGGCGCGATGCCTGCGCAGGCGTTCCTGCCCGATCCGCTGGCCGGGGTGCGCACCCGCGAGGAGTGGCCGGCGCGACGGCGGGAGATTCGCGCCCAGCTGGAGCACTGGCTCACGGGCCGCATGCCGCCGGCGCCCGATAATCTGCGGGCCGTGATCACCGGCGAGCGCCGCGAGGGCCAGGTGCTCGTGCGCGATGTCCGCCTCGAATTTGGCCCGGACCATCGGGCCACGCTGCGCATCCAGTTGCTCATTCCCTCGCTCCCGGGTCGCCTGCCGGTGTTCCTCACCAATCATAATCGCGCCCGTCCCTGGGCGGCCACCGCGGTGGCTCGCGGCTACGTCGGCTGCATCTATTACGCGACGGATCCCTATTACGGCGAGGACGACGATTCCGACCGGTTCATCGAGGTCTATCCCGAATATGATTTTTCCTGCCTGGCGCGCTGGGCCTGGGCCGCGAGCCGGGCAATCGATTACCTGGTCAAGTTGCCCGAGGTTGATGCGGGCAAGATCGCCATCGCCGGACATTCGCGCAACGGCAAGCAGGCCGCCTTTGCCGCGGCGTTCGACGAGCGCATCGCGGCGGTGATTCCATCCAGCGGCAACACCGGCGAGGCCAACCCCTGGCGTTACACGAGCGATCCCTTCGCCAACGAGACCATGGAGCGGATTATCGAGGTGAATCCGCACTGGTTCCACCCCCGGCTGCGGTATTTCATCGGCCGGGAGGACAAGCTGCCCTTCGATCAGAACTCGCTCTTTGCGCTCATCGCGCCGCGGGCGGCGCTCCTGACGTCCGCCTACACCGAATCGGCCAACAGCGCGCTCGGCTTCGAGCAGAATTACCGATCGCTCAAGAGCGTCTATGCGTTTCTCGGCGCGCCGCAAAACCTGGGCTTGCGCTTCCGGCCGGGGATTCACGCGACCACCGTCGGCGACATCGAGGCCTATCTGGATTTCACCGACGCCGTTTTTGGCCGCCGGGCCTCGCCGGTGCCGGATGCTATGATCTTTGGCTATACGTTTGAGGACTGGAAAGCGGCGTCGAGGGAAACCGCGCCGCGCGCGCTGCCGCAGGATCGGCTGCGCTGGGCCCTCGGCGAAGAGCCGCCCCAGGTCCCCTTTGGCAAACCGTCACGCTCCCCGGATAGCTTCGTCGTTGGCGACGGTTGGATTCGGTCAATGGCTCCGCTTCCGGCGGATCCCAGGATGAAGGTGGTCACCGTGCCGTTTGGCGTCGACGTGAAGGCGGATCTCTATGTCCCCGCCAAAGGCGTCGGCCGAAAACCTCTGGTCGTCTGGCTGCACCCGTATGCGCATGCCAGCGGTTATGTGTACAAGGCGAAGGCGCCGTTCCTCGAACTCATCCGTCGGGGCTACGCGGTCCTGTCGTTCGATCACATCGGCTACGGCACCCGGATCGAGCACGCGAAGGACTTTTATCTCCGCTATCCGCATTGGTCTCTCCTCGGGAAGATGGTCGCCGATACGCGCGCCGCCCTCGCCGCCGTCCGCGAATCAAAGGAGATTGATCCGGCGCGGATCTATCTCGTGGGCTACGCCTTGGGCGCAAAGGTGGCGCTTTGGACCGCCGCGCTCGATCCGCTCCCGGCCGCGGTGGTGTCGGTGGCAGGGATCACGCCGTTGCGCACCTCGCGGGACGTGGAAAGCATCCGCACCTATTCCCATCTGCACGGCTTGCTCCCGCGCCTGGGCTTTTATGCGGAGTCTCCGGCGGCGTTGCCGCTGGACTACGACGACGTGATTCGGGCGGTTGGGCCGCGGCCCATTTTGATGGTGGCTCCGACGCACGATCGTCATACCGATCTGGGCGAACTCAAGAAACTGGCCCGGCCTTTTGCCAATGTGGACCTGAAGACGCCCGCCGACTTCAATCGCTTCACCAAGGAGTCCCAGGCCCTCGTCTTCGACTGGCTCGATCAACACAAATGAAACCGCTCCTCGCGCTCCTGCTCGGGCTTGCGTTCGCCGCCGCGGGGTTGGTGGCGGCCCAGCCACCCGCTCCGCCCGCCCTGCCCAAAATCGTACTGATCGGCGATTCCATCCGTGGCGGCTACGGCCCCCGGGTCGCGCAACTGCTCCAGGGCAAGGCCCGGGTGATCAGCCCGGAGCCGAATGGCGGGGACAGCGCCAGCGTGCTCAAGGCGCTCGAGGCCTGGCTCGTGCGGGAGAAACCCGACATCGTGCACTTCAACTGCGGGCTGCATGACCTGAAGGTCGCGAAGGAAAATGGACGCCACCAGGTCGAGCTGCCCCAATACGAGGCGAATCTCCGGCAGATCGTGGCCCGGCTCAAGCGCGAGACCTCGGCGACCCTCGTGTTTGCGAACACGACACCGATCATCGATGAGCGGCACGCGAGGCGCGGGGCGACGTTCGATCGGAGGGAGGCCGATGTGCAGCGCTACAACGCCGCCGCGCTCGCCATCATGAAGGAGTCCGGCATCGCGGTGAACGATCTGCATGCGATGGTGGGGCAGGCCGGGGTGGATCGGGTGCTCGGGCCGGATGGCACGCATTACACGCCGGCCGGGTATGATCGCCTGGCTGAGGCCGTGGCGGATTGCTTGCTGCGGCATTGGACCGTGCGACGCTATTCGGAGCCGGCTGGCAGCCGGCCCGCCGGCCCCGACGCCGCGAAGAACTACCGTCGGGATGAGGCCGCCCGCGACGCGGCAGTGCCACCGGCCTTCAAGCGCCTGCCCATTGGAAAACTGGCGCTGCCGGACAACGCCGCCGCGTGGCAGCGCCAGCGACCCCGGGTTCATCGCACCGTCGTGCAGTCCCTGGGCGATCTTCCGCCGCGGCCCTCACCCCTGGTCAGCCGCGTGGTCAGCCGTGAAGTGCGTCCCGGCTATACGCTGGAGCGCGTGGCAATCGACAATGGCGAGGGCAGCGACATCAGCGCGCTGCTCCTCGTGCCCGAAACACGGCGCGCGGACGGCCCGGCCGTCCTGTGGCTGCATTCGTCCACGCCCGACAAAAACCAGCTCATCACGCCGCACACCAACGGCGGGGCCGAGTCCCTGGGGGAGGCTTTCGTCCGGGCTGGCTATATCGTGCTGGCCCCCGACGCCTGCTATTACGGCGACCGGGGGGACAACAACCCGGCTGGGACCTTCGAAACCTACCTGCGCGGGGACCCCAGCCGAAACGAATTGGCGCAAAAAAGCCTGCACAAGCTCCACCTCTGGCTGGGCCGGACGCTGTGGGGCATGTTTGTGCGTGATGACCAGATCGCCCTCGATTTTCTCGCCCGGGTTCCATCGGTGGATCCGCGGCGGATCGGCGTCACCGGCATGAGCATGGGCAGCACGCGCGCCTGGTGGCTGGCGGCGGTGGACGATCGCGTGGCCGCCACTGTGGGCGTCGCCTGCCTGACCCGTTATCAAAACCTGATCGAGCACGGCAACCTTCGGGCCCACGGCCTGTACTATTTTACCTATGGCCTGCTGAGACATTTCGACACCGAGGGCGTGCTCGCCCTGATTGCGCCGCGTCCCTTCCTGGCGTTGACCGGAGATCTCGACCACGGCTCGCCGGTCGATGGGATTCGCGTCCTCGAGCAGAAGGTGAGTCACGTCTACGGTGCCGTCGGCGCGCCGGACCGGTTCCGCAATGTGATTTATCCCGACCTCGGCCACAGCTACACTCCGGAGATGCGGGCGGAAATGCTGGCTTGGTTCCAGCGCTGGCTTCAGCCGGCGCCGTAGCCGGAGCAAGCCAGTCCAACCACGGAGGCGTATTCATTGGTGTCAATTTGGGTCCATTCGTGGTTCAAATGAATTCCGGCTGCTTGCCCAGGCCGGAACAAAAAGGAAACCTTCTCATGAAAAAAAATCGCCTGCCTGAGGATTCGAACGACCACCTGCTTTCACGTCGCGCGCTGATCCAGCGGGCGGGACTCGGGGCCCTGGGTCTCGCGCTGCCGGGGACTGTGGCGGCAGCCGCGCCCGCCGCGCGCAAGAGTGGGGCCGCGGATACTGCCGCCGGCTTCATGCCACTGAATCGTTTTCCACGGATGGTGCAGGAGTATGTCGTCGAGCGGGTGCGACAGGTCGAGCGCGAGGCGGAGAAGCGGCGCGCGGCGTTGCGTTCGAAATCCGACGCCGAGGCTTACGTCCGCGACGTGCGGGCGAAGATCCAGCAGTCCTTCGGTCCCTGGCCCGAGAAGACGCCGCTGAAGGCGCGGGTGACCGGCGTGGTCGAGCGCGACACCTACAAAATCGAGAAGGTGATTTTTGAAAGCCGCCCCGGATTTCCGGTCACGGCCAATCTCTATCTGCCCAAGGGCCGCCCGGGCCGGCTGCCGGGAGTGGTGGGCACGTGCGGCCATTCGAACAATGGAAAGGCCGGCGAAACCTACCAGTCGTTCGCCCAGGGGCTGGCGCGACTGGGCTACGTCACGCTGATCTTCGATCCCATTGGCCAGGGCGAGCGGTTTCAGTCGGTGACCGAAGAGCTCAAGTCGCGCAAGGGCGCGGGCGTCAGCGAGCACCTCTACTATGGCAACCAGCAGTTTCTGGTCGGCGAGTTCTTCGGCTCCTGGCGGGCCTGGGATGGCATCCGGGCGTTGGACTACCTGATCACGCGCCCCGAGGTGGATCCCGCGCTGATTGGGGTGACCGGAAATTCGGGCGGCGGCACCATGACGACCTGGTTGTGCGGCGTGGAGCCCCGTTGGGCGATGGCGGCGCCGAGTTGTTTTGTCACGACCTTCCGCCGCAACGTGGAGAATGAGCTTTCGGCCGACACGGAGCAGTGCCCGCCGCGGGTCCTCGCGCTCGGCCTCGATCACTCCGATTTTATCGCGGCGCTCGCCCCCAAGCCCGTTGTCCTGCTCGGCAAGGAAAAGGATTTCTTTGACGCCCGCGGTCTCGAGGAAGCCCATCAGCGGCTCGTCCGGCTCTATCAACTGCTCCAGGCCGAAAAGAATATCAGCCTCTTTATCGGCGCGGGTTACCACGGCTTTTCCCAGGACAATCGTGAGGCGATGTATCAATGGTTCAACCGGGCGGCGCGTTTGCCGGAGGTGAAGTCCGAGCCCGCCCTGACGATGGAGAAGGATGAGACCCTGTGGTGCACGCCGCGCGGGCAGGTGGCGGACATGCAGCCGCGCACGGTTTTCTCGTTTACGAGGGAGATGTCGCTCGCCCTGCGCCAGCAGCGCGGTCAGCCGGCCGGCGAAAAACTGCGGCAAGCCGTGATCGACACGTTGAAGTTGCCGCGGCGTGTCGGCGTCCCCGATTATCGTATTCTTCGGGCGGGCGGTAACCGCCGGTATCCCAAGAAACAGGTGGCAGCCTACGCGGTGGAAACCGAGCCGGGCGCTTTCGCGATTGTATACGCCCTGACCGACGAGCCGCTGATGTCGCGGCCGGCGGGCGCGAACCGGCGCGCGCTGTTGTACATCTCGCATCAATCGGCCGATGCCGAGTTGCGCGACGAGCCGTTGTTGGCCGAGCTGATCCGGGTGGAGCCGCAGTCGGCACCCTACACCTGCGACGTCCGGGGCATCGGCGAATCCCAGCCTGATATCGGCGGATCAAAATCCTTCCTGACCCCGTATGGCTCCGACTTTCTGCACGCCATCCACGGCATCATGCTCGACTGTCCCTATATCGGACAGAAAACGCACGACGTCTTGCGGGTGATCGACTGGCTCAAGGCGGTGGGTCACCCCGAAGTTCACTTGGTGGCCAAAGGGTGGGGGGCGATCCCCGCGACCTTTGCCGCGGTGTTGTCGGAAAGCGTCGTCCAAGTCACGCTGAAGCACGCGCTGACCGATTATGGCGACGTGGCCGAAGCCGAGGAATACGCGTGGCCGCTTTCGTGTCTGGCGCCGGGCGTGCTCAAGGTGTTCGATCTGTCCGACTGCTATCGCGCCCTGGCGGCGAAGAAACTCCGCCAGATCGAACCATGGGGTGCGATGGCGGCCAAGGTCTGAGCCAAAGGCTGCCGCAGGTCACAGCGCCAGGGTCAGCTGCGCGCCACCCGGCCGACGGAAATGGGCGGTTGAGAGATTGAGTCGGTCCTGGGCGAGGCCGGCCCGGCGCGCTGCGACGGTGAACAGGGCGCGGATCTGCTCGGCGAAGATGCCCTCGCCGTGCAGGCGCCGGCCCCAGTCGCTGGCCTTCAGGCTGCCGCCGCGGACTTCGCGGACGCGGGAGAGGATGCGCGCTTTTTTCGAGGGGGCGTGATCATCGAGCCAGCGCACAAAAATCTCCTTCACCGCATAGGGCAGACGCAGGATCGTGTAGCCGGCATGAGTCGCGCCGGCGTCGGCCGCGGCGGCGAGGATCGCCGGCATCTCGTGGTCGGTCAGGCCCGGCACGATCGGCGCCACCATCACGCCCACGGGAATGCCCGCGGCGGCCAGTTCGCGGATCGCCCGCAGCCGGTGCGAGGGCCGCGCGGCCCGCGGCTCCAGTTTTCCGGCCAGATCGGAGTCGAGCGAGGTCACGGAAACAAAGACGGCAACGCCACCGTGGCGCGCGAGCTCACCGAGGACATCGCGGTCGCGGGTGACGAGGGCGTTCTTCGTGATGATCGCGATCGGGTTGCGCAACTCGGCGCACACCTCGAGGCAGGCGCGGGTCAGCCGGAACTGGCGTTCGGCCGGTTGATAGCAGTCGGTCACGCCGCTGAACGTGATGCTCTGCGGCTCCCAGCGGGGCGAGGAAAGCTCGTGGCGGAGCAATTCGGGCGCGCGGAGTTTCACCATGATTTTGGTCTCGAAATCGAGCCCGCTCGAGAAACCGAGAAACTCGTGATACGGCCGCGCGTAGCAGTAGGCGCAGCCGTGCTCGCAACCTCGATACGGATTCAGGGCCCAGGTGAAGGGCAGGTCGGGGCTGTCGTTGGGGGAAAGGATCGATTCCGACGCGTCGAAATAGAACTCGGTGCGGGGGTGGGGCGGCTCGTCAAACCATTCGGCGGGCCCGGTGTGCCCGGCGGCATCCGGATCGGGTGCGAGCCGCAGGCGCTCAAAGCGGTTGGGTGGATTGATCGGCGCGCCGCGGCCGGGAAGCGGCGCACCCGGTCTCGCGGAGGACGTGTTCATTTGAACACATTACCAAGAAACGCGGCGGCGCCAGCTCGATTCGCTTTGTTGGGGCATGTTGTCCGCCCAAGCCCTGCGCTCGATGCCGATCATCCGCCTTGAGGGTGCGGCGCCGGGTGTGGCGGCGGACGATGTGCTCGCCGTGGAGGAGTCCCTCGAGATTCGTGTGGGATGTTCGGGCCTGGCGCACGCTTGGCAGCGGCCGGGGTTGAACCCGGATCGCCGGCGAACCGCAAAGAGTTACAGCGCCATGCGAATGAGTATTTACGCCGGCACCTTGGCGGAGTGAGAGTGTCGGACTTCGTCCCATGAATTTCGCCGTTGGAAAGCATCCGACCACCACGGTGGCCGACAAAGAGCGTTGGTGGACCGTGCGCTCCGCGCGCGGTTTTGTACCCGTCCGCCAGCCCGCCGCGCGCGGAGCGGGCGGGCGCCAGCCCCCCGGCCCCCCCCCGCGGCGCGGCCCCCCCCCCACGGCCCACATCGAAGACGGCACGACCAAACCGCGGTCCGCATGCTGGTCGTGCTTTTCATGCTGGTTTTGCTGTTCGGGCTGGCCCTGCCCGGCCTCCGCGCGGCGGAGGGCGAGACGATGGCGGATCGTTCGTTGCGGCGGATTGTCGAGCGGCAGCGCGATTTGCTGGCGGAGGCGGCCAAGCAGGGCGACAAGCTCGATGCGGAGGCGTTTCGGAGCCAGGCGCAGTCGATCGCGCATGACTATGAGCTGCTCCTGCGGAACAATCCGACGTTCGCGACCGCGTATGCGGCCTACGGATATTGGCTCGGCAAGGTCGGCATGGCCAAGGAAGCCGCCGCCATGCTGCTCCGGGCCAACCAGCTCGATCCCAACATGCCGATGGTGAAGAACCAGCTGGGCAACCACCTCGCGGAGGACGGCAAGCCGCTGCAGGCGGCGCCGTATTTCATCGCGGCGATCAAGCTCGCGCCGAACGAACCGCTTTACCACTACCAGCTCGGCACGCTGTTGGTGGAGGCGCGCGCCGATTTTCTGAAAAGCGGCGAGTGGAGCCGCCCGACGCTGGACCAGGCGATGCATCATGCCTTCCAACGGGCGGCCGAACTGGCGCCGGACCGGTTTGAGTTCGCCTACCGCTACGCCGAATCGTTTTACGACCTCGAGAAACCGGATTGGGACGCGGCGCTGAAAGCGTGGAGCGCGTTGGAGGACAAGGCGCCGACGGCAATCGAGCGGCAGACCATGCGGCTCCATGCGGCCAATATCTGCCTGAAACTCGGCAAGCGGGACCACGCGAAGGCGCTGCTCGCCACCGTCGACGAGGCGGGTTTGCAGGGACAGAAGCAAAAGCTCATTGCCCAGCTCGCGGAAACCCCGAAGAAGGATTAGCCACGAAACGCCCCATGTCCTTTCTCGATCATCTCGAACGCGCCCTCGGACGGTTCGCCATCCCGAACATTTCGATCTACATCATCATGGGGCAGGTGTTTGTCCTGCTCGGATCGATGCTCGGACGGCTGGATCCCACGCTGTTCGTGCTTGTGCCGGCGCTCGTGCCGCAAGGCGAATGGTGGCGGCTCTTCACCTTTCTGCTCATGCCACCCCCGCCGGGGATGTTTGGGTACATCTTTGTCGCGTTCGCCTGGTATATTTTCTACCTGATGGGCGAGGCGCTCGAGGCCTATTGGGGCGCGTTTCGGTACAATTTGTTTCTGTTCGCGGGCTTTGTGCTGACGGTTGGCGCGGCCTTCCTCACCCCCGGCGCAGCCGCGACCAACGCGTTTATCGCCGGTTCAGTCTTCCTCGCGTTCGCCTATCTGCATCCGGACTTCGAGCTCTCCCTGTTTTTCATCCTGCCGGTGAAAATCAAGTGGCTGGCGCTCATCACCTGGGTGCTCTACGGGGTGTCGTTTGTGCGCGGCGACTGGTCGACGCGTTTTCAGATCCTCGCCTCGGTCGGCAACATTCTCCTGTTTTTCGGCCACGATATCTGGCTGACGATCCGGCACCGCAAGAGGGCGATGTCGCGGCAGGTGGAAAAAATTGCGCAAAAGGAGCCGGAGTACCGGCATCGCTGCCACGTCTGCGGCAAGACCGATGTTTCCCACCCGCAGCTCGATTTCCGCTACTGTTCAAAATGCGCGGGAGACCAGTGCTACTGTCCCGAGCACATCCAAAACCACGCGCACGTCGTGGCGGCCGATGAAGCGAAAACGGGCTGATCCCTTTGCGGCCGTGGCGGCCGCGGCGAACCTCGGCGACTGGCTGGCGTTCGCCGAGCGGCTGTACGCGCGGGAAAAGGTCGCGTGCGGCCAGATCGCGACCAACGCCCACGACGAGGCGTTGTACCTGTTGCTCCGCACGCTCGATTTGTCCCTGGAAAGCGACGCCCGGGTGCTGGCCCGGAACCTCACGGCGCGGGAGCGGAGCGCGGTGGAGGGCGTCCTGCGCCGCCGCGTGTTCGAACGCGTCCCGGCCGCTTACCTCACCCGCGAGGCCTGGCTGGGGGAGCACCGGTTCTACGTCGACGAGCGCGTCATTATTCCCCGCAGCTATTTTTTGGAAGTCATCCCGCAGCAACTCGATGTCTGGCTCCCGGCCGGAAAAAAGGTGAAGCGCGTCATCGATGTCTGCACCGGTTCCGGTTGCCTGGCGATCCTGCTGGCCCGCCATTTTTCCTCGGCGCAGGTCGATGCCTGCGATCTCTCGGCGGAGGCGCTCGAGGTCGCGAAAATCAATGTGCGGGCGCACAAGCTCGCGCGGCGGGTGCAGCTGTTCGCGAGCGATGTTCTCGACGCCGTGCCGCCAGCGAAGTACGACGTGATTCTCAGCAATCCGCCCTACGAGCCGAGTGCGCTGGTCGACGCGCAGGCGCCGGAATTCGCCGCCGAGCCGCGGATCGCCCACGACGGCGGTCGCGATGGGCTCGAGATCATCCGCAAACTGCTGCGGCAGGCCCGCCCGCGCTTGCAGCCCCACGGGCTCGTGGTGATCGAGGTCGGCGGCCTGCGCGCGGCGATCGACCGTGAATTCGCGGCGTTGGAGCCCCACTGGCTGCCCACCGAGGATGGATCGGATTGCGTGGTGCTGTTTCAGGCTGGGCGGCTGAATCTGGCGCACCGGGATTGAGTTTCGCGCCTCTTCCCGGATCAGACTTCGCTGCTTTCCCCCACGGCTAAAGGCGAGGCCGCCGCGGTGCGGCGCTACTTTTTTTCGTCAGCTTGGCGCACTGGCAGACCGGCGCCGGTCCAGTCTCTTAGGCGGCCGAGGCTGGCAGCCTTCAGGCCCTTTTTCGCAAGCGCGGCGGCCATGGCGTCGGAGCGTCCGCCGGAACGGCAGTAAAGGATCACCTGCTTGTCGCCGACGGTCGCGAGAAAGTCCTTCCACTGCTTCTGCTCGCCATCGAAGTCGCTTTTCGGGAGCAGCACGGCCGGCTTCGCGACGCCTGACTCGGCCCATTCCCCTGGCTCGCGCACGTCGACCAGGACGGCTTTGCCGGCGGCGACAAGTTTGGCGGCTTCGGCGGGGGCGATCTTTTGCACGTCCGCGGCACAGGCGGCGGTGGAGATGAGGACGAACGAGGCCAGGGCGGCCAGGAGGAGGTGGGTTTTCATGACAGGCCGTCACCGTGTACACCCTCCGCCGGTTTGGCGAATTTCTTTGGCAAGGAATCCGAATCCGGCGCGCAATCGGCTAACCGCGGGGGCGCGGAGCGACACGGCGGACCCCGTGCCTCCACGCTTTCGCCTTCGGCTCAAGCGCGGCTACAGAATTCATGAAGCCGCTCTAGCGCGGAGTCGCCTCGGCGACCGTCACGCGGACTAGGCCGCGCCACTGGCCGACCTTGTACCCGACCGCCTGATCGTTGGGATAGCGTTTCTCCAAGCTCGCGCGCAAAGCGGGCGACTGGGCCTCACGATCGCCGTGACAGGCCATGCACTCCGGTCGCAAGCCGAGGGGGCGATAGACGCGCCACTCCCGCTTCCCGCCAGGAAGATCGATGCGCTGCACCAGAACCTTCGGCGGTTCTTCGTCCCGCGCGATGGCCGTCTCGACCCGCTTGAGGGCCAGTTGGTCGGCGGCGTCCGGCGCGTTGGCCGGATTGCGCAACTGCAGGCTGGTGCGTTTGACCGCCGTGATCCGCGGCATGTCCGCGATGACCTTGCCCGTCATCGGCAGCGCCTTGAGATGGCAGGCATCCACGGCCTTCTCGACTCCCTCTTTCTTGATCGTGGCGTTGACTTCATTGACCAGGGAGACTCCAACCCGGTTTACCGCCCGCTCGCCGAGCGTGCGGATTTCGGCCACTTCCTGCGAGTTGGGATCAACGAAAACCGCCTTGACGTCGGCCGGCCCGGCTGGGCTGGCGGCGGCGGGCGAAACACTGGAAGCGGCGTGCGCTGCCGTGGCGAACAGGGAGACGAACAACAGAAGCGATTTCATGATTTTCCTTGAGGTGACAGGGGTGTTTTAACTTCCGGAGTTTACCATTGCCCCAACGATTTGGGAAACTCGCAATACAGTTGGGGCTTGGCAATAAGCGAGTGTGCTACGCCAATGAAGCGTGGTGACTCGGCCGATTGGAAACCCTTCATTGGCGAGTTGCGGATGAACCCGGCTGGCCGCGGATGCCGGATCCCGCAGAGGGCGCGCGTTCCTTCATCTCCACCGCACGCAGGAAATCGAAATCACATCCTTGGTCCGCCTGCGTGACGCTCCGCAAGAACAACTTTCGGTAGCCACGCTCCTTCGGGTCTGGATCCCGGCGTGGGGTCGCGGCCAGGCGACGGGCGATCTCGGCATCCGGGATGAGCAGGGCGAGCGATCGGTTCGCCACACTGAGGCGGATGCGGTCGCCGGAGCGGACCGCGGCGAGGGGTCCGCCGATCGCGGCTTCCGGCGTGACGTGCACCACAATCGTCCCGAGCGCGGTGCCGCTCATCCGGCCATCCGAAATGCGCACCATGTCTTTCACGCCCAATCGCGCCAGCTGCTTTGGAATCGGGATATATCCGGCCTCGGGCATGCCGGGCGCGCCGACCGGTCCGATCCGTTTCAGGACGAGTACATCCGCCGGTTTCACGTCGAGCGCCGGATCGTCGATCCGCCGCGCGAGATCCTCGGCATTTTCAAAGACGACCGCCCGGCCCTCGTGCTCGAGCAGATTCTGGCTCGCGGCGGATTGCTTGATGATCGCCCCGTCGGGCGCGAGGTTGCCGCGCAGGACGGCGATTCCCCCCTCGGCATAAACCGGCCGCTCCCGGGTGCGCACGAGTTCCTGGGCAAACGGCGGGCCGGCATCGTCCAGTTCCTCGCCCAAGGTCCGCCCCGTCACAGTGAGCGCGCCCAGGTGCAGCAGCGGCCGCAATTCGCGCAAGACGGCCGGGAGGCCGCCGGCGTGGTGGAAGTCCTCCATGTAGTGCTGCCCCGAAGGTTTCAGATCCACGAGCACGGGCGTCTCGCGACTCATCGCGTCAACGGCATCCAAGTCGATCGCGATCCCGAGCCGGCCCGCGATCGCCGTCAGGTGAATGATCCCGTTGGTCGATCCGCCGATCGCCAGCAGCACGCGCAGCGCATTCTCGATTGCCCGGGCGGTCAGGATCTTTTCCGGCGTGAGTTGCCGGGCGATCATCGCCACCGCGGCGGCGCCGGTCCGCTCGCCGATGCGCATCCGGTCTGCGGTTACGGCCGGAGCCGAAGCGCCGCCGGGCACCATCATGCCCAGCGCCTCGGCGAGGCAGGCCATGGTGCTGGCCGTGCCCATCACCGAGCACGTGCCGACGCTCGCCACGAGTTGGCCGCCGATCCGGTTGATTTCCGTGTCGTCGATTTCGCCGGCGCGATAGTGGCCCCAGAAGCGCCGGCAGTCCGTGCAGGCGCCGACGCGCCGGCCCTGGTGGGCGCCGGTCAGCATCGGGCCCGTGACCAGCTGGATCGCGGGCACGCCGGCGGAGGCCGCGCCCATCAACTGGGCCGGCACGGTCTTGTCGCAGCCGCCGATCAGGACGACCGCGTCCATCGGCTGGGCGCGGATCATCTCCTCCGTGTCCATCGCCATCAGGTTGCGCAGATACATGCTCGTCGGGTGCGCGAAGCTCTCGTGGATGGAGATGGTCGGAAACTCAATCGGCAACCCGCCGGCCAGCATGATGCCGCGGCGGACCGCGACGACGAGTTCGGTCATGTTGCCGTGGCACGGATTGTAACCGCTGCCGGTGTTGATGATGCCGACGAGCGGGCGGGAGAGGGCGTCGTCGGTGTAGCCCGCGCCCTTGATGAATGCCGTGCGCAGAAACGACGAGAACCCGGTGTCGCCGTAACTGGTGAGACCCTTCCGAAAGCCAGCGGCGGGAGTTTGGTTGTCCATACGGGCAGCAGCCTGCCTGACCGGCGGTTGAAGCCAAAAGTTTTCGCGCGGTTTTTTCCCGCGTTCGGGGGTGGCGGTCCGGGCGACTGTCCGGTGCTGCGTCGCGGGCGATGACGCACCACAAACAAAACTTGAAGACCCGAGGTTGTCCGCCACCGTGCCAGTTGGGTTCACAAGGTGGGCAGCTGTGCCCCTCGCGCAGCCCTTCGTCCGCGGTCTTTCGCATTCCCCAATGACAACTTCCTCCAACCCGGGCGGGCTCCCCGCGCCCGGTCCCTCCGCGCTCGATCGCGCCCGGAAAAAAGCCTACTGGCGGCTCCTGCCGTTGCTGTTTCTTTCCTACGTCATCGCCTTCGTGGATCGCTCCAACGTCGCGATCGCCAAACTGACGATGACGAAGGATCTGCCGGGCTTCGACAACGCGGTGATCGGGTTCGGGGCGGGCGTCTTCTTCCTCGGCTACTTCCTGCTGGAGATTCCCGGCTCGTTGATCGTGGAAAAATGGAGCGCGCGGCTCTGGATCTGCCGGATTATGATCACGTGGGGAATAATGGCCGCGCTCACCGCCTTCGTGGGCGTACCGCTCGACGTGTCCACGTGGATCGTCAATGCCTGCAACACCGCCTTCGGCGCGCACCTCGGCGTCGCCGAATTTCAGTTTTACGCGGTGCGGTTCCTCCTCGGGCTGGCCGAGGCCGGTTTCTTTCCTGGGGTGGTGGTTTATCTGACCCACTGGTTTCCGCTCCGGGATCGGGCGCGGGCATTGGCGCTGTTTTTTGTGGCGACGCCGGTCGCCCAGATCATCAGCCCCAAGATCTCGTTCGATCTGCTCAAGATTGGCACCAACGAAATCATCAACGGCGTGACGGTGCACCACCCGGAAGTGGCCGGGCTCGAGGGATGGCAATGGGTTTACATCGTCTGGGGATTGCCGGCGATCGTGCTCGGCGTCCTCGTGTTCTTCCTGTTGCCGGACCACCCGCGACACGCGCGCTGGTTGCGAACGGAGGAGCGCGCCGCGCTCGAGCAGGAGCTGGAGAGCGAAAAGGCGAAAGGCGGGGCGCGCGGTCACCTGACGTTGCTGCAGGGGCTGCGGCATCCCAAGGTTCTCCTCCTCTCGCTCGCCTACTTTTTCACGGTGACGGCCAGCTACGGCGTCGTGTTCTTCCTGCCGAGCATTCTCGATCACTGGTATCACCTGAAATACGACAAGCTGGCCTGGCTCGTCATCCTGCCGCCGATCCTGGCGTTGGTCGGGCAGCTCGTCGTCGGCTGGAATTCCGATCGCACGAAGGAGCGGCGGCTGCATGTGGTGCTCCCGATCGTGATCGGGGCGCTGGCGCTGGCAATCGCGCCGTTCACCCGCGGGCACCTCGGGCTGACGATCGTCTGTTTCATGGTGGCACTCGCCGGGGTGAAAGCCTACCTGCCGGCGTTCTGGACGTTGCCCAGCCTCTTTCTCACCCAGGCCGCCGCGGCGGGCAGCATCGGCCTCATCAATTCAGTGGGAAATCTGGGCGGCCAGCTCGGGCCGTATGTGCTCGGCAAGGTCGAGACGGTGACCGGCTCGTTCGTGGGCGGGGTCTATTTCCTGGCGGTGTCGATGATGTTATCGGCAACGATTCTGTTCTTCCTTGGGCTGGGGCGGAGAGAGGCAATCCCGCCGCCCGCGAAGTCCGCGCCTGATGCGACGGCCTGAGGGTGGCGGCTGGAACATAACGCGCATCGCGACCCGCAATCTCGTTCCACAGCTCCGCGGGGCGGACCTGGCGATCGCGGGTGTGGTTCACCCAGACCACGTCGTTCGGCGCATCCGGCGGAGTGAAACGTATGCCCCAGATCGGATCGAAGGCATCCCCGGAGAGCGAATAACGCATGTCACCCAGCAAGGTGGGATCGCCGGGACTGCGCGCCACCCAGCCCTCCGAAAACCATTGGAAGCGCTGGAAGGGGCGGCGGGCATCGTTTCGCATCCTCTCGCCGGCGGTCAGATCCTTTTCCTGCACCAACGGCAGCGACCAACCCTCTCTGACGGTCGGCGCGGAAAACCAACCCACCCGGATGCGGTCGCTGTGGATCCGTCCTTCGTGGATATAGAGTGCGCGCCAGACGATATTGTTGGCCAGGGTGGGCATGAGTTCGACGCGTTCGGGGTTGTGGCCGCGGGCGGCGGCGAATTGTCGCTGCGTGGCGCCCGCGCGCGCGTGTTGGACGGCGCCGCAACCGAGATAAACGGCGGCCAGCGACAATCCGACGACGGCCGGCCGCGCGCTGCGACGCTTCAGCGCCAGGAAGAGGCCGGCGGCCAGCGCCAGGGTGAAGGGCGGGTCGATGATGGAGATCAGGTCCCAGCCGAAGCGAACGTCGGAGAACGGCCAGAGCAGATGGGTGCCGTAGCTCGTCGCGGCGTCGAGGAGGCAGTGACTGTGGTAGGCGACCAACGCACAACCCCACAGCGCAAGCCAGCGCCCGCGGCCTCCGGGCCGGAGCAACCAGAGCGAGGCCACGACGGCAGCCCCCAGCGGGGCAAAGAACAGCGAGTGGGTGAAGCCGCGGTGATGCTCGATCGCGAGCAGCGGATCCGTCGCGCTTCGGATGAACACATCGACATCGGGAACGAACGCCGCCAGGCCGCCGGCCAGCGCGGCCGTCCGGCCGAGCCGGCGGCCAAATGCGGCGTAGCCCAGGCTCGCACCGAGGACGATATGTGAAATGGGATCCACCGCGGGACTGATAGTGGTGATTGCCCGCGAGGCAACCATCCCGCGCGCGGGTGGCCTGACCGTCGCACCGGCCGTGTTTGCCGCCGCGTGCGGCCATCATTCCGCTGGCGCCCGTCCTCTCAACTCGGTAGATCGGCGGACGTCCAGCCACCGGCCCGCCGTGCCGCCGCTTGACCACGCGGCGCTCAACCCGAAACCCCGACTCATGTGAATCCAAACTCGATCAGTCCGATGAACTTCTTTCGTTCCTGCGCCCGGAGACAATTTCTTCGCCGGCACCTTGTCATCATGGCCGGCTCCGTGCTCTTGGCCGCGAATCTGGGCCTCGCGCCGGCGCGCGCGGCGAACCAGCCGGCGATCGCGTCGCTCGACGAGCTGCGCACGCTCCGGCGCCGGGCCGCCGACCGGCCGCGGCGCATCATCTTCAACAACGATGGCAACGAGCCGGTGTATCTTTGCGCCGACACCACGCCCGGCGAGTTGCTCCGACACCGCACGACGCCGCTGGTCGGCTCGCAGGTCGACAGCATTTTCTACTGCACCTGGAGTTCGGGGTTCAGTGTCTTTACGCACGGCACGAAGGTCGGCGAGGTGTTTTCCAGCCGCGAGGAGTTGTTCTCGAAAAACCGCGCGCCGGAAATGCTGGCGGCGGGCACGGATCCGTTGCGGGTGATGACTGGCTTTGGCCAGCGGCATGGCATCGAGATCTTCTGGTCGTTTCGGCTGAACGACACCCACGACGGCGGCCTGAATGGATACGGCCCGATCATGTTCCGGGCGAACCGGCTCAAGCTCGAACATCCCGACTGGCTCATCGGGACTCCGACCACGAAGCCGAAGTTCGGCGCCTGGTCCGCGGTCGATTTCACCCGCGCGGAAATCCGCGATCTCGCGTTCCGCTTTGTCGAGGAAGTTTGCCAGAACTACGACGTCGATGGCGTGGAACTGGATTTCTTCCGGCATCCGGTCTTCTTCAAACGCGCCGCGCAGGCCGGAGCCGCCTGCAACGACGAGGAGCGCGGGCTGATGACCGGGCTGCTGCGCCGCATCCGCGTGATGACCGAGGTGGAGGGAATGAAGCGCGGCCGTCCCATTCTCCTGGCCGTGCGGCTGCCTGACTCGGTGGAGTATTGCCGCGCCATCGGACTCGATCTGGAGCGCTGGCTGGCCGATGGCCTGCTCGACCTGATGGTCGTCAGCGGCTACTTTCAACTCAACGACTGGGACTATAGTGTCGCGCTGGCACGGAAGCACGGCGTGAAGCTCTATCCCTCCCTCGATGAATCGCGCCTCCGGGATGAAGCCGCCCGCAAGGCCCGCATGACCGGCCCGGCCTATCGTGGTCGGGCGGCGGATGTCTGGGCCTCGGGGGCCGACGGCGTCTATATGTTCAACAGCTTCGATCCCACGAGCCCGCTGTGGCGTGAGCTCGGCGATCTGCGAGGGCTGGCCAAGCTCGATCAGGATTACTTTGGGTCGATCCGGGGTGTCACCAACGCGGCGGGCGGCAACCTGCCGCTCGAACCCTATCTGCGCCTTGAGACGCTTAATCCGTCGCGCCCGCGCAACGTGCCGCCGGGCGGCTCGGCGGTCGCGATCCTGCGCCTGGGCGATGATATAGGCCAGAAGACTCCGGTCGCGTTGAAGCTCCGGCTGCAGTTTGCGACTCCACCCCAGCCGGCGTCCCTCCGCGTCAGGATCAATGGTAAGGCGCTCGCGGCTCCGACGGTCGTGGGTGGTTGGGCGGAGTTCACCCCGCCGGCCGCCGCGCTGCGGCGGGGCGTCAATCAGGTTGAAGCCACCCTCGCCGCGGACGCGGGCAAACCGGCGGTGTGGACCGACGTCGTGCTGCAGGTGCGGCGATGACGCGCTGCTTCCAGATCGGCTGGGACGGCGGTTTCCGCGGCCCGTGGTGCTTCGAGCAGTTTCACGCCGACCTCAGGCAACTCGTCCGGGAGATGGGGATTCTCCGCGACCAACTCCGTGGCTGGATGCGGGCAGAAAACGTGTAGCCGCGTTGGAGCGCAGCGACAACGTGGATCCCGTGCATCCACGCTTTCGCCTTCGGCTCAAGCGCGGCTACGGAATTCATGAAGCCGCTCTAGTCCGGATCGATATTATCAAAGTCACGATCGACCTCCCGAACACGCTGACGGCTGGAGCTGCCGCGCCACCGTCGATCGGCAGATGCGCTCCGGCGTTTCCCGTTCCCAAAATCTGGCTCGACATCTGGTCCGCGCGGCACCGTTCTCAACGGCATACCCCACGGTGAGTTTCCCCCTGACCAGAACCAGTCCGTTGGTTCGCCGCAGACGTGTTGCGGCCTGACCACGGCAATCCGTCTGAATTCTTTAGCCGCTACGGCGCACGAGCGTCCGTCGGTGGTGTTTTCCCCCGTCGAATTCCTACCCCAATAAACTCGGCCCCAAAATGAACCCACCCAAATGCGTTGCGCCCCTGGTCGCGCTGCTTGCCTTCACCCTGACCCACCTTGCGTCGGCTATGGGAGCGACTCCCGGCGCCGGGATTACCGCGGCCCAGCCGTCCGGGACAATTTCCGGCCGGGTGAGCAATGCCGCGACGCATGCCAATCTCGAGGGCGCCAGCATTCGAATCGAGGGCGCTGATTTTTCGACGACCACCGAGCGGGGCGGCACCTACCATCTGCATGCGCCAGCGGGCACTCACACCCTGGTGGTGTCGTACCTCGGGCTGGACACCGAGAGTGTGTCCGTTTCGGTCCAGGCCGGCGCGACGGTCCAGCGGGACTTCGCGCTCACCTCCGGGATCTACAAGATGAATCCCTTTACCGTCGCCGGTGAGCGCGAGGGCAACGCCCTGGCGCTCACCATTCAGCGGGATTCGCAAGGCGTGAAAAATGTGGTTTCGGCAGACGCTTTCGGCGCCCTGGCCGGCAATCCGGCCGACCTCCTGTTCCGCTTGCCCGGCATCGAGGGCACCTCCACCAGCGGTGACACGCGTTATATACGCATCCGGGGCCTGCACCAGGCGTTGAGCACAGTCACGGTGGATGGCAATCGCGTCGCGGCCGCCAATGGCGCCGGCACCGATCGCGTCATGGAATTCCAACCCACGGGCGCGGATGCGATCGAGCGAATCGAAGTGGTCAAGTCGCCGACGCCCGACATGGACGGCGACTCGATCGGCGGGGCCGTGAACATGGTGAGCAAGTCCGCGTTCGACCGCTCGCCGGAGCGCCGCATCGCGGCCTCGGTTGGCGGGATCTGGCGTCCGCTGACCACGATTCGGGACCCGATTCACGAAAGCTACACGTTTTCCTATTCGGAAGTTTTTGGCGGCAAGCTCGGCGTGGCCTTTAACTTCGCCAGCCGGGTCCACGGCACCCCCGAAGACCTGACGACCCGCGGTTATCAGACGCTGGCCAACGGGGTCCCCGGTCCGCGTTTTACCAACTCCTATCAATTCGAGAATCTGCAGCAATACGACCGGTCAGGGATGGGCGGCGGCCTGAAACTCGACTACAAGTTCAGCGACAACACCCGGTTTTCCTTCAACACCACCCTGAACCGGTACGGTGAACACGCCTATACGCACGGCTTCGTGACCTCGACTGCCGCCTCGTTGGCCACGGTGGATGCCAACGGCAATCCGACCGGTGGCGGGGGCGTTCTTCCCGGGTACACGGACAGCGTGAGCAATTGGCGCGCAAACTATACAGTTCCCGGGACCGGCGCCCTGGTCATCTCCCCGACGGCCATGAACACGTGGATGCGCACCACGGAAAGGCGCAATTCCGTGGCCCAAAATACCCTTACGGGCGAACACAAGTACGAAGGATTGCTGATCGACTGGAACCTCTACGAGTCGAAGGCCAAGTCCGATTACCCCGGCAACAAGCGGCTTGATCTCTATCTGCGAGGGATCGGCATGCGGATCGAAAGGACCGACGAACCCTACTATCCCAAGGTCACGCAGACCACGGGGCCGGATATATCCCAGATCAACAATTACAACTCCACCCTCAACAACCTGGTCAATAATCAATACGCGATCAATTTGAGGAAGACCGCCTGGGACAAATACCGGGGCGCGACGTTGAACTTGAAGAAGGAATTTGAAACGGTGGCTCCGACCTACCTCAAGGCCGGCTTGCGCTTTCGCGGGCAGACCCGCGACGGCAACAACACCGCATATCGGGGAAACTATGTCGGGCCGGACGGGGTCATGGGCATCAACCCTGCGACCGGGGTCAGTGACGACAATCTCGCCCAGTTCGTCCTTCCGCTCACGGACAAGAGTCTGAGTTCGTCGGACCATTTTGCCCGTTATCCCCTGTTGCCTTATCCGCGGCGGATGGCCCTGGAGGGCGGCGGCCCGGCAGGATACAGCAACGATCGGAGCTACAATATAGACACCGCGTTTCAAAGGAATCGCCAGCTGTTCAAGGATGACATCCTCTTCAACGCTCAGTCGAACTTGGAGGGCTTCACGCATTTCGGGGAGGACATTTCCGCCTACTACATCCAGGGCCATGTGAAGCTCGGCAAGCTGGGCATCCTGGGTGGTGTTCGCGTCGAGGAAACCAAGACCGTGGGCCGGGGCACGGGCCAGACCATCACGCCGGCGGAAAGGGCGCGGCGCACGGCCTATGACACCCAGTTCGGCGCGCCGAATTACCTGACCGCCAATGCGGCCGGCCTCGCCGAAATTCTCCGCCGCACGACGGCCCAGTTCGGCACCATGGCGGAGACGCGCGGCCAGTATCGCGATGTCCTGCCGGGATTGCACTTCAAGTATCAGCCGCTGCCCAGATTGATCACCCGTCTCAGCTATGCCACCAACATCGGCCGGCCGGACCTCGGGAACATCATCTCCCGCACGACCGCCAATGATCTTTCACTGACGGTCTCGGCAAACAACCCCAGCCTGAAGCCGCAAACGTCGAGCAACTTCGATTTGAGCGCGGAATACTACCTCAATCCGGCCGGGATTGTGTCGGCGGGCGTGTTCATGAAGGAGCTCAAGAACTTCATCTTCACCCAATCCGGCGCGGTCATCGCGTCGGGCGCGGACAATGGCTACAACGGCGAATATGCCGGTTACACGCTGACGACCAAGGTCAACGGGGGTTTTGCCAAGATCAAGGGCCTCGAGCTCAACTTCACCCAGCAGTTTACCTTTCTGCCGGGCTGGTGGGGTGGATTCTCCGCCTATGCCAACTACACCAGGCTGCAGGCCGAGGGTAATTACAGCGCCGGAAACAGCATCGCGGTCGCGCCCACCGCCCAGGTGGCGGGCTTCACTCCGAAGGGCGCCAACCTCGGCATTTCTTACGTCAGAAACAAGATTTCGATCCGGACCCAGTTCAACCACCGCAGCCGCTATCTGGTCAGCTATAATCCCACCCAGTCGTTGTTGACCTATGCCAAGGCCCGAAACGTGGTCGACCTCAAGACAGGCTACCAGATCTCCAAGCGCTATGATGTGTACCTCAACATCGACAATGTCCTGAACGAGGCCGATGTCGCGCAGGAGCTTTACGGCGGGTACTCCACCACGTTCATCAAGATCTCGCCGCTCTTCCACTTCGGCATCAACGCGCGGTTCTGACGGAAGGCGGCGTCCGGGGCCGGAACCAACATGCGACGTCGTACGTTTTCTCCGTTCGTGGAGGGGCGGGGGCCGCCCCGGGCCCCGGGGGTGCCCGGGGCCACCCGCGCCCGGGGCCGCTTCGTTGCCCGTGCCATCGCGGCCTCGGCGGAGCTCGGCCCTCCGGTGGTTAAACCATAAGCTCCTCCAAACTCAGTCCGGCCGTATCCGGCCTCGCACAACGTATACTCCATTCCCCTCCCTCGCATGAATCTCCCTTCGCTGCATTCTGACACCCTGCCTGCTGCCACGGCCGACCGCCGTTGGATCCTTTCCCGCCGCAAATTCCTCGCCACCTCCGCCCTGGCCGGCGGCGGTCTTCTGCTCGGCCGGTCGGCGGCGTTCGCGGCCGAGCGCCAGAAGGCGGCGGCCACTGCCGACAAGGCGCTGATCGCGATCACGCTCGATCTCGAGATGTCGCGCAATTTCCCGACCTGGGAAACCACGCACTGGGATTACGAGAAGGGCGTGTTGAACGAGGAGACGAAGCGCTACGCGGTCGAGGCCGCGCGCCGGGTCAAGGCGCGGGGCGGCGTGATTCACTTTTTCTGTGTCGGCCGCGTGCTCGAGCACGAGAACGTGGATTGGCTCAAGGAGATCGTGCAGACCGGACACCCGGTCGGCAACCACACCTACGATCATATCAACGTGCTGGCGACGAAACCGGAGGATCTTCAGTTCCGGTTCAAGCGCGCGCCGTGGCTGATCGCGGGCAAAGCCCCCGCCGACGTCATCCGCGAAAATATCCGGACGACCAACATCGCCTTCAAGAATCGCATCGGAGTCGAGCCGGCGGGCTTTCGCACGCCGGGAGGATTTGCGACCGGGCTCCACGATCGGGCCGACCTGCAGCAGATGCTGCTCGATCTCGGGTACAAGTGGGTGAGCAGCCTGTCCCCGGGCGGCCTGAAGGTGGAGCAGGGCAAGGCACCAACGCCGGAACTCTATGACGCCATCGTGAAAACGCAGGTGGAGACACAGCCCTTTATCTATCCCACCGGGTTGATCGAGGTGCCCATGAGCGCGATCAGCGACGTCGGCGCGTTTCGCAACGGCCGGTGGAAGCTCGATCACTTTCTGAAGGCGGTGCGACTCGGCGTCGAGTGGGCGATCGAAAACCGGGGCGTATTCGATTTGCTGACGCACCCGTCGGTCCTTTATCCCAGCGACCCCGAGTTCAAGGTCTTCAACCTGGTTTGCGATTTGGTCGAAAAGGCGGGCGATCGCGCGATGATTGCCGATATCGGCACGCTCGCGGCCCGGGCAAAACAGACGAAGCGGGCATGAAAGCTCATATCGCGAACCCCCGGAATATTGGGGCCGGGAACAGATCATAGCGGCGAACCGTGGAACTTCCGCGGACGCCAAAGTTCGCCGGCCGGGCGGCTCGCAACGGCAAGTAACCAAGACGCAGCGGCGATCCCAGATGGGTCACGATGCGACTCTCGACACGTACGCGGACGAGAGTCAGATCGCGGCGGGCAGATTGCGGCGACCTGTCGCTATTCGCGACCTTACCCCGTCGAGCAGCCCTCTCCCCGATTACGCGCCGAACAGCAGACTGCGCGGTCGTGAACTCGGATCCTGGCAAGCATCTCACGCGAAGCAGATGCAAAGACGCGGAGAGGATTTCTGGCATTCCCACGTCTCCTCACTTCCAGCAAGGCTTGGTCCTTTGGTTTCTTGCTCCTTGGCCCCTTGGCAACCTCACCGGCTCCCGGTGGCGCAGTCGTCCGGCCCACGCCGTGACCCCAACGGCGAACGCAAGCAGTGCGTTCGCCCCGATAACCCATTTGGCCCGCCGCTGCGTCTTAGGGGCACTTCACGTGCTCACCATGATGACACCGCTCGCCTCCTCCCTGCCTCTTGCGTTCACTGCGGTCTGCTGCACGCTCGAAGGTTTGAACAATAAAATCCGAGTAGTAATCAGACGTTCTTACGGCTTTCGCACTTATCGAGCAATGGAGGTCGCGCTTTTCTCCCCCACTCGATCCTCCAAAAAATGAAATTCTTACTCGCCCTTATCGCCTCCTGCTTGGTGGCAGGGTCAAGCCTCGCTGCGGGCGCCCCAATGCCAGCGGCTTCCAAGACCGTATTCAAAGCCGGTTTCACCGAGCGCGACATCACGCCGGACATCGGCATGGATGCGCCGGGTAGCTACGGCAAGAAATACCACCGGACATTCCACGACCCCTGCAAAGTCCGCGCCGTCGTCTTCGATAATGGCAAGACGCGCGTGGCCCTGGTCGGCATCGATCTCGTGTTGATCACCCGTCACCTGGTGCAGGAAGCACGGGCGGAAATTCAGAAACGGTGTGGCATCCCCGCGGACAAGGTCCTGATCGGCGCGTCGCACTCGCATTCGTCGGGGCCCATCGGCATGACCGAGCCCGGGGATCTCGATCGGGCCTCGCCGTTGGTGAAGGAATTGGTGCAGGAGAAGAGCACGATCTCCAATCCCGGCTTCACCCAACTGCTCAAGAAGCAGATCGTCGATGCGGTCGTGCAGGCCGACGCCAACCGCACCGACGCCAAACTCGCGGTGGGCTTTGGCCACGAGGAAAAGGTCGCCTTCAACCGGCGCCTGCGTATGAAGAACGGCCTTTCCTACTCCCACCCGGGCGCCGGCAATCCCGACATCGTTGACTATGCCGGCCCGGTCGATCCCCAGGTCGGCACGGTCGGTGTGTGGGATATGCATAACAATCTGCTCGGGGTGGTCGTGAATTTCTCCTGCCACGCCACGACCGGTCCCGGCGGCATCTCCGCCAATTGGATCTGGTCGATGGAAAAGACATTGCGCGGCGCGACGGGCAACGCCGCCTTGCCCGTGGTCTTCATGCAGGGCGCGTGTGGCGATGTCACCCAGGTGGACAACCTCTCGAAGTTTCAACGGCCAGGTGCCGAGGAATGGTGCGAACGCGT
>JBIJCX010000414.1:0-6862 GCA_044344465.1 Opitutaceae bacterium
GAAGGTCCAGGGCGTGGAGATTCTCGGGCGAGAGACAGAACTGGAAATACTGCGGGTGGCGGCGGCGATTGACACCCATTCGTCGCACCCGCTGGCGAAGGCCGTCGTCGAACACGCCAAAGTGCGTGGCATCGACTTCCCGCGCGCAGAAAACTACCACGCGCGCAGCGGCCGCGGCGCCGAGGGCATCATCGACGGTCATGCCTTCTTTGTCGGCAACCACCGCTTCACGCACGAGCTGGGCGTGTGCTCCGAGGCGATTGAGCGGCGCCTTTCCGCCATCGAAAGCAAAGGCCTCTCCGTCGTGGTCGTCGGCCACCGTCCGCACGGCGACTGCGCGGGCGAGGTGCTCGGTATCATCGCGATCGGCGACACCGTGCGACCCAAAGCCTCGGAAGCACTCCGGGCCTTGCACACCGCTGGAATAGATTCCGTCGTGATGCTGAGCGGCGACAACCAGCGCACGGCGGACGCCATCGCAAAGCAAGTTGGGATCGACGAGGCACGGGGTGACTTGTTGCCCGAAGACAAAGTCGCCGCCGTCAAGGCACTGCGCGCGAAATATGGTTCAGTTGGTATGGTAGGCGACGGCGTCAACGACGCGCCGGCGATGGCCGCTGCAACCGTCGGGATCGCCATGGGCGCCGCCGGCACCGATGCCGCCATCGAGACTGCCGACGTCGCACTGATGCAGGATGATCTCGGAATGATTGCGGCCACAATCCGCCTGGCGCGCCGCACGCTCGGCGTAATTCATTTTAACATCGCATTCGCCCTCGGCCTGAAGGTGCTCTTCCTCGCCCTCACGCTGAGCGGATATGCGAGCCTGTGGCTGGCCATCTTGGCGGACACTGGGGCTACGCTCCTCGTCGTGGCCAACGCCCTGCGATTGTTAAAGCCGCAAAGCTGACTGGCTGAACCACTCAGAAACCGCCTGTGCCACGTGTAGTGCGTTATTAGTTCCGAGGGTCTGTTTGCCTGTCCTGGCGCCGACATCGCGACCGGATTGCTGCACTGCCCTCAAGGGTATCGCAACCACGGGGTGTTGCACGAAGGGGATCGCGGCAGCCAGCAGGGTGAGCAGATGGCACCGGCCAGAATGAGCTTCCGGGCCTGCCAAGGTGGCGACTACGAGTCGCCAGCCGTTCCGACAGGAGGCCGCTGCCAATGCCCCCCAGATCGGCGCAGAGAAACGGGATCCAATCGATAAGCCCGGCAAATCCAGGTAAACCGTGCGGTTGCGCGCGCTGGTTGATCGCCCCTCAGAAAACCACCTTTGCCGCTTGGCTCACGCTGTGCGCTCTGCGATGGTGGGCATCCACCCGCATGAGAAGCGCACCGCCGTCCGCGTGCCCGAGCCATGCCGCAACGGTCGGAATATCCACGCCGGCCTCGATGGCGGCCGTGGCGAAGGCATCGCGCAAATCATGATGCGTGAGCCGTTCGACGCCGAGCTCTTCGCAGGCCCGGGCAAGGGATTTCGCTGCCTCGCCGACGCTTAGAATCTTGCCACGAGGATCAACGCCTGTAGCGCTGTCAACGGCGACGCTGGGGACATTCAGGCGGTTCGCGGCGAGCCGTTCGAGCAGCGTTCTTGCGCAGGGACCAGCGAAATTTCGCGATTCGCGGCTTTATGAGTCCTCTGCTCTACCACTGAGCTACCCTGGCGAACACCATTTACCTTCAAATACTTGATGACATCTAACCCATCGAATTCTACCGGTATTTCCTACCGTCCAACCCCATTTCCAAGGCGGGCCGCAGAAAACACGAGCACAGAATCGACGCGGGAAAGAACGAACACTCGAAGGCCGCTGCACCGTCGAAGCATCGCAATTTATTACGGGCAGCAGAAATTCCCGGGCAAGCTAAAATCAGCCGCGACCTGTAGGTATCTGATCTGAGGGTGACCGGAATCGGCGGACCCGGCAAAAACCTCGTGATCTGTAACCTTGCGTCATCACCGCCCCACGACGCTTTCTGCTTTTCGGCCGACCATCCCCGGGCCGCGACCCCGGTACGCGAAAAGAAAGAAGCCGAGCACCGCCGCCACCGCCAGCGCCAGTCCGCTCCAAAAAACCGGCCAACGGGTGTGGCCATCGCGTGCACAAGCCGCAAACCATCCGCCGGTTCCCAAATAGCCCAAAAGACTCCCCACCCCGCCATTCATGAGCGCCATCAAGGCCTGAGCCCGTGCGCGCCAAGCCGGATCCACCCTCTGATTAAGATAGATTTGCGCGGTGATGAGTACGAGGGTGAACGAACAGCCGTGGAGGATAATTCCCGCGATCAGCCCCGCCTTGGTATCAAGGGCGCTCAGGGCAAATCGCACCACCCCGAAGCCCAGGCCACACGCAAAGATCCACTTCAAGCGCCACCGCAGCAGGAGCGCCCCCAGGGAGAACATCGCCACAATCTCGGTTATCTGGCCGAGGCTCATCCAGGCGGACGTGTGCACCAGGCCCATTTCCCGCAGGTGCGACGGGGCGTAGGGATAAAACCCAGCCAGGGGAATCGTGAACAGGGCGGTGGTGAGGAAGACGACGCGATGGTCTTTTTCCCGGAGGAGCACGAGCGCGTCGAGCCCGAGTCGCTGTGTCCAGGTGAGGTTCTCGACGAACTTGGGCGTCTCCAATACGGGCAGGAAGAAGGTGAACGCCCCGACCAGTAACCACGTCACCGCCCCAAAATACCCGGACAAGGTGGAGCGGTCGGCGTCAAGAACGCTGATCAATAAACACCCGCCCATCCAACCGATCGTGGCCATCGCCCGGATCGGTCCGAATTCCTTCTTCGCGTCTGCGAGTCGCGCAAAAATGATGGTCGACGAGATGCTCCAGGTCGGAGCCGAGCACAGCGCATGCAATTGGATCAGCGCCAGCACCACCCCGGAACTCCATTCCGCCCGGATGGCGGTGCTCGCCAACGCCATCGCCAGCGCGGTCGCCAGCGCCAGCCACCGCAACACCTTGACCGGTGAGGCATGGCGGTCGGCCACCGCGCCAAACACGAGCGGAGAGATGAAGGCCGCCACCGCGGAAGTGGCGAACGCATAGGACTTGATGTCGGCAAATCCGTGCGCATCCAGCACGGCGCTCAACGGCACAAACCACATGCCCAGCGCGGCGCCCTGGATGAAAAACAGTACGATGAGTTCGGCGTACTCCGCCCGGCGGATCGTCGTCAGCACGGGCGCAGCACACACGCCCCGCCGATAAGTTCAAGCCTCCGTCCACCCCCCTTTCCCAACCGCGGACCCGATCACAGCGGCCGGTCGAATCACTTGCTCAACTGGGGGGGATAGAAATAACCCATCGTCTGCATCGTGACATCGTTGCGGTACAGCGGATCCTCCATCAGCCACGGTCGCCGGAGCTGAGTCGGCACGGTCGTGGTATAGATTCGGAGTTCGCCCTCCATTGCCACCACCATCTCCTCGCGCCAGTCACCGAGAAAATCGGCGATGGCCACAATCCGGCCCGCGGCAATCTGCCCCACCTCCTGATTCGGCCAACGCAGGATTCTCCTTCCGGACACATACACTTTGGTCGGGCCGTCGAGCCAGTAGATCGCCTTCGGTCCCAGTTCACCGAGGTCCTCACGGTTAATCAACTTGCCGCCCGCCGTGTAGAGCCACCAACCCGTTCCGCCCTTGGACTCCCCGGTGTAACACTCGATCCCGGGCTCATCGGGAATGATGTCGCCGACCATGCCCTGACCGTGCACATGCACGGTTTTCTCCGGGTTGCCCCAGATCTCCGCCCCCGTGCGCGCATCGTGCAGCGCCACCCCGCCCCGCGGCTGCCCCTTCTCGAGGCCGTAGAAAATCTCCAAGCCCGGGCGGGTCGGATCGAAATCGGCCACATAGCAAACATCGGGATGCCCCTTTTTCGTATTCCAAAGCGGCTGACCGTCGTGGCTCAGCGCGGCCGAGCCCAGGATGATCTCGTCCCTGCCGTCGCCGTTCACGTCCACCGCATGCAGCCCGTGCATGCCCTGTCCGCGGTAACTCTCGTTCGGTCCCGACGCCTCCCAATACCAGAGCGGTTTCAGCTCGGGCGTGTAGGCCTGCACCTTGATAATCCGGTAGGTGCCCCGCACCACGACGAGATGCGGCCGTTTGCCATCGAGGTACGCGACGCCCATCAGGTTGCGCGAGGAGTAATTGTAGTCGTCGAAACCGTCGCGGCTCAGCCACGGCAACCGTTGCTTTTCCCGGCCGGTGCGACCGTCGAGCACGATCAGCCACTCGGGACCACTGCGCACATGCCCGGTCGGCTCGCGCGGATCGCCCTCGCCGGCCTTGCAGAACACCTCCGCCACGCCGTCACCATCGAGGTCGCAGACGATGACGGGCGAATACCAGATGCCCTCCTCGATCGCCCAGCCCATGTCGTAGGTCCACAGCCGGGTGCCGTTGTGCCGGAAGGCCGTCAGCTTGTAGGTGTCGGTGCTCTGCTTCCAGTATCCTGGTTTTTGATATGGGTCGGTGTTGAAATCGGGCGTCTTCACCAGGTAGTCGAGCGTGCCGTCACCGTCAAAATCCCCGAAGCCGACCTTTTGCGCGCGGTCCTTGGTCGCCAGCGGGACGGACAGATAGCCGGCGGCCGACGCGGGCACGGCCACAGCGGGCGTGATTTCCGCTGGCCGCCCCGGCGCCTGCACGCGCACCCGAAGGTACGATGACGTCCGCTCTGGCACGGCCAGCGAGGCATTGGTCGCCGCTCCGCCGGTGGCATTCACCGCCCGAAACGGCCCCGTGGGCCGCTCGGCCAGTTCAACGGTGAAAGTCGAGCCGGGTGCATCCGCGCCCAGCCACCGCCAGCTCGCGAAAACGCGTTCCGCATCGACGCGCACCACCACCAGCGCCCGATCGGTCGGCCCGGCTTTCGCCGCCAAGCCCGCCGCCAGGATGAATCCGCACCACCAGGCCAGCCTTGCTCCGAAATTTTTCATAAGATGCTTCAGCAGCGACCGGCATTCTCAACCCATTGCCCGACGCTTGGCCATGCTAGAACGGAGGTGGGATGGAGGGACGGCAAAGTCGGTTGTTGCCCGATCCGGGCAAAGCGCTTCTTCATTTCCCCCTCTGCCGCCCTGCCCTGCCATGCGCTTAACCCACTGCTTCATCCCCCACGCCATGATTTGTTCACCGCGGCTTCTGGCCTTCCTGACCGCACTGCTTCTCACGCCGCTGGCGGCCGCGACCGACTGGCTGGGATTCCGTGGCCCGTGGGGCGATGGCCAGGTGACGGCGCCAGGCGACAGCCGCCCGGTCGGACTCCCGCTCACGTGGAGCGAAACGGAGAACGTCGTCTGGAAAACACCGATCCCCGAGCGCGGCTGGTCCACTCCGGCGATCCTGGACAACCAGATCTGGCTGACCACGGCGCGACCGGACGGCCACGATTTTTATGTCCTCAGTATCGATGCGACGACCGGCCGGGTGCGCGTGAATGAAAAATTGTTTCATTGGGATGCGCCCGAACCGCTGGGCAACAACGTCAACAGTTACGCCACGCCGTCCCCGGCCCTCGAACCGGGCCGCGTCTACGTTCACTTTGGCAGTTACGGCACCGCCTGTCTCGACACCGCGACCGGAAAAACCCTCTGGCAACGCGAGGACCTGCCCTGCCGGCACTACCGCGGCCCCTCTTCCTCCCCCGTGCTTTTTGAGAACACGGTGATCCTCACGCTGGATGGCGCCGACCTGCAGTATCTGATCGCCTTGGACAAAAAGACCGGACGCACGGTTTGGAGGACAAACCGGTCCGTGGAGTGGAACGACACCGACTCGCCGATCAAAATGGTTCAGGAAGGGGATCGGCGCAAAGCCCACAGCACGCCATTGCTGGTCACCATCGCTGGCCAACCGCGGATGATCAGCACCGGGGCCAAGGCCGCCTATGGCTACGATCCCCGGACGGGCCGCGAACTGTGGCGGGTGCGTTACGATGCCTGGTCGGCGGCGCCCGTTCCGGTTTATCGTGAAGGCTTGACGTTTCTCCTCACGGGCGGCGGCAAGACGGAACTCATCGCCGTCCGCACGGACGGGAGCGGCGATGTGACCGACACCCACATCGCGTGGAGAGTTGGAAACAATATCGCCAGGACTGTGTCGCCGGTGCTCGTGGACGATCTGCTCTACATGATGACCGATGACGGCGTGCTCACGTGCCTCGAATCAGCCACGGGCCAACAGGTATGGCGCCAGCGCCTGCCCGGCAAGTACGCCGCTTCGCCCATCCACGGGGACGGACGCCTTTATTTCTGCAATCAGGAAGGCAAGACCACGGTGATCAAACCCGGCCGCACCTTCGAGGTCCTGGCCACGAATACGCTGGCGACGGGACTGATGGCCTCGCCGGCCGTCGCGGGCCCGGCGCTTTTTCTCCGCACCAAGACCGATCTCTACCGCATCCAAAACGGTGCCCCGGCGTCCGCGCCACGGCTGTAACGAGCCCCTTGTTACGGGCTCACTTGATCCTGAAACCCAGCGTGGTGAGCTCGTTCATGTTGAACGGCGCACTCTCCAGCACCTCCTGCACCTTGGCCAGCGCGGCCGCCATCGTGGGCAGATCGCATAACGCCATGCCGTCATCGCTGTCATGGATGTGCACCGCCCACGCACTGTTCCCGTCGAGCCCAAGTTGCAGGGCCGAGCCATACAGGTAATTTCCAGGAATTCCCGGATGCGGGCCGGTCCCGGGCACGAGAAAAAGCGTGTGGATGGGATCGTGCGCCACGACCTTGGTGTCACCGACGTGCTTCGCGCGGTGATGGGCGGGTTTGCCCGCCACCAGGATGCGCAAGCCCTCGGCTCGCGCCCGATGAGCGGCGGGCAGGGACTGCACATAGCGGT
>JBIJCX010000415.1:0-6858 GCA_044344465.1 Opitutaceae bacterium
GCGTTGGTGCTGCGCCGCCCTCTGCCTGATTTCCACCGCCGTGCCGGCTGCCCTGCGCGCGCAGACGTGGTCCCTGGATTCCACCGTGGCTCCGGTGATCATCAACGATTCCCCCATGCTCCTGACGGCGTCGTTTGTGCCCGCGGGCGGGGGGCAGATTCTCACCTTTGGCTATTTCACGCACGTCAACGGCTCCGCCTTCCCCGGCCTCGCCCGGCTCGGCGTCGATGGAACTGCCAGTCCGGCATTCGCCCCCGACCTGGCCGCCACCGAAACGCTGACCGGAGTCGCGCCACTGCCCGACGGCCGCCTCGTCGCGTTGCTCGGGCCCGGCGTCGCGACCGTAATCGCGGATCCACCGATTATCCCAAGACCAATTCCAGTGACCCCGGACAGCTCGACGGATCCCGTGGTCACCGTGTCGGCCGGCGAAGCTGATGGCTCGGTTGTGATCGTGCGTCCCGTTGTCTCCCGCACCACGCTCATCCGGCTGCGCGCCGACGGGCGCACGGACCCTGCGTTCGCCGCGGTCTCCGTCGATGGCTACCCGCGGCTTTATCCGTTGCCGGACGGTCGGGTGCTCGTTTGGGGCACGTTTCGCTCGATCGGAGGGCAGGCGCGCAACGGTCTCGCGCGACTCAACGCCGACGGCACGCTTGATTCCACCTTTGCACCCGTGCTCACCGCGGCCTCGCTCAACGTGAGCGCGGTGGCACCCGCAGCCGACGGCGCGCTGGTGGTCAGCGCCGTAGCCTACGAACCGATCGGACGCGCCCGGTACTTTTTCGCCCGCCTGCTCGCCAGCGGCGCCAGCGACCCGCGGTTCGCACCCGCGGCCGTTGGCACGACCTACTCGCTGTTGGCGGTGCAACCCGACGGCAGCGTGCTCGCAGGCAACGGCAACCTCACCCGCTACGCGCCGACCGGCGAGGCCGAACGCACGTACGCGATCCAGATTCCCGGGCTCAAGACCATCGTGCGGATCGCCCCGTTGCCGTCCGGCCGGCTCGCCGCCGAGGCCTCCGTGGGCGCGACGAACACGCTCGGCGCACCCGCGGTCTTCATCTTGGGCGCCAACGGCCAGGTCGAACGCGATCTGCGCCGGGTTCCCGGCTCGCGCGAAGGGCACCGGCTGCTGGCCGCCCTGCCCGACGGTCGCGTGCTCGTGGTCCAGGGCACATTGGTGCTCAACACCACGTATTACCGGATTCCCTACGACGTGATGGCGCCCGCCGACGCCGCCATCGCGCCGATCTTTCTCGGTCCGACGCTCGTTGATCCAGCCCTCGCGCTCAGCCTCGCGGATGGCAGTGCACTCACCCCGCTTGGCACGAACATCGTGCACCGTTACCCCGGGTCCGTGACCCGCCTGGAAACCGATGCCATCGGACGCGTGCTTGCCGCCGGCTCCTTCTCGCACCTCGACGGCCAGCCACGCACCGGCCTCGCCCGTTTCCAGGCCGATGGCACCCTCGATCCGGCGTTTGTGCCGCCCGCCGGCGACCTGCTCTTCGCCTTGCCCGATGGCCGCCTCATCCTCCAGCAAAGGACGATCAGTCCGACCCTCGAAAACGGCTTTCATCGCTACGTCACGCCGGTCGTGCGCCTGCAAGCCGACGGGCGGATCGACTCTGGCTTCGCCTTTCCCCCCCAGCTCGATGCCGCCAAGACGAACTGGCTCGCGGCGATGCCGGATGGCCGCATGCTCATCTCGGCCTTCGCGCCCGACGACAGTCGCGAGGAAAACCTGAAACTGATCTGGCTCGGCGCCAACGGACAGATTTTGACCATGCTGCCGGCGGCGTTCACCGGCTTCACCCGGCACATCATCCTGCCGATGGACGCCACGGGCGTGGCGCTGCCCGCCGACCTCGTGATCCCGATTCCGATCGGCGGTGGCCGCCCGAACATCATCGACGCTGCCCAACTCCTTGCCGGTGGCCGCCTGCTCGTGGCCGGGGCGTTTGCGCGCGTCAACGGCGTGGCACGTGAGCGACTCGTGCGCCTGCTGGAGGATGGGCGGCCTGACGCCACCTACACGCCCGGTCTTGGCGCGCTCCACTATCCCAACGCCGCGCTGCCGCTGTCCGATGGCCGCGCCTTGGTTTTCGGCAGCTCGATCGCGCGCGGCCGCTGGCAGGCAGGCGTGCTCCGCCTGCGCACAGACGGCACGGTTGATGCGACGTTTCAGCCGCCGCCCGAGACCATCGGCAGCGACGCGCGCCAGCTCGCCGACGGAACTTTCTTCTCCAATGGCCGCCGCTTTTACGCCGACGGCTGGCCGGATCTAAACCTTGCGCCGCAATTGCGGCAGGCTTCGGGCAACGGCTATGCCTCCGCCGCCGGGCTGACCGGAGATGGCCGATTGTGGCTTGGCGGCAGTTTTGATCGGATCAACGGCCAGCCCCGCGCCGGGCTCGCCCGGTTTGCGCCCACGGAGATCGTCGGGATTACCGCCAACCCGCGGAGCCAGACGGTGGTGGCGGGCCGCGACGCGTTTTTCCAGGTGGCGATTGGAACGACGCAACCGGCGGTGTATCGGTGGACCCGTGACGGAGCCACGCTGGCGGGCGCGACCACGGCGATGCTGCGACTGCCGGACGTTCGCGTCGGGCAGTCTGGTGCCTATCGAGCCATTGTCTCGATCGCCGGCCTGACTTTCACCAGCGAGCCCGCGACGCTCACCGTCGTGCCCAACCGATCGCGCCTGATTAATTTCTCGGCCCGGAGCCGGGTGGAGCCGGGCGGTACGCCGCAAATCGCCGGGGTCGTCTGTGCCGGTGCGGCCCCGCGAACGATCCTGCTCCGCGCCGTGGGCCGCGGCCTGCCGGCTTCGATCGGCACCTCCACCCTGCCGTCGCCGGTGCTGACGCTTTACGACGGCAGCCGCGCCATCGGCGAAGATCGCGGCGGCGCGCTCAATGCTGGCGCCACCAGCCTCGCCCGCAGCGTCGGCGCATTCCCACTTTACACCGCGGCGCCCGCGCCGGGCGTCACCTACGGCTCCGCGCTCACCCCCGTGCTCGGGGCGGGCGCCTTCACCGCGATGACGAGCAGCGGCGATGCCAGCGGCGGCGTCACCCTCTTCGAGTTCTACGACACCGGTGACGAAAATTCGGCGCCGCTCGTGCGCAATTTCTCGATCCGTGGCCAGACGGCCCCCGGAGCCGCCGTGCTCACGGCCGGGTTTGTCGTTGCCGGCAACGGCCCGCTGCGGCTGCTCGTGCGCGGCGTCGGCCCGTCTCTCGGCGCCTTCGGTGTCGCCGGAACCATCGCCGATCCTCGGATCACCGTTTTTGCCGGTGGCTGGAGTTCGCCGCTGGCGAGCGACGAAGGCGGAGCGGGTGACGCGGCGATGGCCGCGATCGCCCGCGCTGCCGGCGCGTTCGCGATTCCCGCCGGGAACCGCGATGCCGCGCTGATCCTCACGCTCGATCCCGGCACCTGCACGGTCCAGCTCAGCAGCACCACCGGCGCGAGCGGCACGGCGATGATTGAAATCTACGCGCTCGAGGACTGAGGCGTTTCCATCCGCACCCACTCCGCCAGACGGGCCCAGGCCCGCGCACGGTGACTCAGGCGGTTCTTCAAACCTGCCTCCATCTCGGCAAAGGTTTGTTCGTGGCCGGTGGGCACAAAGAGGGGATCGTAACCGAAGCCTGCGCCCCCGCGCGGCGCGCTGAGCAGACGGCCGCCGCAACTGCCCTCGAAGATTTCTTCCCGTCCGTCCGGCCCGGCCACCAGCAGTACGCAGCGAAACTGAGCCCCGCGCTCCGCGTCCGGCACCTCCCGCATCACCGTGATCAGCCGGGCAAGATTCGCCGCCCCGTCTCCCTGCGGTCCGGCGTAGTAGGCCGATTCCACGCCTGGCGCGCCATTCAGGGCATCGACGCACAAGCCGCTGTCATCCGCCAGCGCCCAGTGGTCGGAGGGCAGACGGGTTCGCAAGGCCAACGCCTTTTTCCGGGCATTGCCGACAAATGTTCCCGCATCCTCGAGCACCGGCGGCATGCCGCCGACCGCCCGGGCCGAGACGATCTCGATCGGAAGCGCCGCCACATCCGCCAGGGCCTGCAACTCCTCCGCCTTGTGCGAATTCGCCGAAGCCAAAAAAAGTTTCATCAGGTGTTTGCGGCGCAAAAACCTAGCGCAACCCGAAGACCGTTTCATCGATCAACATCTTCTCGGGATAGACGACGCGGCCCCGCATCAGCACGTCGCCGTCGAAGGTCTCGGCCCTGACCTCGCTCAGGCGCACCCCGTGCTCGGGCCGCTCGGGTCGCATGCCGCTGAAGATGGATTTGGCCTTGTCGTCCGCAAACAACACGGGGGCGTGGTAGGCAAACAGGTAGTCGAGCTGGCGGGACCGCAGGAACTCGCTGATCAACTGCGCCCCGCCCTCGACCAGCACCCCGGCGATCCTCTCCTCCGCGCATTTCTTCCGGAAATCCGCGAACGGCACCCGCTGGGTCGGAGAGTCAAAGGTCCAGACCTTGATCCCGATGTCGCGCAATTTTCGCACATAGCCGAGTCCGCCGTGCGGCGTGGTCACGACAATGGTGCGGTCGCGAAAGTCGTCCGTGAAAACGTGGGGTGGATTCTTGTCGACGACGGTGCGCAGCAGGCCGTCGAAGACAAAGCGCCAGGGGCACCATTCCGGCTCGCCCACGCGTCGCGCGGAAAGGCGCGGATTGTCCTTCAACACGGTCATCGCGCCCACGGCGATCCCGGGAAAAAGCCGCCGCCAGCGGTGCACGTCAGCCCGCGACGCTTCATTCGTAATCCAACGCGATTCGCCCGTGCGGCACGCGATCTTGCCGTCGAGCGTCGTGGCGGCCTTGCCGGCGATCAGCGGACCGTTGCTCGTGATCCAATGGTTAAAAATGAGATTGAGATCCGTGCAGTCGCGTTCGAGCACCCCGGTGATGACTTCGACCCCGGCGGCCCGCAGCACCTCGAAGCCACGGCCCGCATGAGCCGGGTTGGGATCCGTTGCCCCGACGACCACCCGCTTGATGCCCGAGGCGACGATCGCATCCGTGCACGCACCCGTGCGACCCTGGGTTGAACACGGCTCGAGCGTGACGTACAATGTGGCGCCCGGGCGCGGCGGCTTGCCACGGGCGAGCAGCGCCAGGCGCTCCGCGTGCGGGCCGCCGTCCGGGGCCGTGGCGCCCTCGCCCACCACGCGCCCTTCCTCGACAATCAGCGCGCCCACCATCGGATTCGGGTGCGTGGTGCCCCAGATGCTGCGCGCCAGCTCGAGCGCGCGGCGCATGAATGTCACATCCAGTTCAGGCGTCATGATCAGAGGTTCCCGCCGTTCACCGCGAAATTAGAGTCCGTTGCCCCGGCGTTTTCAGCCCCGGACATAGGGATTGCTTTCCTTCTCCTTGGCCACGGTCGTCCGGGGTCCGTGGCCCGGAAACACGGTCGTCACATCGGGCAACGTGTAAATCTGCCCGCGGATCGAGCGCTCCAGTTGCTCGAAGTCACCGCCGGGCAGATCGGACCGGCCGACGCTGCCCTTGAACAAGGCGTCGCCGACAAAGGCAGCCGCGAGCGCCGGCACATAAAACAGCACATTTCCCGGGCAGTGCCCCGGCACATGACGCACCTCGACGCTCGTGCCCGCGGCCTCGAACCGCTCGCCCTGCGCCACCCAATGCGCCACGGGCACCGCTTCGAGATTCATCCGCTCCCCCATGAACCGCTCCATGACCTCCGGCGTCTCGATCATCACCCGGTCCTCGGCGTGCGCCCGCACTTTTGCCCCGGTGGCCCGCACCAGTTCCGCGCCCCCCTGCGTGTGATCCCAGTGGCCGTGGGTGAGCCAGAGTTCGACCAACCGACAGCCCTCCTGTTTCAGGATGGGCTCCACCTCGGCCCAGATCCCGCCCGGCGCGTCGATCAGTACCGCCTCGCCGCGGGCCGGCTCGGTGAGCAGATAAGCGTTGGTCTGGATCGGCCCGGCGGGCAGCACATGCACGTTCACGCGCGTTAATCGAAACGGTTTCCCAAAACGCGCAACAGTTAACCATGCTCGCCCAGTCGCCGCCACGCGCCCGTCGCCACGAAGACCCGTTGGAAGGCGCATAAGCCTTTGCCGCGCTCTGCGCTGCAGCCAGTTCGCCGCTTCCGACGAAGTTTGCATGGCCCTGCTTGCCAAGCTCTCCTCCAGCAATCACCTTCGCGCCATCCTTCCATGCCAGATCCCAATCCCGCCACGGTTATTGTCGCCGAAATACTCCAACGGCTCGCGGAGCGCCCGTTTGAAGCGTTCGTGATTGTGCTCTCCAACGGTTCACGCCACGAGGTGCCGTCTTCGGATCATTGCACCGTCACACGGTTTTCCCGTCGCGTTACGGTTGACCATGACGATGGCTCTTTCGTCACGATCAACCCCCTTCACATCGCGCAAATCGAGCTCCTGCACAAACCAGTCGTGTAGAGGTCGCTTGCCAAGCTCCGCCCTTTCCCATGCCAACACTCACATTTGCCGTTCTTGCCGGAGACTACATCGGGCCCGAGGTCATGACCGAGGCCTTGCGCGTGCTCGAGCACGTCGCCCGGCAGGAGAACCTCACCCTGGCCTACACCAAGGCCGACGTCGGCGGGGCCGGCATCGACAACCATGGCAAGGCGCTGCCCGATTCCACGCTCACGCTCTGCGAAAAATCCGACGCGATTCTCTTCGGCTCGGTCGGGGGACCCAAGTGGGAGAAGCTGCCCCCCAAGGAACAACCGGAGCGCGCCGCCCTCCTCCCGCTGCGCAAGCACTTCACCCTGTTCGCCAACATCCGTCCCGGCCTGCTCTACCGCGAGCTCACCGACGCCTCGCCGCTCAAGACCAACCGC
>JBIJCX010000416.1:0-6847 GCA_044344465.1 Opitutaceae bacterium
TCGAACAACACACCCACGCCGCGGCGCTACGGAGTCGCAACGGTCCAACAAACCTGCTTCAAATTTGCCACCTCACCAGGTCGGCGGACACAGATGAGAGCGACCAACGGGGTCAGAGCGACCAACGGGGTCATGTGTGAACTTTCGACAACGCAGCTTTGGTTCGAACTTTTATTACGGATCCTCGCCTACGATGTGACCGGCGATGGAATCCATGCCGTCGCCGCCGCGCTCGCCACCGATCCCGGCATAAAGCCGGTCTCATACGGATTTCTGTAAATGGCGCTGGGAGCGACCAACGGGGTCATGTGTGAACTTTCGACAACGCAGCTTTGGTTCGAACTTTTATTACGGATCCTCGCCTATGACGTGACCGGCGATGGAATCCATGCCGTCGCCGCCGCGCTCGCCACCGATCCCGGCATAAAGCCGGTCTCATACGGATTTCTGTAAATGGCGCTGGGTTTACTCCACGACGTTCACTCACCCGTTCTGCCCCGCCCAAGCGAAAGTCTTTCGTAAGAGTACAGTCGGGCCCGGGAGAGAGTGAACTTTAGACGCACCTCGCTGGCGACCTTGGGCGGTGTGACTGCCCAAACCACAGGTCGCGCGGTGAATGACCCGGTCATCGGCGCGGACCGCGCCAGTTCGCGACCATCGCGGTCAAGCAGCGCTACCTGCACCTGGCCGGCCGGTTCTGTGTCCGCGGTCAGCCGTAATTCGTCGCCCGGATGGAACGTGACCGGCACCGTCACGATCGTTCCATCCCGGGTCGGATCGACGGGCGTTGCCGCGGCAAAGCCGTCCGGCCGAAGCGTGGCGAGCGCGAGGCAGCCGCTCCTCTCGCCGTAATGGGGGCCGTCGCTGCCGGAGTAATAGAGCTTCACCCCGTCCGGCGCGATGATCGGAGTCGCGGCCGGGTAGACGCAGCCCCAGTCATAGGCACCCTTTTTCTCCCCGTTCGGAATGAACGGCGTGCCGGCATCGACGCGGTGCCAGGTGATCGTGTCCTTGCTCCAGGCGAGTTCGACGTGCACCCGATCTTCCCGGAGGTTGAAGATGGTGGGCAGCCCGAGGTAAAGCCCGGCATGATAAAAGACGGGCATCGCATAAACCTGCAGATGGTCGGCCAGCCCGCGGAGGACGACTTTGGGCTCCGTCCACTGTTCGAAGTCCGCGCTTTCCGTCCGCGCCACCAGGCGCACCGCTTTGATTTCCCCTGGATTCGCGCGATCCCAATCCCGGGTGAACGCCACATACCGGTTGAGCGTGGGCGCCCACAACGCGTTGTTATGCGTGTCGGCCGCGAGCGTGAAATTCGCGAGCTCGGTCGGCGCCGACCAGTGCACGCCGTCGGGCGAAAAACCCACGGCCACGGTGGTGCGCCGGCCGTCCTTCTCACTGACGAAAAACTGCTTGAATCGCCGCTCGGCTCTCGCTTCCCGTTCATCCCGGAATACGCCCACGCCATGGACATTGCGCAGGAGAATGTTGCTCGGTTTCCCCTGATAAGGGAGGACCGTGAGCGGCGGCTTTTCCCAACGAATGCCGTCGCGTGAGGTGGCGTAACACAAACCCGACTGCCGGTAGAGCCAGCGCATCCGCGTTGCCGTCGAACCCATCCAGTCCTCGACCTCGACGAGGAACGGACTGTACCAACACTTGAACAAGTGGTCTTCCGGGTCCCAAGCCACGTTCGGGTACATGTTGTCGATCCGTGGCTCCCACGGCCGGTCTTCGCCGAAGAGCGGGTTGCCGGAGAATTTCTCGGGGCGGCCAACGGCGATGCGGATGTTTTCACTGCGTTCAATCAACGTGGCATCGAGCAGAAGGGTCGGCTTCTGCGACGGCGGGTTGGCGGCCAGCGGGTTGGCGAGCAACACCCCGAGCAAGGCAGAATGTTTCCAATTCATCGGATGCGACTCTAGCAGCGCGGGCGTCAGCGAATCAATGGCCGCGCGACGGAGCGCCCGGCCCACCTCGAAATCTCGCGGCGGCGACGAACTTGCCGGCGCTTGCGCCGACGTGGACTCGGTTTTCGGCCGCCGCGGAGCTTGCCCCGGGGCGGATTTATTCCTAGCCATGCTCTGCTCAGTTGCACGCGTCGCTCTTTTCTTTCCGCCACCAGTCCACACCTCACTCCCATGCCGCACTCCACAAATTTCCGCCCGGTCGCGACCACGCTTTATTTTCAAAAGGTGACCAACCGGGTGCCGTTCAAGTTCGGCCGGGAAACGGTCACCGGCGGCACCTGTTCGCGCGTCAGTTTGCGCGCCCGGGATCGCCAGGGGCGCGAGGTTGAGGGCTGGGGCGAGACGCCGCTCGCCGCCACGTGGGTCTGGCCCAGCGCGATCAGCTTCGAGGGGCGCGAAGAGGTGCTGAAGCAGTTTTCGGTCAAACTGGCGGCCGCCTGGGCAAACTTCGATGTGTACGGCCACCCGATGGAGGTGGGGCGCGCGTTTCAGGATGAAGTGCTTCCCGGCCTGCTCGAAGAACACAATCGATCCCGCGGTGCCGGGGCCGAGCCGATGCCCTGGCTCGCCGCGCTCGTGTGTTGTTCGGCGTTCGACATCGCGCTTCATGACGCCTTCGGCAATCTCGTTGGTCGCCCGGTGTATCAAACCTATGGACCGGAGTTCATGAACCGGGATCTCGCCTATTTTCTGAAACCGGCGGAGGGCGCGGGAGTAAACTTTGGCGGAAAATATCCCCAGGATTTCTTCGTCCGCCCGGTGCCGACGAAGATTCCCGTCTGGCATCTCGTGGGCGGCGTCGATCCGCTCGAGCAGGCAGATCTCACCGGCGCGGAACCCAATGACGGTTACCCCGTGCTCCTGCGCGATTGGATCAAGCGCGATGGCTTGCGTTGCCTGAAGATCAAGTTGCGCGGCATCGACGCCCCGTGGGACTACGCGCGCACGGTTCATGTCGGTCGCATCGCCGCCGAGCTCGACGTGCCGTGGCTTACGGCCGATTTCAACTGCACCGTCACCGAGCCGGGTTACGTGAACGAAATCCTCGACCGCCTGCGCGACGAGCATCCGCGTACGTACGGCAGCCTGCTCTACGTCGAGCAGCCGTTCCCCTACGATTTGGAGAAGCATCGGATCGACGTGCACAGCGTCTCCTCCCGCAAGCCGCTCTTCATGGACGAGAGCGCGCACGACTGGAAGCACGTGGCGCTGGGTCGCGAGCTCGGTTGGAGCGGCGTGGCGCTCAAGACCTGCAAGACGCAAACCGGGGCGCTCCTGAGCGGTTGCTGGGCGAAGGCGCACGGCATGACGCTGATGGTGCAGGATCTCACCAATCCGATGCTGGCGATGTTGCCGCATGCGCAGCTGACGGCGCACATCGGCACGATCATGGGGGTCGAGGCCAACGCGATGCAGTTTTACCCGGAGGCGTCGCTGGCCGAGGCCAAGGTGCATCCCGGCCTTTATCAGCGGCGCGATGGCCAGCTCGATCTGTCGAGCATCAGCGGCAGCGGCTTCGGTTACCGGCTGGCGGAAATCGCGCGCACCCTCCCGGCGCCGGTGGCGCAGTGCGGCGGGTGATCAGGGTGGGTTGGACGATCCTTTTCTCAGCCTTACGCCTTAACGGGTCGTATCCATGCAGGAGGTGTCGAACCTCACTCTGAATGTTGCAGACTACTTGGTGCCCGATGCAGGAGCCTGCGAAGAAGACCTCGAGGACGACGGGACCGCTGGGCACCTCCGACAAACGGTAGCTGCCGGTCTGATCGGTGAACGCCACCAGATTGGAGTCTTTGACCGCCACGCGCGCGTTGTTCAGAAACTGGCCGGTGGCGACGTTCTGGACGCGCCCCGCAATGGCGCCGGCCGGCGGCGCGCCAGGCGGCCACCGGCGGCTTCCGTAGCGGCGCGGACGGGCAGGGCCAGGAGGATGAACAGGCTGGCGGTGGCGGAGCGAAGCAGGAGGGTTAGTCGGGAAATTTCACGGAGCGGCGACACTCCTGTCGCCGTTGGCTCCCAGACGGCGGCAAGAGTGCCGCCGATCCGCCGGACAGCCTGCATCGTCGGCTGATTGGGAGTGTAAAATTTCCGGGTTAGAGGGCTCATAGGGATTGCCCGGGCGAAGGGGTGCGGGCTTGGTACTTCGGGGCCGACGTTATTTCCCGGTCGCGGCGATTAACAATCGTATTCCTCAATCGAGCGCCCTGGAATCCGGGCTATCCGTCGACCGCGAAGATCTCCACGGGTTCGGCGCGGCCTTTCACGGTCACACGGCCGAGGGTGCGGGTGGAAAACTGCCTTTGCCGGACGGCGTCGAGTGTGGCGGCGCTGGTGATGATGTTCGTGCGATAATCGGCCGTGCGGGTGAGCGATTGGAGGCGCGATGCGATGTTCACGCCGTCGCCGATCACGGAATAATTGAGGCGGCGGTGCGAGCCGATGTTGCCGGCGATGACGCCAGCCGTGTTGATGCCGACGCCGATGGCAAGCGGCGGACGGCCCTCGGCCGCCAGCTCCGCGTTGAGGCCGGCGAGCGCGCGCTCCATCGCGAGGGCCGCGGCGAGGGCGCGATCGGCGGCGTCGTTTTGCGCGACGGGCGCGCCGAACAGCGCCATGATCGCATCGCCGATGAACTTGTCGATCACTCCGCCTTCGCGCTCGATCTCGCCACTCATGCGGTCGAGATAACGGTTGAGCAACGTGAGCAGATCGCGCGGTCCGAGTTTCTCGCTCAGGGTTGTGAACCCGCGGAGATCGGCGAAGAGAATCGTGACGGCACGTTCCTCGCCGCCGAGCGCGGCGCCGCCGTCGCGCATGAGCTGGGCGGCAACCTCGGGCGAGACGTTCTTGTCCAGGAGGTCGCGGACGAGGTCGCGCTCGGCGAGGCCGGCGGACATGGAGTTCATCGCCACGGCCAGCTGGCCGAGCTCGTCCTCGCGACGGAGATCGATGCGCCGGGTGTAGTCGCCGGCCGCGACGTGTCTCGTGTAATCGGCGAGCTGCCGCACCGGCTGGCTGACGCCGCGGGCGATCCACAGCGCGACGAGGGTCGCGACCGCGAGGGCGGCGAGCGAGATGAGGACGAGATAATTTTCCAGGTCCTTCGCCGCGGTAAGTTCGGCGCTGAGCGGACGCTGCAGCACGACGGTGATCGCCTCCTGGCCGAGCATTTCCTGGGGCTTGAAGAGCGTGATGTAGCGTTCGGATGGCAGGTCGAGCGCCTTGAGCCGCGCGCGGGGCTGACGGCTATCCGCGGCGGCGCGGGCCACAAGCTTGGCGGCGGCGGCCGGCAGCGTGGAGGCGAGCACGCGCCCGATCGGCCGGCCGGTGGCGGTCGGTTGCGCGGGATCGTCGGTGGAGATAAAGGTTACCTCGACCCGGCTCGTCGCCTTGTTTTTTTTCGCGAAGGCCTCGTCGATCGGAAACGCGAGGCCGAACCACGCGGACACGTTGGGAAAAGGCGCGTAGAGCGGGACGACGACCAGCACGTGAAGGGCCTGCTTGAGATACGAGAATCCGCTCGCCGTAGGCAGATCGGACGCGGTGGCCTGCCGGATGAGATCGCGAAACGGGCCAAGATTTTCGTTCTCCATGTCCGCGGTGCTGTTCGCGAGGAGCGCGCCCTCGGGATCGAGGAGGGCGATGACGGGAGCGTCGACGCGCTGGCTGTAGCTTTGGAGCGTGGAGCTGAGGGTGGCGCGATCCGGTTTTTCATCGCGGAGCAGGTCACGGATCGCGTAGTCGCCGGTCATGACCCGGGCGCTGCCGGCGAGAAACTCTATCCGCTGCCGCACGGTTTCGTCGAAGATGCCGGCGGCCATTTCCAGGTTGGCCTCGGCGTGCGCGCGGGCGTTGGACTGGTTGGCCTGGGAGACGAGCAGGTAGGTGCTGGCGAGCGCGGCGAACAGCAGGCCGAGGAGCGATACCAGCAGCCGGATGCTGAAGCGACGGAAACGAAAAAAGTTCACGGGAGGCGGGACCCGGCTGGGCGCGGGCTCACTTGTAACCGCCGCCCTTGGCATCGGGGGCACGGCGCAGGCGACGGTCGGGCTTGAGCGTGAGCGTGAAGGCGAGGGGAGCCCCGCCGGCGCCGGCGGCGGGCAGTGAGATTTCGCGGGTCACCGGCGTCGCGAGGCGGGGATGCCAGATCTCGAGGCGATAACTGCCGGCGGGCGCATCGGGTGCGGCGCGGCCGGCGGCATCGGTCTTGGCAAACCACGGCGTGGGCACGACGACGAGGTAGGCCAGCATCCAGTCGTGGATGTTGCAACCGAGAGTGACGACGCCGGGCTGGTCGAACACGAGGGCCTCCTTCTTCCCCGGTGCGTAGCGGGGAAATTCGAACTTCTTCGCCTTGGAGAGCGAGTAGACGTGGTGCTGCACGGAGTCCTGGTTCGGAAACATCACGGTGGTGCCGACGGTGACGGCGGTCACGTAGGGGGAGAACTCCTTCCCTTGCTGCGTGATTTCCATGGTCGAGGCTGGCGCGGCGGATGGTGCGGGTGCTGGGCCGGTCGGGATGAGCGAAACCACGGCATCCGCGACGGGCTGGCCTTGGGCGTCCTTCAATACGACGGCGAGCGGTGCGGCCGCGAGGGGGCCGAAAACGACGGCCGCGAACAGCAGGGCGATGCCGGAACGATGCGGTCCCGGTCGCAAAGCACGTCTTGTTTCCGAAGGAAAGAAACGACGGTTTTCGTGGCCCTGCGCGTGAGCGCAGGGACGTTCTGCAATCCCGCCGCTCACGCGGCGGGCTACAATGGAGCTGTACCTTGAAAGTCGGCTTCGCCCGTCGTTTTGGCTGACGACAAAGATTGGTGGACCGTGCGCGCCGCGCGCGGTCTCGGATGCGTACGTCAGAACACCGCGCGCGG
>JBIJCX010000007.1:0-67049 GCA_044344465.1 Opitutaceae bacterium
TGCGCCACCTCGCCGATGAACTCACCGCGACCGAAACGGCTTTTCCCGGCACCGACCTGCGCCTGATTTTCACGCTCCCCGACCCGGTCTAATTCCACGGATCAGGAGGTCTGAGCCTGGGCTTGTGGGATTGTGCGGAGCATCGGCTGGGTCAACTTCCTCGACGACCGCACGCAGACCCCGCACCTGAAGATGACCGAGATCGACCAGCTCTTCGGCGTTTCCAGCGCGACGGGACAAGCCAAGTCCAAAGCGATCCGTACGATGCTCAAGATACGCCACTTTGACCCGAGGTGGACGCTCCCCAGCAAGATGGACAAGAATCCGATGGCGTGGATGATTCAAGTCAACGGCCTGATCATGGATGCCCGAATGATGCCAAGGGCGATCCAGGAAGAAGCCTTCGAGCGGGGAATGATCCCGTACATTCCAGCCGACCAGAACACGGGGGAATCGTGAAGTCCGGATGCCATACCCCGGCCGCAACCTGTGCGTCACCGGTGATGAATCCTTCCGACGCCCAGGGAAAGATTCCGTTGTAGCCCGCCGCGTGAGCGGCGGGATTACGCGACGTGTCCCTGCGCTCCCTCCTTCGCCAAGGCTTCGGCGGGCAGGCACGCGCAGGGCTACAAGAGTCGTCGTTACTTCTCGTCCGGAGCAAGACCCGTGTTGCGGTCGGTGCGGCATCGTCGCGGTCTCCGTCCCTCCGCCTATCGCGATCCGGGCTTCGCCCGCAAATCTTGCAGCCCGTATTCGAGATCGAACGCATCCGTGTTTGCGACCGGGCGCGGTTTGTTTCGACCGAATCCGGTCGGTCGCGAGAAAACGGCTCGCCTTTACTCCGGAGCGGCGTACACACACGCCGCAAACGGATCGCCTCCGATGAACCAGCCGCCTTCCCCGTCCACCTCCGCGCTCGATCAGAACACCGCGCGCTGGTTCGTCGAAGAAGTGGAGCCGCACGAGTTCCGGTTGCGGGCGTGGCTCGCGGGCCGCTTCCCGCAGTTGCGCGATGTCGATGACATCGTGCAGGACACCTACGTGCGCCTGTTCCGGGCCCGGCGGAGCGGGGCGATTCGATCCGTGCCGGCCTTCCTGTTTACCGCGGCGCGGAACGCCGCCCTGGATGTTTTTCGCCGGCAAAAGACCTCCGCGGCGGATCCGCTGTACGAGGTGGCGGGGTTGAGTGTCCTGGAGGAGAGACCCAACGGGGCCGAGAGCGCCGTGACCAGTCAGGAACTCGAAATCCTGGCCGAGGCGATCCGCGAGCTGCCGGAGCGCTGCCGGCAGGTGTTTACCCTGAGAAAGATCTACGGGTTGTCGCAACGCGAGGTCGCAGCGCACCTCGGAATCGCGGAGCACACGGTCGAAGTGCAGATGGGGAAGGGCGCCCGGCGCTGCGCGGAGTATCTGCGGGCGCGAGGCATCACCCGATGAGCGATCGCACGTCATCGTATCAGGGCAACGAGGACCGTCGTCGGGCGGCGACGAGCGACGAGGCCGCGGCCTGGGTGGCCCGGCGCGATCGTGGGCTGTCGGCGGCGGAGCAGGCGGAGTTTGACCGCTGGGAGCGCGATCCGGCCAACGCGCGGCTCCTGGCTGAATTCGAGGGCCCATTCGCGGCCTTGGATCGCGCGGCGCGATTGCGCCCCGCCGATGGTTCGCCGCCCGACGCGAATTTGCTCACGTCAGCGAAAATCCGGTCCTCACGGCGCACGTTCTGGGCGGCGGGTGGACTGGCCGCGGCCGCGGCGATCGCCGTCCTGTTGTTGCCGGTCACCGAGTCACGGCGAACGGAAACGACGGCGGGGGTTCGCGGCGTGGTGGTGCGACATGCCCCGGAAAGGCTGTCGCTGCCAGATGGCTCGACGGTCGAGCTGAAGCACGGAACGCGCGTTGAAACCGATTTCACGCGGCAGGAGCGCCGCGTGCGCCTCGCCGCCGGCGACGCGCACTTCACGGTGGCGAAAGATGCGAGTCGCCCCTTCATCGTGACGATCGGCAACGTGACCGTGCGCGCGGTCGGCACCGCCTTCACGATCAGCGCGTCGACGGCGGCCGTCGAGGTGGTCGTGACGGAAGGGCGCGTTCGCGTCGATGACGTTGACGGCCGAAATTTGATCGCGCCCGACACGACGGTGAAAAACGAAGCGCCGGAATCCCTGGCGGCGGAACACCCGCCGGCGCTAGACGCCGGCCAGCGCGTGGTGATTCCGGTCGGTCCCGGACCGCTCGCGCCCGTGCCCATCACCGCGGCCACTCCGGAAATCATCGACCGCAACGCGGGCTGGCGCAGCGTCTGGCTGGAATTCGGCGATATGCCGCTGGCCCAAGTCGTCCATGAGTTCAACCAGCACGCCGCGGAGCACCAGCAGCCGATGTTGTGCACCGCTGATGCGACGACGGGGCGTGTGCTGGTGTCCGGCACGTTCCGCACCGACGGGGTGGATGCCTTCGTGCGCCTCCTGCACTCCAGCTTTGGCATCAACGCCACCGCGCAGGCCGACGGCAGCCTGGCACTGCGCAAGACGGAGTGAGCCGGCGTTTCGGCCGTGGTGCCGAGGGAGCGCACTCTCCACCAGCGACGGGGCGGTGCCGCCCTCCGAAGCGATAGGAAATCCGTGTTTCGGCTGCGCTCGATCGCAGCCGTCCAATCCGAAGTTACATTTGATTTCATTTTGGATAACGGAAATTTCCATCCCATGCGGCGTACATGCGTTGGCGGTGCACACCCGCAGCGGCCAGCACCATCCTCTCAAACCCGCATGAACTCTGGCTTTGCCTCTTCGTTTCAACGCGCGTCGCGCCGGGCGCATCGACTGCTCTGTCTTGCGCTCGTTGTCTCCGCCTCGCTGCTGGGGGCGCAACCAGGCGCGCGGACTTTTCGCCTCGAGGCGGGCGATGCGTCGCACACCCTGCGCCAGTTTGCCACCCAGGCAGCCGAGCAGATCGTGTTTCCCGCCGAGGCCGTGCGCGGGATCACAACGAATGCCGTGCAGGGCGATTTCACGCCCCGTGAGGCGCTCGCCCGGATGACGGCCGGCACCGCGCTGGTCGTGATCCACGACGCCAGGACCGGAGCGTTGAGCGTTCGAAGAGAACCCGTCGCGGAAAAAAAAGCCGACGGCCGTCCGGCCCGTGACCGGGCGGCCGATGCGGGAGCGGCGAATGGCCCGAGATCGTCGCCCGCCGCGGAGGGCAGGGATTCGGATGCGACCAGTCGCGAAACTGCGGGTTCCCGTTGCGTGGTCACCGGCCGGGCCCTGAATGCCGCGACCGGCGCGTATCTCGAGGGCGCCACCGTGACGCTTCAGCCCGGTGGTGAAACCGTACTCACCCGCCGCGACGGCAGCTTTTCCTTCCCACCGCTTCGCCCCGGCAACTACCAGCTCTCGGTTTCGTATACCGGACTCGATCCGCAAACGATGGCGTTCAGTCTGGCGCCAGGCGAGGCCGTTGCCCGCGAGATTTCCCTGACCTCCGAGGTCTACGCGATGGAGGCTTTCACGGTCGCGGGCGAGCGCGAGGGCAACGCCCTGGCCGTGACGCAGCAGCGCAACGCCCCCAATGTCAAAAACGTCCTCTCGGCCGACGCCTTCGGCAACATCGCCGATCAGAATCTCGGCAATCTCCTCAACCAGTTGCCTGGAATCGGCGCCCAAATCGATGAAGGTGAGGTTTTCGCGGTGACCGTGCGTGGGCTCAGCTCAGAGTTGAATGCCGTCACCATCGACGGCACGCGCGCCGCCAATACCGGGCCGGCGTCCGGAGGCGGTTCGCGCAGTTTCGGCATCGATCGCATTCCGGCCGACTTCGTCGAACGGATCGAGGTGACGAAGGCGCTCACCCCCGACATGGACGGCGACTCCATTGGCGGCGCGATCAACCTGCGGACCAAGTCACCGTTGGACCGGAAGGGGCGCACGATATCCTTTATGGGGGGCGCTTCCTGGAATCTGGATCGCAACACCTTCGAGCCGATCGGCTCGGTGTTCTATTCCGACCTGCTCGGCCCGGAGGAGAAGGTGGGCGTGCTCGTGACGGCGAGTTACAACAAGAGCCACAAGCCGCGGGACGATGCCTATCTCAACTGGGAGCCCACCCTCGACACCAGCCGCCCAAACTACTTCTGGGTCAGCAATATTGGCGAGGACCTGCTCAAGCACGAGCGGACCGGGCTCGGCCTGCGCTTCGACTACAAGCTGAGTGCCAGCCACCGGATTTTCGTCAATACGCTGTATTCAAGTTTTTGGAACGTACTGGAGCGCCGCCTGCAGAGCATTCCGACGCTCGCGGCCAACCGCGTCCGTCCCGGCTGGACCAATACGGTCACGGAGACGATCAATCACGACCTCACCTTTCAGCAGAACTGGCGCGATCGGAAGGTGAAGACGGTCAGTTACCATCTCGGAGGCGAGAGCACGTTGGCCACCAGCCGCCTGGACTATAGTTTCAATTATTCCCATGCCAGGCAGGTCGAAGACATCACGATTGCCGATCGCATTGTTGCCGGGGTCGGCTTCCGGTTTGACCGCTCCGCCGAGCGCCGATTTCCCACGGTCGAGCAAATCAGTGGTCCCGTCATCACCGATCCCAACAACGGCCGGATTAGCGCGCTCAATTTCCGGCGCTTCGAGGATATCGACACGGTCAAGGGCGCGCAGTTGAACTGGAGAAAGGAGTTCTCCGTGGCGGTCCCGGCGAGCATTAAGACGGGCCTGCGGTATCGTGGTCAGAAGCGCGACCGCGAGCAGATGCGCAGTTATTACACCCACGTGGGCGCGGACGGAGTCGCGGGACGCAACCCCGCCACGGGAGTCAACGACGACAATCTCGGGCGCTTCTACGACGCGAGCTACCAGTACCGCTCCGACAACGGACGTTATGCACCCGTGACCGCCATCAGGCGGGATCTCCTGATGCAGGATTTCGTGGCCAACCCGGGCCACTACCCGGAGAATGTCGTGAACACGGCCCGCGATGGCGTGCAATTCGACGGTTCCGTCTCGGAAGACGTGGGCGCCGCCTACGTCATGGGGGAAGTGAGTCTCGGCCAACTCGGAATCCTGGCCGGGGTCAGGGTGGAGGAAACCCGGGTCGCAAGCCGGGGCGCCCGCCGGGAAATCAGCCGTGCGGAGCTCGCCCGCCGGCAGGCGTGGGTCGGGCCGGTTACCGACGCGGAACTTCGGCGGCGCACGATTGCAGAATGGAGTAACATCGAGGAAAACAGCGGCCAGTACAGGAGCGTGCTGCCGAGCGTACACTTCAAATACAACCTGCCCGGAGGCATGCTTGCCCGGGCCAGCTATTCGACCGGCATCGGACGCCCAGAATACACGGACCTCCTTCGGGTCACGACGGTCAATCACGACACGATGACCGTCGTGACGGCCAATCAGGGTCTGCGTCCTGAGTACGCCAACAGCTTCGATGGCTCGCTCGAGTATTATTTCGAACCCGCCGGATTCGTTTCGGCCGGGGTCTTTCTCAAGGAGATTTCCAAATTCATCTTTGACGATCGCAGCGGCACGATCGGCTCCGGGAAGGATAACGGCTTCGATGGCGAATATGCGGGCTATGAGGTTCGCATGCAGAGCAACGGCGGAACCGCCCGCGTGCGCGGTTACGAGCTCGCCTACCAGCAGCGCTTCACCCGGCTGCCCGGCGCCTGGCAAGGCCTCGGGCTGACGGCGAATTACACCTTCCTCGAAACGAAGGGCAACTATGGCGGGAGCAGCGAAGTCACGGGAACCGATCTGGCCGGGTTCACGCCCCGAAGCCTCAATCTCGGCCTTTCCTACGCTTATCGTTCCTGGGATCTGCGGCTCAAGATGAACTACCGGAGCAGGCTGCTGAACACGTTCTCGACCAATCCGGCTTTGAGGCTGTACCGCTTTCCGGTCGAGACGTACGACTTCAGCGCCAAGTACAACGTCACCCGGCACCTGAGTGTGTTCGTGGACGTGATCAACATCTTCAATACGGGCGTCTCCGACAGCTATGTGTACGTGCCGGACCACAACCGGTTCACCCAAGTCTTCACGACCGCGATCAAGGCGGGCATCTCCGGGCGGTTCTGACGGGCCATCTCTGTGCGCATGAAACGACGATTTGGCGACGACGACGCGAGCGCGATTCCCGTTCGGCTGCTGAGCTTCCTCCGTTCCTCGATGATGCGGCGAGGCTACGCCAATTTGCGGGTGTCACTGCTGCTCGGGCTCACGTCGCTCCTGGTGGCAGCCGAAAGCGGGCGCCGCCCACCGAACGTGATTTTCCTGCTGGCGGACGACTTGGGTTACGCCGAGATCGGAGCCTTCGGCCAGACGAAGATCCGGACGCCTCATCTCGACCGCCTGGCGGCAGAGGGAATGCGGTTTACCCAGCATTATTCTGGCAGTTCGGTCTGCGCGCCGTCCCGCTGCGTGTTGATGACGGGGCTGCATCCCGGCCACGCGCATGTGCGCGACAACCGGAGGGTCGGCGTGGACGACAACGTGCCGCTGCCGGCGGGCACGTTGACGGTGGGCCGTCTCTTCAAGTCCGCCGGCTACGCGACGGCCGCCTTTGGAAAATGGGGTCTGGGCGGGCTCGGCAGCACGGGGGAACCCTGGCAACAGGGCTTCGATGAGTTTCATGGCTATTTGGGCCAGATCGAGGCGCACAATCTATTTCCGCAGCAGTTGTGGCGCAACCGGGAGCGAATCCGTCTGGACAACCCGCCCATGGAACTCGTCCCGGGTGGAACAAAACTGCCGGAAGGCGCCAATCCCGATGCGCCGCAGAGCTACGCCGGGTTCCGGGGAAAGCAGTACGGCCCGGATGTTTATTCCGACGAGGCTCTGACGTTCATCCGCAGGAACCGGGACCGGCCGTTTTTCCTCTATTATCCGACTGTCGTTCCTCATCTCGCGATGCAAGTGCCGGAGGATTCGCTCGCCGAGTACGAAGGGCTGTGGCCGGATCCACCCTACACGGGCACCAATGGCTACCTGCCGCACCGGAGACCCAGGGCGGCCTACGCGGCGATGGTCACCCGCCTGGATCGCGAGGTGGGCCGGATGGTGGCATTGGTCCGGGATCTCGGCCTGGAGCGTAACACCATTTTCGTCTTCACCTCCGACAACGGCCCGCTCTACGACCGCGTGGGCGGAACGGACTCTGAATTCTTTCAATCCACCGGGGGTTTGAAGGGATTCAAAGGCGCCCTGTATGAAGGTGGCATTCGGGTGCCGATGATCATACGGTGGGCCGGGCGAATCGAGGCAGGCACCAGCTCCGCTCGCGTGACTGGCTTCGAAGACTGGTTGCCCACTCTCGCCGAGCTCATTGGCGCGCCGGCCGATTTCACCGGCATCGACGGGATTAGTTTCGCCGCGACGCTCCGCGGCGAGTGGCAACCGGAACGGCCGCTGCTCTACCGCGAGATTCCCGGAGCCCTCTACGGGGGGCAGCAGGCGGTGCGAATGGGTGACTGGAAGGGAGTGCGCCGCGAATTGGTGCGCTCCAACAAGGACCATCGGACGATCGAGCTCTACGACCTGGCGATGGATCGCGGTGAGACGACGGATGTGGCCGCCACGCACCCGCGCATCGTCGCCCAAATTGCCCGGCTGATGCGGACGGAGCGGGTGCCGTCGGCCATCTTTCCGTTTCCGTCGCTCGACGGTCTTTCCTCAGTCAAACCGTAACCGGCCTCCACTTCATGCCGCGGCGAAAACTTCACGGGAAAAGGGGCGCCCCTGGGCCAGTCCAGGAACGGAGCACGGCACGCGCCCGCCCGCCGACCCGACACTGCCGCATCGGGAGGGACCGCTCTCCCGCGCGTTGATGCCGTGACTGCGCCGAAGTCTAAAAACGCGAAACCATATGAGTGAAACCAACCCGATGAAGAACACCCGCCGCAGATTCCTCCAACTGGCTGCCGTCGGCGGATTGGCCGCGAATGCCAACGGAGGCACTCCGCTCGCCGCCGCCGAAACCAGCGCCGGCAGTAACCTGGATCATATTCTCCTGGCCGCGAGGCGCCAGCGATCGGCGCAGTTCAACATGTGCGGCTTTGCCCTGCCCAGAATGGAGCGTATCCGGATCGGGATCATCGGAATCGGATCCCGCGGGTCGGGAGCGGTGAACCGCCTGCGGCGGATGGAAGGAGTCGAGCTCAAGGCCCTGTGCGACATCATCCCGGAGAAGGTGGCGCGGGCCGTGCCCAGGGCGGCGGAATTCAATCACCAGCCGACGGCCTATACGGAGGGCGAGGACGCCTGGAGGGCGATCTGTGACCGGAGCGACATCGATTTGGTCTATATCTGCACTCCCTGGGCCTTGCATGTGCCGATGGCGGTCGCGGCGATGGAACACGGAAAAATCGCCGCGGTTGAGATCCCGGTCTCGACCACCGTGGAGGGGTGCTGGCAGGTGGTGGAGACTTCCGAACGTACACGGAAGCCCTGCCTGATGATGGCGAACACCACGTATAACGATTTCGGACTGCTGGTGCTAAATCTGATCCGCGAGGGATACTTCGGGGATATCATTCATGCGGAAGGCGCCTATATCCACGACCGGATGAAGGTGCTCTTCAAAAATGAAGTCTGGCGGGTGATGGAGAACATCCGAAAAGGAAACCTGTATCCCACCCACGGCCTCGGACCAATCTGCCAGGCCCTGAAGATCAACCGCGGCGTGAGGCTCGAGCACATGGTTTCCATGTCGAGCGACGACTTCGGCATGCTCGTGGCGGCGAGAAAACAGGCGGCCGCGAATCCAGCCTTTGCCTCGTACGCCGGCCAGACCTACCGCGGCAACATCAGCACCTCGCTGATTCGGACGAGCGCCGGGCAGACCATCTCGCTGCAGCATGACTGCACGTCCCCGCGGCCCTATTCCCGCGCCCAAGTCTTCAGCGGCACCCGGGCATTCTCCCAACAGTACCCGCTGCCCGCACGGATAGCGGTCGAGGAAAACTGGCTGACGGACGAGCAATTCAAGAAGCTGGAAGATCGGTATACGCCGCAGATGGTGAAAATGATGGCCGAGACCGTGAAACGTGTCGGCGGACACGGCGGCATGGATACCATGATGGACTGGCGCCTGATCGACTGCCTGCGGCATGGGCTGCCTTTGGACATGGATGTGTACGACGCGGCCACGTGGAGCGTGGTCGGGCCGCTCAGCGAATGGTCGGTCGCCAACGGCTCCAAGCCGATTGAGGTCCCGGATTTCACCAACGGCGCCTGGAAAAAGAACCAACCGTGGAATCCCCAGATTGCCAAGGGAGCCGGAACAACTCGAGTGGCCTGATGTTAGGCCGCCTTCCTCCGCGGCCATGGCCGTGGAGCTCTGGCGACGCGACTCTGGGTTGCAGATCCAGTCCAGCCACTCACTCCTCTTCACCCTTATGAAACTGCCCGCCACCTTTCTCTTTGCGCTTGGCTTTGCCGCTGCAGTCGCCCAAGCGGCAACCACCCGACCCAATATCGTCCTGATCTACGCCGACGATCTCGGCTACGGCGACGTGGGCGCCTACGGCGCGAAACGGATCGCCACGCCAAACATGGATCGCATCGCGCGTGAGGGGCTGCGTTTCACCAGCGGATACGCGCCTTCCTCCACCTGCACGCCGTCGCGCTATGCGATGCTCACGGGCGAATATGCCTGGCGGCAATCGGGCACCGGCATCGCGCCTGGCGACGCGAATCTCATCATCAAGCCAGGCCGCACCACGATGGCCACGATTCTCCAGAAAGCCGGTTTTCGCACCGGCGTCATTGGCAAATGGCACCTCGGGCTCGGGGCCGGCAAGATCGATTGGAACGGCGACATCACCCCCGGGCCGAACGAGATCGGTTTCGACGAGTCGTTCATCATGGCCGCCACTGGAGACCGCGTGCCGTGCGTCTATGTCCGAAACCACCGCATCGTCGGCCTCGATCCCAAGGATCCCATCGAGGTGAGTTACCGCCAGCCGTTTCCTGGCGAGCCTACGGGCAAGGCCAATCCCGAATTGCTGCGCATCCATCCGAGCGACGGCCACGATCAGGCCATTGTTAACGGCATCTCGCGCATCGGCTACATGAAGGGCGGCAAGGCCGCGCTTTGGAAGGACGAGGACATGGCCGACACCTTTGCCAGCGAGGCCGTAAAGTTTATCGAGAAAAATCACCGCCGGCCTTTCTTCCTGTACTTCGCCATCCACGATCCGCATGTGCCGCGCGTCCCGCATCCACGTTTTGTCGGCAAGACCAACCTCGGCCCGCGCGGCGACGCGATCGTCCAGGCCGACTGGAGCACGGGTGAGATCCTCAACACGCTCGATCGGCTGAAACTGACGGAGAACACCCTCGTGATCCTGAGCAGCGACAACGGTCCGGTGGTGGATGACGGCTATCGCGACGATGCCGTGGCCAGACTCGGTGACCACAAGCCGTGGGGAGCGCTGCGCGGCGGCAAGTACAGCAAATTTGAAGCCGGCACGCGCGTCCCGTTCATCGTGCGTTGGCCGGGACGCGTGAAGCCCGGCGTCAGTGACGCCATCGTCTGCCAGGTGGATTTCCCCGCGGTCTTCGCCGCGCTAACTGGCCAGTCCCTCAACCCTGCGGATGCGCCCGACAGCTTCAATATTCTGCCCGCCCTCCTCGGTGAGGCCAAGACGGGCCGCGACCATGTCGTCGAGCACGGCATCGGCGGCATCGGGGTGCGCGTGGGCAACTGGAAGTACATCGAGCCCGCGGACGGCCCCAAGATGAACATCAATACCAACATCGAACTCGGCAATGACTCCCAACCTCAGCTCTACGATCTCAGTGTCGACGAACGAAACAACGTGGCCATGCAACATCCCGACAAGGTGAGGGAACTCAGGGCCCGGCTCGACGGGATTCGGCAGGCAGGCCGTTCGCGTCCGTAGGGAAAAAGGTGGCCGCGCGCGACTGGCCATCACGTTCGCGATTTGGCGGCTTTTGCATCGAACATCACCGAGTAACGCGAGCCCGGCCGATGCTGGTCCTGGGATGATGCCGTCACCCGCACCCGCGCCGGGCGAGTACCGCACTCCCGGTTGTCCTGTCGCCAACTTTGTTGTTCTCGGATGACGGAAACCACTCCATGCTCGGCCGAAGTGCTGGCAGTCCGCGACAGCCGCGCCGCGGATGCCGGCATTGTTCGTCATCGCCATGAACTTCAGCCTCGTTTCCACCCTCCGACGCGCAGCGCGTCGCATGCTCCGGCTCCGCCCTGGATCGACCCTCCTCGTCGCGGTTTCACTGCTCGCGGCCGGACCCAGCGCGAAAGCCGAGCCGCCGGCCGGCACCGGCAGCATCAGCGGTCGCGTGCTGAACGGCACCAGCGGCAACTACCTCCACAATGCGCGCGTGACGGTCGCCGGCACCAGCATCGAAACCTTCACCGATGAGAACGGCAACTACCGGCTGGCCCAGGTGCCGGCGGGAGTGGTGCGCCTGACGGCTTCGTTCACCGGCCTCACTGCCCAGGCCGCCTCGGTGAGCGTGCCGTCCGGGGGCGCCGCCCGCGGCGATTTCGAACTGGCGCTGACCGGCGGGCAGCCCGGGACCGACAAGGAAATCGTGAAACTTGACGCGTTCACGGTGCAGGAGCGCGAACTCACCGGCCAGGCCGTGGCGCTGCACGAACAGCGCTCCGCCCCGAACATCAAGAACGTCGTCGCGATCGACTTTGATACGGGCGAGGGCAACGTGGCGGAGTTCCTCAAATACACTCCGGGCATCGTCATGGATCAAAACCCGCAGACGCCGACGTCCGCCCAGATCCGCGGGATGCCGGCGAGCGGCACGCTGGTGATGACCAACGGAATGGAGGTCGCTCTCAGCTCAATCGGCACCCGCGATACCTCGCTGGCGCTCGCACCGGCCGGCAACATCGATCGCATCGAGGTCACCAAGGTGCCGACGCCGGACATGCCCGCCAACGCGGTCGGCGGCAGCATCAACATGATCACGAAGAGCGGGTTCAGCCGCCGGACCCCGCTCCTCACGTACAACGTCTTCGCGACCTTGAGCACGCTCGACGGACTGAGCGGGCCCGGAAAGGTCTTCGCCCGGAGCCACGGGCCCGACCCCCACTCGAACGTTCCCCGGGTCAATCCTTCGTTCAACCTGTCCTACCTCCTGCCGGTCAATAAATCGTTCGCGGTCGCCCTCTCCGGGACGAAGACCAGCCGGTACAACGACTGGGAGTTTCCCCAGCCAGCCTGGGATAAGATCGCCCTGCGGCTCATCAGCAACATTTCCAACACGCTGCTGGTGGGCGAGGACAAGGAATTGGCGACCGTCACATTCGATTGGAAGCCCGGCGACCGGAATGTCCTCAGCCTGGGATATTCCCATTCGAACCAGCAATTCTTCGTCCGGCAGAATCGCATCGTGACGACGTTCGGCACCGGTTCGACCGGAGGACCGACCTTCGCCCAGGGGGCGAACACCGCCGTCGGCAATGTGGCGATGGCGCCCGTCGGGAACAACCAGTACAAGGCCCTCGACTACCTCACCCTTTCCCACCGCTTCACCGGCGCCCGCTGGAAAGTCGACAGCAACGTGTCTTGGTCCAAAGCCGACTTCCGGGTCGTGGACATCGAAGACGGCTTTTTCAATAACGTGACGGCGCGCGTCGCCAACGTCGCCGTCCGCCAGGAGGGCATCGATCACATGGTCGATCGCCGGGTGCCGGTCACGTCGGCCACGGATCGCACCGGCGCGGCGGTCGATGTCAACGACGCCAACACCCACACCCTCGCCAGCGTCGGCAGTTCCCCGCAGGAGGGCCTCGACGAGGTGGCGCGCGCGGCGATCAACGTCACGCGGAGCTTCAATTTCGGTTTCGGCCTCACCCTGAAGGCCGGCGCCCTGATCACCCGGCGGAAAAACGACACGATTGCCGGCGCGAAGACTTGGACGTTTACACCGCCCGCGGGTTCCTCGGCGCTCGTGCGCAACTACGATCTCATTGCCACTGACTTTTCCGCACGCAGCCATTTTACAGACGCCAACGGGCAGGATGTTCGGGCCAATTTTATCAGCCAGTCGAAGGCCTACGATCTCTTCGTCGCGCATCCCGCCTGGTTCGTGCTGAACGAGACGGCGGCCCATACCAGCGCCGTCACCCTCACCAAGACGATCGAGGAAACCATCTCGGCCGGCTACCTCCGTTCCGATCTGGATTTTCTTGATCACCGGCTCCGCGTCGTGGCCGGGGTACGGTTTGAGCGGACCGATGACGAAGGCTGGGGACCGCTCAATGACATCCGGAACACCTATGTCCGCGACGCCAAGGGCAACCTGGTGCGCGACGCCGCGGGACGACTCGTTCCCATCACGACGAATGCGCTGCAGCGGACGCAGCTCCAATATCAGTTGAAGGGCATGCACACGCAGCGGGACTACGCCGGGTACTATCCCAGCGTGAACACGAGCTACTCGCTTCAGCCCGACCTCATCCTGCGCGCGGCCTACGCCAAAACCATTGGCCGACCCAACTTCCCGGAGATCATTCCGGGCATCACGATCACGGACCCGGACTCGACGGCCGCGAACCGCGTGATCACCGTCGTGAACAGCGGGCTCAAGCCGTGGAGCGCGGACAACTTCGACCTCAGCCTCGAGTTATACGAGGTGAAGGGCGCCGTGGCCTCGGCCAGCCTGTTCCGGAAGGACCTGAAAAATTTCTTCGGCGGCACCCGCGCGGCGGCGACCCGCGAAACGCTGGCGGAGTTCGGCTTGCCCGACGATTATCTCGACTATGACATCGTCACGAAGCGAAACATGGGCGACGCCACAATTTCGGGCACAGAATTCAGCTATCGCCAGGCCCTCGGCGCGCTGACCCCGTGGGCCAAGGGATTCCAGATATTCGGCAACGTCACGCTGATGGACCTCGGCGGTCGCAACGCCGCCGATCTCGTCGGCTTTTCACCCCGGACGGTCCAGTGGGGAGTGAGTTATGCGCGGCCCAAGTTCTCCGCGCGCTTGAATGTCAACGAAACCAAGTGGCGCCGCATGGCAGCGGCGGCGGCGAGCGCCACAGTCCGCCCCAACAGTTACCTTTATTACGCGCCGCAGGTGAAGGTCGATGCCACGGTCTCCTATATGATCAACCGCCGGTTCTCGATCTACGCCGACGTGCGCAACCTGAGCGGCACCCCGCTGCGCCGTGGCACGTGGTCGCCCGACACGCCCGTCTACGCCCGCGTGGACCTGCATCAGTATCCCTCCGCCTCTTTCACGCTCGGCCTCCGGGGCGAATTCTAGAGTCCAGATTTGTAACTGCTCAGGAGGTAGCCCGCCGCGTGAGCGGCGGGACTGTTCCGCGCTCGAGTTCCCTTCGGTCCCTGCTCTCACGAGCAGGGCTACCTGAGCAGTTACCCAGATTTTTATGATGTTCGATCCGCCTAAAAATACACCCATGACGCGATTCCAAATTCTTGCCCTCGCTCTCGTCGGCACCTTCGCCAGTCACGGTCTCGCCGCCCCGCCGGCCCTGCCGGTGATCATCACCCGTTACGTCGCCATTGATAATGTCTGCGCGTGGCCGAACCTCGCGACGCTCCGCGATGGCACGATCATCGCCACCATCTTCAACCATCCCAGCCACGGTCGGGGGGAGGGCGAGGTCGAGTGTTGGGCGACCACCGATGGTTTGTTTTGGTCCAAGCGCGGGACGGCCGCGCCACACGAAGCGTCAGCCAATCGCATGAACGTGGCGGCGGGCCGGGCCAACAACGGGGACCTGCTTGTACTCTCCTCTGGTTGGTCGCTCAAGCAAGACAGCCAAGGCAAAGGGATGTCCCCCGTGGAGGTGTTAGCCCCGTGGATCTGCCGCTCCAAGGACGGCGGCAAGAATTGGCAGATTGACAAGGAATCGTTTCCACGGGCACCCGCTGGCCGGACACCGTATATTCCGTTCGGCGACATTTTGCCGGGTGGTGACGGTGCGCTGCGCATGGCTTGCTACACGCGGGACTTGCAGACCAAAAAGGATGGGCTGTGGATGTTGCGCAGCACGAACGATGGCAAGGCTTGGGAGGTACAGTCGCGCATCAGCGGCGCCAACAACGAGACGGCGATCTTCCATCTGGGTGCCGGACGGTGGCTGGCGGCAGCCCGCTCGCTCGGCCCAACCAAGCTGCGACTCGACCTCTTCCGCTCCGAGGATGACGGCAAGACCTGGATTGCCGCCGATCCACTCAGCGGAGCCATGCAACATCCGGCGCACCTTGCACGCCTGCAGGACGGCCGTTTGCTTTTGACCTACGGCAACCGCGTCACGGGACAGTTCGGCGTCCTCGCCAAGCTGAGCGCGGACGAGGGCAAAACCTGGGGCGAACCGCTGACCCTGGTGAACGATCTGGTCAGCGGCGATTGCGGTTATCCCGCGAGCACTCAGATGCGCGACGGCAACGTGCTCACCGCTTATTACAGCAACGGCACGCCCGCCCATCGCCGCTACCACATGGGTGTCGTCATCTGGGCTCCGCCGGCGAAGTGAGGTCGTGACAATCACGCGAAAGCAAAACCATCTGGATGCGCATGCACCTAACGACCCTTCAGCCCCTCGCGGTCTTAACGGCCGTCGCGATCTTCGCGACCGCCGTCGTTGCCGCGGGCGCGGCGCCCACGGCACCTGGCGGCGCTCCCGCCCAGCTCCAGACGGCCGCGTCGGGCGCGACCTTGGCCGCGCGGCGCCAGCAGGCGGCGCATCGGCCGCGGCGCATCATCCTCAACAACGACGGCGATGACAGCCTCGCACCGATGAAGGCGGGCGTGCCCGTCGTCGACCAGTTCCTCCGGTTACGGACTTCGCCGCTCGTCGGCTCGCAGGTCGACACGATCTTCTATTGCTCGATCCGCTGTTTCGGCAGCGTGCTGCATCGCACCGACGTCGCGGAGAACCTGACCACGCATCGCAAAGGGAGTTTCCCAAACTCGCTCATGAGCGGCTTGCTCAGCCAGGGCACGGATCCGCTCCAGGTCATGCTCGAGTTCTGCCACGCCAGGAAGATCGAGGTCTTCTGCTCGATGCGCATGAACGACACCCATGACGCAGCCAACGCCGCCCTGCGCCCCCAACTCAAGGTCGATCACCCGGAATATCTGCTTGGCTCTGAAGCCAAGAAGCCACTGTACGGCCAATGGACCGCGGTGGACTACGGCCAGGCCGCCGTGCGCGAGCTCACCGTGCGCTATATACAGGAGGTCTGCACCCGCTACGATGTGGACGGCGTGGAATTGGATTTCTTCCGCCACCCGGTGCTCTTCAAGTCGCATGCGTACAACGGTGCGGTGGGCGACGGCGAACGTGAATTGTTGACCGAAATGATGCGTCGCATTCGCGCGATGGCAGAGGCAGCTGGCACCCGCCGCGGACGGCCGATACTGATCGCGATCCGCGTCCCGGACTCCGTGGAGTACTGCCGGACGATTGGCATCGATCTGGAACGTTGGCTGCGCGAGGGCCTGACGGACCTGCTGGCCACCGGCGGCTATTTCCGCCTGAACCCGTGGGAATACAGCGTGCGGCTCGGACATCAGCACGGCGTCCCCGTTTATCCCTCGATGGATGCTCCGGTCGCCGTCCTCGATCCGCGGGTGCCAGCGAGGGAATTCAGCCTGACCGAGAAGCTCACCTGGGTCACCGCGACTCCGGAGCGGCCGATGGACGAGCGCCGAAACTCACTCGAGAGCTGGAGCGGGCGGGCCGCCGTCGCCCTCAAGGCGGGAGCGGATGGCGTGTACCTGTTCAACATGTTCACGCCCACCCACCCGCTGTTGAGGCAAATCGGCGACCCGGCGTCGCTCGCCGGGAAGAACAAGCTCTACTTCGTGAACTGGCGCGGAACGCGGCAGCCGCCCTCCAACTTCGTGCCCAAGAGCAATACCTTCTTTCACGAGCGCCCATTGAATCCGCTCTTCCCGCTGGAGATCACGTCCGCGCCGCTGAGCGTCCCGCTGCCGGTTGGCGACGAGACCCCGGCCGCGAAAAATGGCCGCTTCCGGCCCAAGCTGACGGCGGAGCTATGGATCCAGCCGGCAGCGAGCATCGCGTCCGTGGCAGTGACCTGCAACGGGCGGTTGCTCGAGCGAGGAACCACGGACGGCGACCGGGTGAAATTCGCCCTCGATGCGGACCTGATCAAGCCGGGCTCGAACGTGTTTGTCTTGCGCCGGCCGGCGGGTGGCGGAGCCGAGAAGGCGTTTCTCCGCGACATCGTGTTGCAGGTCGAGTATCCCGAGGGCCGTTAACCAATCCGTTTCTCCCGCCCTGCACCTCGGCCAGCCAGCGGCGGTTTCATTCGTGACGGCTTCGAAACCCCCACCCTCGTGCTTCGATCTATTTTCCTTTGCGCAGCCGTCATCGTTGTCAGCGCCGCTGGGTCATCGGAGATTCGAGCGCAGTCGGCGCAGCCGCTGACCGAGACCCAACGACAGACGTTTGAGCGAAGCGCGGCGGAGCTGCAGGCGTCGCTGGATCAGCTCTCAGGGCGAACGCCCGCCGCTTGGGTCGATGCGGCGATCTTCGCGAAGGGCCTGGCGTGGGCGCTGCGCTACGACCGCGAATTTACGCCCGGGGATATCCGGCTCTTGGAAAAAGCGATCCGGCGCACGCGTGAACGTCTGACGGCGCCAGCAAGCGAGTCACCGCCCGGTGGGCCGCGGCGCGGCAAGCTCGCCCTCGGGTATTTGTCGAGCGTCGATGGTTCGGTGCAGCCGTATGGCCTGATCGTGCCGCGACACTACCACGCCGGCCAACCCATGCGCTTGGATGTCGTGCTGCATGGCAGCACGCGGCCGGTCGGCATGGCCGAGCTGCGGTTCATCGCGCGCTTTGACGAGGGCGACGGCGCGAGCGCTTCGCCACCCGACCAGCCGTATATCGAACTCCATCCGCTGGGACGCGTGGAGAACTGCTACCGCTGGTCGGGCGAGACCGATGTCCTCGAAGCCATCGAGGATGTTTGCCGCCGCTACCAGATTGACCGCGACCGGATTGTGCTGCGCGGCATGTCGATGGGCGCATCGGGCACCTGGCACCTCGGGCTGAAGCATCCGGACCGGTTCATCGCGCTCGGTCCGTATTGCGGCTATGTGGACACGCACCGTTTCTCGGAGACACCGATGCCGAACTTCGTGAAAGTCGGTCCGCTGCCCGACCATCAGGAACTCGGCCTGCACCTGCTCGACTCGCAGGACTACGCCGCGAACGCCGGAGTGGTGCCGGCGATTGCCTGCATGGGCGAAAAGGATCCCTTCTTCCAGGCCCACGTGCTGATGGGCGAAGCGATGCGGCGCGAGGGATTGACCATGACCAACCTCATCTCGCCCGGTACGGGCCACGCCATCGATCCGGTGACGCACGCCGAGCAGCTGCGGCGGATTGGCGAGCATGTGGCCGCGGCCCCGCGGCGTCCGCGCGAACTGCGGTTCGTCACCTGGACGCTCAAGTACAACCGCTGCCACTGGCTGGAGGTACTGCAGCTCGAGCGGCATTACGCGCGCGCCGAATTGTCGGCCCGGCTGGCGGACGATGTCCTGATCGTCGACGAGCCGCGCAACATCACGCGGTTTGCCATCGTCAACGCGCAGCTTCCATCGTCCCCCGCGACACTGCGGATCGGAGCCGCCGACCTGCCGTTTCCCCGCCCCGTGCCGGCCACCGACGGACGGATCGTTTTGGCGCGGCGCGACGGCCAGTGGCGAATCGAACCAGCGACCGCCGGGGCCCGCCACCGCGGCAAACGTCCCGGCCTGCAGGGTCCGATCGACGACGCGTTCACGACACCTTTCCTCTGCGTGCGCGGTACCGGCCAGCCCTGGAATGTCGCGGTACAGGCCTATGCTGACGCCAGTCTGCGCCGGTTCGCCCACGAGTGGCATCACTACTTTCGCGGCGAGCTCCCGATCAAGAACGACGTCGATGTGACGCCCGCCGACGTGCAGGGCCGAAACCTGATCTTGTTCGGCGATCCGGGCAGCAATTCGTGGATCGCCAATGTGCTGCCGTACTTGCCGCTGACCTGGTCCAAAGAGTCGCTGCGGCTCGGCGGCCAGCGGCTCGCGTCGAGCGAACACTTTCCCGCTCTGATCGCACCCAATCCGCTGCCGGGAGCCGGCGAGCACTATGTCGTCCTCAACAGCGGCCACACCTTTCGCGAATCCGAACTGGCGAAACTCAACTACCTGCTGTTCCCGCGCTGGGGTGACTGGGCGATCCTGAAAATCGACTCCGCACGGTCGGCGACCGAGCCGCTGGAAGACCACGTGCTACAGGCCGGCTACTTCGACGAACAGTGGCAACTCCCGGTCGCTCCGCGCAATCCCGGCGATCTGAAGAAAAACTGATTGGTGCCCGAAGACGGCGAAGATTATGATGACCGGGATTTTGCTTTAGGATCGATGATATCTCCGTACTGTCCGCCGTCATCGATGCCGGTGGCCGCGTACCCTTTCGCACGGCCGCCCGTATTTCTACCCCACCCATGAAATTCTGCCTCCACTCCGCCTTCCGATGCGTGACGCATTGGGCACTCAAACTCCTCCCCTGCTTCGGTCTGGTCGCATTGATCGCCGCGGGTGGACCCCACGCTTTCGCGGCGTCCGCCGGCCGCGGCGAGATCACCGGCCGGGTACAAAACGCGGTCACCGGCCAATACCTCAACAACGCCCGCGTCTCGGTTAAGGGCACGGATCTGATTACCTTCACGGATCAGTTTGGCATGTATCAATTGGTCAACCTGGTCAGCGGACCGGTCGCTCTGCAGGTGTTCTACACCGACTTGGATCCGGTGGAGATTCCCTTGGTCGTGCCCGCGGGCGGAGTACTCGAACACGACGTGGGTCTGACGAGTGTCGCGCGCTATGGCACCACGTCCGGGATCACGAAACTGAATCGACTGGTCGTCTCGGCCGACAAGGAGACGGACGCCCAGGCCATCGCCGTCAACGAGCAGCGCTTTGCCCCCAACATCAAGAATGTGATGTCAGCCGACTCGCTCGGCAATGTGGTCGGCGGTGCGGTCGGCGAATTCCTGAAGTTCATCCCAGGGCTCACGGCCGAATACGGCCAGGAGACCATCTTCGAGATCTCCGTGCGCGGCATTGGTGGCGGCATGACCTCGTTCACCGCCGACGGTGCGCCCATGGTGAGCGTGAACATGTTCTTCGGCGGCGGGCGCACCTTCAACGTGGACAGCCTGTCCTTGAACGACATTTCGCGGGTCGACGTCACGAAGGTTCCCGTCCCGTCGTCGGCGGCCGACTCGCTCGCAGGTTCCATCAACATGATCAGCAAGAGCGCGTTCGAGCGGAGCCGCGCGGAGTTGCGGGTCGGAGTCAGCCTCACCGCCAACAGCGAGAACCTCACCACCGTCCGGGTGCCGTTTTCCAATACCGACAAGAAGGCCTATGCCATCCGGCCCAGCTTCGACTTCGACTACACCCTGCCGATCGGCAAGAACTTCGGCCTCGTGTTCACCGGCATGCAGAGCAATCGCTTTCACGAGCAGCACCTCTCGACTACAACCTTTAGCACGACGGGCGCCGGTACCGGCGCGACCATCAGCCGGCCGTATCTCTCGTCATATCGCGTGCAGGACGGTCCGGTGTCAAAGACGCGGAATACCCTGAGCCTCAAGGCCGACTGGCGCGCCACACCCCATTCGGTCCTCTCGTTTGGCGCGAATTGGAACCGGTTCTCGAACGTCATCGGCACGCTCAATTGGACCATCACCACCGGCACCAACGGCACGCCGACGCCGGCGACCGGGATTCCGATGACCTATGGCGAGGATTTCACCAACGGTGCCACGGGCCGTGGCAGCGTGACCATTAACCCGACCAGCCAAAGCATCGAAGGTGGGACGGTCCTGTCCAACCTGAACTATCGTTTCAACGATGGCCGGTGGAAAATCGAAAGCGGGGTCAGCAACTCCACCTCCGATTGGATCCGCGACAACACCGGCGCCGGACATTTTAACAATTTGAATGCGGTGCTATTGGTTCCGGTCCGAGCCGTCTTTTCCCAGGGCACGCCCGACCGTCCCGGCTCCATCCAAATCTTCGACAACAGCAACCGGGAGGTCGATATCTACAACATCGCGAATTACTACGTCGCCAATGCCAATGACACGCCGTACCACAGCGACGCGGGCGTCCGGTCGGGCAATCTCAACATCCGCCGCGGATTGGACGTCCTCCCGTTCCCCGCCGCGCTGCAAATTGGCGGCTCCCATCGCGTCCAGACCCTCGATGTGCGCACGGAGACCAGGACCTGGACCCATAATGGATCCGACGGCAATCCCCTCACCAACGAGAATCCGTCGGCGTACCTCATGCAGGTGTACAAGAACCAGGATTCCTTCTACGGCTTCAAAAACATTCCCTGGCTCTCGCCGCGCCATGCTCTTACTGCCTACCAGGCCAACCCGATCCTGTTCTCCCAGACGCCGGCGCAGATCGTGGCCCAGGAGACCACGCGCATCACGAATTCCGAGTATATAAAGGAGTCGGCCTCCGCGCTGTATGTTCAGGCCGAGGCGCGTTTGTTTTCCAGCCGCTTGAAGCTCCTCACGGGCGTCCGTTTCGAGAAGACGACGGGCCAAGGCGAGGGTGCGCTGAACGATCCCAATGCCGTCTTTCAACGCAACGCCGCGGGCGCCTTCCTCCGCAATGCCCAGGGTCAGCGCATCCGCAAGCCCGAGGCCGGCGCCGTCGGCTCGATGGAGGAGCTTCGTCTCGTGCTGAAGGAGCGCGCCGCCTTTTCGAACCGCAGCTACGATGGCTATTACCCGAGCCTGCACCTGACCTATGACGTCAGGGAGAACTTTCTCGCGCGGGCCGCGTACGCCAGGACCTACGGGCGGCCGGCCTTCGCCGATGTCATCCCGCGCACGGTCATCTCGGAGCGGGATCTCACGGAACAGGAGGCGGCCGACCCCACCGTCGTGCATGGCTCGATCACCGTGCGCAATTCGAACCTGCGGCCGTGGACGGCGGACAACTACGATCTGTCGTTCGAGTACTACACGTCGCAGGGCGGTCTGTTCAGCGCCGGTGTTTTCCTGAAAGAGATAAAGAACTTCTTCGGCACCGCCGTGAGATTTGCGACGCTCGCCGATCTGCAGGAGGTGGGCATCGACGACCCCCGTTACGTCGGCTGGAATTTGTCGACGAAGTTCAACGCCGGGGATGCCCGCATCACCGGGGCCGAATTCAATGTCCGGCACTCGCTCCGCGCCGTGGGGAAATGGGGCCAGCACTTCACCGTGTTTGCCAACGCCACGAAGCTCAAACTGGAGGGTAATCAGCAGGCAAACTTCCAGAGCTTTATTCCGACCAGCGGCAACTGGGGCGCCTCGTTCAGCCGGAAGCAAATCAGCCTCGTGGCGCGGTGGAATTACCGCGGGCTCGACAAACGCACGGCCCAGCCGGCTTTCGGCCTGGATGCCTTTTCGTACTTCAAGGCGCGCACCACCCTCGACCTCAGCCTGGCCTGGCACTTCACCCAGCGGCTTTCGTTGCAGGCGAGCGTCAACAATGTCTTCAATGTGCCCCAAAGGACCGTCTATTACGGATCCGACACCCCCAAGTATGCCCAGCAACTCCGGACGGAAGAGTTTGGGGTTCCGATCACGATCGGAATCCGGGGCACGTTTTGATCGGCTGAATCGCTCAACACTGGTCCCGCGCCTCGGCGCAGGATCGGCCCGGCCGGCGCGTGCCACCGGGGCTCACCGGCAGCACGACGACCGTCACCTTCTATGAAGACACCAGAATCCTCACCCATCGGTCGTCGGCGATTTCTCCAAGGGACCGCTGCGGCGCTGGCGGGCGCGTGGGTGGAAAACGGGGTCGGCGGTCAGGCGCACGCCGCGCAAGGCCTGGGTCGACAAGCGAGCGTGATCGCCCGGGAGAATAGCAAACCCGGCGACGACTGGCAGCTCACGCGGGTCAAGCTCGACAAGCCGGCGCGAGGCTACCGCACGCCGGCGATTGAGGGTTACTGCTCGCACCAGAGCATCGCCGCGGGCGAGACGCTCGATATCATGGTCAGCACGGAGCCGGCGCGCCCCTTCACCCTGGAGATTTTTCGCATGGGGTTCTACGGCGGCAAGGGTGCGCGCCGCGTGACGACCCTCGGCCCGCTTCCGGGCACGACCCAGCGCCTGCCGGAACCGGGCTCGCGCCGCGCGGCGGAATGTCGGTGGGAACCGTCGACCCGGCTCACCATTCCCTCGGACTGGTTGAGCGGCGTTTATCTCGGCCGGTTGAGCACGGTGTCGCCCAACGCCTACGAACCCAGTTGGCAGAGTTACGTCGTCTTCATCGTCCGCGACAACCGGCCCGCCGATATACTTTTCCAATGTAGCGACAACACCTGGCAGGCCTACAATCGCTGGCCGGACGCCTATTCGCTGTACTCAAATCCGGCCGGCGTGCAAAAGTCGGGCGTCGATGTCAGCTTCGACCGGCCGTATGGCCGTTATCTGCAGATGGAGTGCATGGCGCCGCATTTTTCCGTGGGCTCCGGCGAGTTTTTGTACTGGGAGTTTCCACTGTGCTATTGGCTGGAGCAGCACGGCTACGATGTCAGCTATTGCTCGAATCACGACTTGCTGACGCCGGAGCGGGGATTGAGTTGCCGGACTTTCTTGAGCGTCGGGCACGACGAGTATTGGGATCTGCGCCAATATCATAGCGTGAAGCGACTGATCGATGGCGGGGTCAACACCCTGTTCCTCTCCGGCAACACGTGCTGCTACGTCAGCCCCTATACTCCCTCGGGCAGCGGGCGTCCGGATCGCCTGATCAGTCGCGCCGGGCGTTACGGCGGCCTCAATGCGGCCGAGGCCGCCGCCGGGATGGGCCCGTTTCCCATCGATGATGCCCCGAGCGAAAACCTTATCATCGGGGCGCGCACCACGCTGCCCTTCGACGGCTGCGGTGACTGGATCGTGACCCGCCCCGAGCACTGGATATTCGAGGGCACGGGGATGAAGAAAGGCGATGCGATCCCCGGGCTCGTCGGCTGGGAGTGGCACGGGGATCCGGCCGATTTGCCGGGGCTGCAGGTGGTCGCCGAGGGCATCGTGCAAAGCAAAACCGGACTCTGGCGCACGGCCGCCTGGCGCGACAAGGTGACGGGCTCGCCGAAAAAAGATTTGATCGGACCGGAGGGCGTCGCCCTCAGCGGCGATCTGACCCCGGCGCGCTGGACCGCGACGATCTACGACGGGCCAAAAGGCAATTTTGTGTTCAACGCCTCGACGTGCTGGTGGGTGCAGGGTCTCGCGTCGCCTCCCGGCCACATTCTCCCTTGGGATCACTGGGTACGGCCGCACGGCCCCGATGCCCGGGTGCAGCGCATCACGACGAATCTCCTCCACCGCAGCCTGGCCGGTCGCGCCTGATTGTAACTCGCGTCATCATCATGCCCCATTACCGGCCGCGCGGCACCGGGGTTCGTGCCCTCGCCCTTCTTGGTTGCCTGTGGTTTTTTTCGCCACTCGCGGCGGCCGAGACGCCCGCCGCGCTTGTGCTGAAGGAGGGCGACCGCGTCATCCTCCTCGGCGACGGGCTGATCGAGGGCGAGCGATCGGCCGGCTGGATCGAGCTGATGCTGACGAGCCGGTTTCCCGGGCTGAATGTGGTTTTCCGGAATCTCGGCTGGAGCGCAGACAGTCCGGCCGGCGATTCCCGACGCGGCTTGAGTCAAGTTCAGGCGGGTTGGGATCCGCCGGGCGAAGGCTGGAAACAACTGCTGCGCCAGTTGGACGAAACGAAGCCGACCGTGGTCATGATCGGTTACGGCATGGCGAGCTCCTTTGCGGGCGACGCGGGCCTGGCCAGCTTCAAGGCGGACTACCTCCGGCTGCTCGACGCGATCGAGCAGCGTTCGCCCCGCCCGCGCGTGGTGCTGATCGGGCCCACGCCACACGCGGATCTCGGTCCGCCGTGGCCGGGTGCGCGGCCGCACAACCAACAGCTCGAGCGCTACGATGCTGCCATCCGGGAGATCGCGACGAGCCGCACGCTGCCCTTCGTTTCGCTCTTCGACGCCCTCCGAACACCGATGGAGCGCGCGGGGAGCCGGGAATTTTCGGGCAACGGAATCGCTTTGAGTGAAAAAGGCTACCGCCTCGCCGCTGAAATCATCGAAGATCGATTCTTCGGCCGACCCGGCGCCTGGCGCTCGAGCCCGCAGTCCGAGCGGTTGCGCCAATCGATTCTCCGCAAAAACGATTGGTTCCACCACCGGTCGCGGCCGAACAATTTCGTCTACACATTCGGATTCCTCAAAAACCACCAGGGCGATCACATCCGGGACGAAATCGTGCGGTTCGACGACTCGGTCGCGGCGGAGGAGAAGCGGATCGCCCGGCTGCGCTCGCTCGCACCGATCGACGTTCCTGAAATTCCGCGGCGAACCGCATCAATCGCCGTGGCACCGGCGGCATCGCCGGGTGCAAATGCGCCCGCCGGCAGCGGCGTCGAAACGACGGCCTACGGGCTCGTGAAGCCTCGCGACTTTGGCCGCAATGAGCCATTGGCGCGGCCGAACTTCGAAGTGGCGGAAGGCCTGGAAGTCAGTTTGTGGGCGGAGAATCCGCTGCTGACCAAGCCCATCCAGATGAATTTCGATCCGCAGGGCCGGCTCTGGGTCGCGACCTCGGAAGCGTATCCGCAACTTGAACCCGGGCAGACCGCCGCCGACCGGATCCTCGTGCTGGAGGACACCCGGGGCAGCGGACGCGCGGACAAGCAAACCGTCTTCGCCGACGACCTGCTCATCCCGACCTCGGTCGAGCCGGGCGATGGCGGCGCCTACGTCACGCAAAATGCCCAGCTCATCCACCTGAAGGACACCGACGGCGACGGCAAGGCGGACCAGCGTCGCACGATCCTCCGGGGTTTTGGGTACGAGGACGGACACCAGATTGTACACGGATTGCGATGGGGACCGGACGGCCGGCTTTACCTGAACCAATCTGTCTATTCACGGAGTAATATAGAAACTCCCCACGGTCTCGTGCGCCACAGTGCGGGCGGAATCTTCCGCTTTGATCCCCGCGACGAACGAATGGAGCTGGTGTTCCGCGGCTGGGTGAACCCCTGGGGCCACCAGTTCGATGATTTCGGGCAGTCATTTGTCACCGACGGCGCCGGTCACTTCGGCATCAACTGGGGCGTGCCGGGTGCGACCTACGACACGCTCGCGCCGAAACGCCGGGTGCTGGGCAGCGTCAGCCCCGGGACCTACCCAAAGTTCATCGGGATTGAGATCATCCGCAGCCGGCATTTTCCGGCCGACTGGCAGGGCGACGTCGTAACCTGCGATTTTCGCGCCCACACCGTCGTGCGGTTCAAACTGAGCGAAAATGGCGCCGCCTACGTGACGCGGCCGATGCCCAATGTGGTGCGTTCGACCGATCAGCACTTCCGGCCGCTGGACGTCAAAATGGGGCCCGACGGGGCGTTGTATCTGGCCGACTGGAGCAACCCGATCATCCAGCACAGCGGGGTGGATTTCCGGGAACCGCGCCGCGACAAGAAGCACGGCCGCATCTGGAAGATAACAGCGAAAGGGCGGGCGCTGCTGCCCAAGGTTGATTTCACGGCGCGGAAAAACAACGAACTCTTCGATGCCCTGAGTTCGCCGAACAGCTACGACCGCGAACGCGCGCGCCGCGTCTTGGTGGAGCGCGGCGCCGAAGCGGTGCTGGCCGATCTGGCCCAGTGGGCGACGGCCCGCCCTGACGAGCTCGCGCAACTGCAGGTCGTGTGGCTGCATCAGGCCTTCAATCGCCCGCGGCCGGAGCAGGTAGCCGGGCTCCTCGCCGCCCAGGATCATCGGGTGCGCGCCGCGGCTTTGCGCGCGCTTCCCGCCGACGCCACGCTGGCCCAACTGACGCCGCTCATCGCCGATCCGCATCCACGCGTGCGCCTCGAGACGGTGCGGACGCTGGGGAAACTCGGCTCGGCGCGCGCGGCGGAGCTCGCCCTGACCGTGCTCGAGCAGCCGATGGATTCCTTTCTCGACTACGCGCTTTGGCTGACCGTCAACGAACTCGCGACCCCATGGCTGGCCGCCGTCAAGTCGCGGGCGTGGCAACCCGAGGGCCGGGAAAAGCAGCTCGAGTTTGCCCTCAAGGCCGTCGAGCCCGCCCTCGCCAGTGCGGTGCTGGCGCCGTTGCTCGAAAATAGAGTCCTACCCCGTGATGGCGCCGGGCCGTGGATCGAACTGATCGGGACCGCCGGCGGCGCGCGGGAATTGCGCCGGCTTTTCGATCAGGCGATCGCCGGCGGATTCGACGATCAAACGACGCCCCTTGCGCTGACGGCGCTGGGCGATGCGGCGCGGCTGCGAAAAACCATTCCGGAGGGCGATCTCACAGGCCTGGGCTCGGTGCTCGCCGGAAAAAGCGAACCCGGGCGCATCGCGGCGATCCAACTCGTCGAAGCGTGGAAGCTCGCAAAGTTCAGCCCGAGGCTGGTTCAAATCGCCGGCGGCGCGGAAACGTCGGCCCGCGAACGTGCGAGCGCGTTTGCCGCCTTGCGCGCCATCGGCGGCACCGCGGTGGTGGCCGATTTGACCCGCTTGGCGCGCGAGGCGACGCGCCCGCAAATTCGAGGCGAGGCGGTCGTAGCCCTCGCCGCCTTGAACCTGACGGCGTCGCTCGACGACATCGTGGCCGTTCTCCGGCTCACGACTGATCCGGCCGAGGCGCAGTCGCTCTGGCGCGCGCTGCTCGGTGTTCGCGGCGCGGGCGAGAAACTTGCCGCGAAGCTGACCCAGGACCAATTGCCGCCCGAGGTGGCACAAGCCGGGCTGCGTCCCGCGCGCGAAGGCAGCCAGAATCAAGCGCTGGTACAGTCGTTGATGAAAATCGCGGGCCTGACCCTCGCCAACGTGCAGCTTTCGTCCGCCGAACTCCAAAGTTTCGCGCAGGAAGCGGTCGCGAAAGGCGATGCGGCCCGCGGCGAGCGCATTTACCGGCGCGCCGAACTCGCGTGCCTCGCCTGCCATGCCATCGGTGGCGCCGGCGGCAAGGTCGGCCCCGACCTGACCAGCATCGGGGCGAGTGCCCAGCCCGACTATCTGCTGGAGTCGCTGCTCTATCCGAACGCGAAGCTCAAACAGGGCTACCACACGGAGCTCATCACGACGAAGGATCGGCAATTCAGCGGCATGGTCGTGCGCGAAAACGCCCACGAGGTGGTGGTGCGCGACGCGTCGGATCGGGAAATCTCGATTCCGGCGAAGGACATCACCCAGCGCACCAGTGTCGGTTCCCTGATGCCGGCCGGTCTCCTCGATACGCTCCTGCCGGAGGAGCGATTCGACCTGGTCAAATTCCTTTCGGTGCTGGGCAAGCCCGGCGAGTACGACGCGGCCAAGGGCGGGGTCGCCCGGGCTTGGAAGATTTTTCCGGTCTCAAGCCGGCTTCAACTCGTCCCGCTGGAGCAACTGATCCGCGGTGACTTCACGCTCCCGGACTGGATGCCCGCCTTCTCGCTCGCCAACGGCGCCCTGCCGAAGGACGTGTTTGAGACGGCCGTGCCCAAGCGAACCGCAACGATTCGCGGGCTCTTCGCGGCCACCCAGTTTCACTCGGCCAAGGGCGGACCGGCGACTTTCCGCCTGAACGCTGATGCCAAGGGACTCTGGGTGAATGGCGAGCCGGTCAAACCCGGCGAAGAATTCTCCGCCCCGACCCGGCCAGGGCTGAACACGATTGTCGTACAACTCCACGAACTCGACTTTTCCCGTATTCCCGAGGCGATGAAGCTGACCTCCGACGAGGTCTCGTTTCTGACCAACTGAAAGCCAACAATTCATTCAAACACCACGGATGAACCCAGATGGGCACGGATGCTGCGGGCGGGATACAGATTTCACGCCGTGACAGTGCGCCCCATTTGGTGTGCAAGCCGGCGAGATCCAATTCCTTCAATCCCTTGGCCCACGGAACACACGGAATACACGGAAGATTGCCCGCTTCTGGCCGCGCCGAAGGCGACCAAGGATTGGGTATCTGTGTATTCTGTGTGTTCCGTGGGCAATGATCTCTCCGTTCCTTCGGTTGCGGCGCAGCCGCGTCACGCCCATCCGTGGTTGAATTGCTTGGATACGGCTAAAAATATCCAATCCGATGCCCTTACATCATCCAACCATGAGTATACGTCATCACTCGCTTATACGCTGCGACCCAATTCTTCGCGGATCTGCGTTCGGTCCCGCCGCTCACGCGGCGGGCTACGCCTTCATTGTAGCCCTGCGCGTGAGCGCAGGGATGCCGCGATCCGCAGACAATTTTCGTACCAAGTATAAAACCGCCCTGGTCGCCACGGCCCTTTGGATCTCATCGAGCCTCGGCTCGCGGCAGCCTGTCACCCGAACTCGCTCGACGGGATGCAGGAGTTCAGCGACAAGCAATCGAACGATCGAAGGATCAAACATGCGAACCCTGGCAATCCTGTTGGCGATGGTCTCGACGGTACTGGCTGCGGATCAGCCGCGCGTGTGGCGGGAGCAGATCAAGACCGCCCTGTCGGTCTCGAATCCGCTGCCCCCGCTCGCACCCGAGACCCACGGGAAATTCGAACCGGAGCCCGGCGTGATCGCCGAGCGCGTGACGTACGGCACGCAGTTCGGCCTGAGGATTCCTGCCATCCTCTATTTGCCGAAGGAGCGGAAAGGGAAGATCCCCGCCCTGATCGTGGTGAACGGGCACGGCGGCGACAAATTCAGTTGGTACGCGTTCTACTCCGGCGTCAGCTACGCCCGGGGCGGCGCGGCCGTCCTGACCTACGACCCCGCCGGCGAAGGCGAGCGCAACATCAACCGCAAGTCCGGCACCCGCGCCCACGACGTGATCCAATCGCCCGACGAACTCGGCCGGCGCCTGGGCGGACTCATGATCACCGAGGTGATGCAGGCCGTTTCCTACCTCGCGCAGCGGCCCGAAGTGGACGCCTCCCGCATCGGCGCAATGGGCTACTCGATGGGCTCGTTCGTGCTCTCGCTCGCCGGAGCCGTGGAAACGCGCCTCAACACCTGCGTGCTGGTGGGTGGCGGCAATCTCGACGGACCGGGCGAGTACTGGGACACCTCGAAACCGATGTGCCAGGGCCTGCCGTACAAGGCGCTGACTTTCCTCGGCGACCGCGCGGCCACCATCTACGCGCTCCATGCACTCCGCGGGCCGACCCTGATCTTTAACGGCACCGAGGACTCGATCATCCACCCCAAATTGAACCCTCCGCGCGATCCCTTCCGGCACTTCGAGGATCTGCAAAGGCGCGCAGGAGAACTGAGCAAAGCCCCGCACCGCGTTTTCGAAACCGGCTACGAAAAGGCGGTCGGGCACCGGCCGTTCTTCGTCACGCGACCGGTCGCGTTGTGGCTCGAGCAGCAGCTCGATTTTCCGAATTGGACCGAGGCGGGCATTCGCGCGCTGCCCGAGACCCATATCGGCGAGTGGGCCCAGGCGCGCGGCGTGGCGATGGACAAACTGTACGCGACCGAGCACCGCGAAGGAGGGGTGCGGGCGCTGGGCGAGGGCGTGCCCGGGCTGAGCCGCGAGACGCTGTGTGTCTTCACTCCGGCCGAGTGGGAGCGCGAGAAATCGCGGATGATCCACGAGACCTGGCTGGCGGAAGCCCGACGGAGATTGTAATAACGATCACGGACATACCTACTGCCAAATCCGAACGTGACGTTTTCCTGCGGGCACTTCCGGCCAAGCCATTTCGAACGCTAATCTTCGCTAATCTCCGCTGATAAATTCCGGTATCCACCCTGCGAGCTCGCGCGTCGCCGATTAGGCGACGCACGCATGCCTTCGCCCTGCCCGTGATTCTGGGCATAAGCGCAGATTAGCGTTTAGAGCTGCCTTGGTTCATTTCGGTTGCGCCTTCACCGCGCTTGACCACCCGCGGGAGCATCCGACCAAACCATCCGGAGCTACTTTCATTTTCAGATGGCGAAAACACCCGTTTCGTGCGGCGTACAAGGATTGGCCGCGAAAACCCGCTGCGACCGTCCGTTTGCTACCCACCCCCATGGACTCCCCTATCCGATCCTCGTTCCGATGCCTGATCCATCGGACAATTCAACGCCTCGTCTACTTCAGCCTCATCGCCTTGATGGTCGCGGGGGTTCCCCTGGCATCGGCCGCCTCCGCCGCGGCCGGCACAGGCACCATCGAGGGCCGCGTGAAAAATGCCGTGACCGGCGCCTACCTGAACAACGCGCGCGTGGCCGTGCCCGGCACGACGCTGCTGGCTTTCACCGATGAGTCCGGATCGTACCGGCTCGCGGATGTAGCAGCGGGCAACGTGACGATCGAGGTGTTCTACACCGACCTCGACTCCCAGACCGCGAAGGCCGTGGTCGTCAGCGGCCAGTCGGTCGAGTGCAACGTCGAGTTGACCAGCAAGGAGCGCTACGGCGCAGCCGCGAAGGAAGGCGTCGTGGAACTCGATCGCTTCGTCGTAGCCTCCAACAAGGAGACCGATGCCGCGGCCCTTGCCACCAACGAGCAACGCTTCGCCCCCAACATCAAAAACGTGATCGCGACCGACACGTTCGGGGATATCCTCGGCAGCAACGTCGGCGAATTCCTCAAGTTCCTTCCCGGCCTCACCGCGGAGTACAGCGCCTCCGGCGCGATCGACTCGGTTTCGATTCGCGGGATCGGCGGCGACAAGACGGCGTTCACGACCGACGGCGCCCCGATGGTCACGGCCATCCCCGGAGGCAATCGCACGTTTTACGTTTTCGCCCAGGCGCTCACGTCCACCTCCCGGATCGAAGTGACAAAGGTGCCCACGCCCTCGAGCCCCGCCGACTCGCTCGCCGGTTCCGTCAACATGGTGAGTCGCAGCGCCTTTGAGGCGAGCCGGGCGCAGTTTGCCGGCGGCATCAACCTCGTGATGAACAGCGAGAATTTCACCCTGGGCAAGACGCCGCACACCAACGGCGACAAGAACACGCGCAAGATCCGGCCCGGTTTCGATTTCACCTACACGCTGCCCATCAACCAGCGGTTCGGCCTCGTCCTCACCGGGATGCAGAGCGACCGCTTCAGCGAGCAGCACCTGTCCACCACGACCTACAGCGCCGCCGGCACCGCCACCGGAGCCTCGATCAGCAAACCCTACCTGCAGGCGTACGCGATTGCCGACGGCCCGCACAGCCTGCGACGCACCGACTTCAGCGCCAAAGCCGACTGGCGGGTCACACCCAACTCCGTCCTCTCGCTCGGCACCCAATACAACAAATACGGGATCTATATTGGCACGAACAGCTGGACCATCAATGCCGGCACAATCGGGACCCCGACCCCGGCGAACGGCGTGCCGCTGACCTTTGGGGACGACTTCGTCACGGGTGCCACCGGGCGGGGAGCGGTCACCATCTCCGGCGGCAACCAGACGATCTACGGGGAAACCGAGTCCGCCAATCTCAACTATCGGCTGGACGACGGCCGGTGGAAGATCACCGCGGGCATCAATTACTCCACCAACTCACGGGAACGGCCGGAGAAGGATCATTTTTCCACCATGAGCTCCACCTTGGTCAATCCGGCGCGCGTCTCTTTCAGCGACGTAAAACCGGATCGGCCAAATGGCATCAGCGTGTTGGGCAACGACAATCAACCGATCGACATCTACAACGCGGCCAACTATCGGCTCAACGCGGTGTCCACTGCGCCTTACACGTCGAGGTCCACGGTCAGGTCCGCCAATTTCAACCTGCGCCGGCGGTTCGCCTTTCTCCCTTTTCCCTCGTCGTTGCAGGTCGGCGGGCACCAGAGTGTTCTCGCCGTCGACTCCCGGCAAAACAGCGGCACCTGGAACTATGCCGGCCCGGACGGCAACACCACGACGGCCGACACTCCAGTGCCCTACCTGATGCAAGTTTACCGGGGACAGGATTCGAAGTACGGCTTTTGGAACATCCCGTTGACCTCGGTCGACCGGACCTTCGCCGCTTTCAAGTCGAACCCGGTCCTGTTTTCGCAGACCCCGGCGCAGGTCGTGGCCGAGGAGAACTATCGCCGCACGAATTCCAAATTCCTGGAGGAAACCGTCTCCGCGCTGTACCTGCAGGCGGAGGCCGGCCTGTTCAACAATCGCCTGAAGGTGCTGACCGGCGTGCGCTTCGAAACGACGACCGACGATGGGGTGGGCTCGCTTTCCGATCCCGATGCGGTGTTTGTCCGCAACGGCAACGGCACCTTCGCCCACACCGCGGCGGGCGCCCGCATCCGCAAACCGAATGCCGGCCTGGTGGGCTCGATGGAAGAACTGAACCTGATCCGGCTCGAACGCGCGTTCCGGGGCAATCGCAGTTACGACGGCTACTATCCGAGCCTGCACTTCACGTTTGAGGCCAGGGAGAATCTCCTGCTGCGCGCCGCCTACGCCAAGACCTATGGGCGCCCGAATTTCCCCGACGTCATCCCGAACACCATCGTCCGGGAGAACGACCTGACGGACGAGCAACTCAACGATCCCTCGGTCATCCGCGGCAGTATCACCGTCGCCAATATCGGCCTGCGCCCCTGGACGGCCGACAATTACGATTTGTCGATCGAGTATTACACGCCGCAGGGCGGCATTTTCACCGGCGGGGTGTTCATGAAGGACATCAAGAATTTCTTCGGCTCGGCGGTCCGGCTGGCCACCGCGGCCGATCTGGAGGAAGTCGGCCTCGATGCCAGATACGTCGGCTGGAACCTGAGCACGAAATTCAACGCCGGCGATGCCCGGATCACGGGAGCGGAGTTCAACCTGCGGCATTCACTGCGCAACCTGGGCGCGTGGGGCAGCTACTTCACGGTTTTCGCCAACGGGTCCAAGCTCAAGCTGGAGGGCAACCAACAGGCGGATTTCACCAGCTTCATTCCGACCTCGGGCAACTGGGGGGTGTCGTTCAGCCGGAAACAACTGCTCCTGATGGCCAAGTGGAACCATCGTGGACTCGACAAGCGCGCCGCCCAGCCCGCGTTTGGTCCGGACGCCTTCCAATACATCAAGGGCCGCACGGTCCTCGATCTGAACGCCGCCTATCAACTGACGAAACGCTGGTCGATCTCCGCGAGCGTCGGCAATATCTTCAATGTCCCGCAAATCCTCCTGAACTACGGCTCGGCGACGCCGGGCTATGCCCGCCAAGTCCGCAGCACCCAATCGGGCGTGACCTTTGGCGCCGGGCTGCGGGGATCGTTCTGACGGGGCCCAGGGCGGCTTTCAGCGCCACCTGCCGCATCTTTCTCTTTCCTCTTTCTCTTAATCTTTCTCCTCCGAAAAATTCGCCGGTGAGGCACCTGACGAAAGAGAAAGATAAAGAGGCAAGAGAAAGATCAAGAATCGTCGCAACTTGGAAAGAACTGGATCGATATTCCCCCACCAACCTCGTTCCCGATGACACGAATGAATCCCATTGCCCGGCCCAGCCGTTTCACACTCTCCCTCTCCGGGCTGCGCCGCGCGGCCCTGGGCCTGGGTCTCGCCCTCCTGCTTGCGGTTGTCACCGACGTTCAGGCGGCCGCCCAGATGCGGGCCGGCGCGGCCGTTGCCGACATCACGCCAAAAAAGTTTCCCGTTCCGATGAGCGGCTCGATGACACCGCGCTGGGCCACGCAGGCGCATGATCCACTCTCGGCGCGGTGCCTGGTGCTCGACGATGGGGCGACGCGCATCGCCTTCTGCGTGATCGATTCGTGCGCGACGACGCTCGAGATCATGGAGGCCGCCAAAGACCAGGCCCACAAGCTCACCGGCATCCCGGTCGAGCGCATCTGCATGTCGGCGACGCACACGCACACCGGCGTCTCGGTCGGCATCGGTTTCCAGACGCCCTCGGCTAATGACGAGTACGTCCAATATATGATCAAGCAGATCGCTGCGGGCATCAAGCAGGCGGCGGATCGCCTGGAGCCGGCGCAAGTTGGCTGGGCCTACGCCGACGAACCGCGGCACGTCGGCAACCGCCGCTGGCTGCTCAAACCTGGAGCCACCTACACCAACCCATTCGGATCGGACAAGGATCGCGCCCGCATGAACCCGCGCTCCGGTGGCGAGGATCTGGATCGGCCGGCCGGCCCCACCGATCCGCAGGTCTGGATCCTGGCGGCCCGTTCACCCACCGGAAAGCCCATCGCGGTGCTGGCGAACTACTCGCTGCACTACGTCGGCGGCATGCCGGCAAACGGACTGTCTTCCGACTACTTCGGCGCCTTTGCCAGCGTGATGGGCCGGCTGCTGAAGAGCCACGAGACCAACCCCGCCTTTGTCGCCATGCTGTCGAACGGGACGAGCGGTGACATCAACAACAGCGACTTCTTCCACAAGGTTCAGCCGCGCTATGCCCCGTACGAAAAAATCTACCTTGTGGCCAACGATGTCGCCGCCGCCGCGCTCAAGGCCTACCAGCAGATCAAGTGGCAGGAACACGCGCCCATCACGATGAAGGAGCAGTCACTGGAACTGGGCGTACGCAAACCCACCGCCGCTGAAGTGGCCCAGGCCAAAAAACTGCTCACGACGGCCAAGCGGCTGGCGGACGGATCGTACTATCTCCAGCCCGATGTCTACGCCAACGAAACCGTGGCCATGTACGACTATCCCGCGACGGTGAATGCGAAACTGCAGGCCATCCGCATCGGCACCCTGGGCATCACCGCCATCCCCTGCGAAGTTTTTGTGGAGATCGGCCTGGAGCTGAAAGCCCGGAGCCCGTTCAAGTCGACGTTCACGATCGAGTTGGCCAATGGATACAATGGTTACCTGCCCACCGCCGAGCACCACAAGCTGGGCGGTTACGAAACGTGGCGCGCCCGCTCCGCCTACCTGGCCGAAGACTCCGCGGCGAAGATCACCACCACCCTGCTGCAGATGCTCGGGAACGTGGCCAACCGCTGATTCGCGCCGGAACATTTCTGTGCTATATTCCGTCATAGCGCACCGCCATGAGATTTCGCCGCATTCTTTTCGTTTCGCTGCTGGGGATGGCCCCGGCGCTGGCGGTCCACGGCTTCACCGCCGCATCGGTCAAGCCGCGGGCCGAGGTGCTCTTCTTCGAGCCGGGAAAATTCACCGACCTGCGCGCCAGCCACATGGCGTCGGATGCGGATCGCGACGGCTATCTCGAACAACTCCGCGATCACCTCCTCAAGCAGGCGCGGCATTATGTGCCGGAGGGGTGTCTCCTGACGGTGACGTTCACCGACATCGACATGGCGGGAGATTTCGAGCCGTGGCTCGGCCCGCGTTGGGACGATGTCCGGATCGTGAAGGACATTTATCCGCCGCGGATCGAGCTTTCCTTCCAGGTGACGGATACCGACGGCAACGTGCTCGCGCAGGGCCAGCGCAAGCTGCGCGATCTTGGGTTCATGATGAAGATCCGGATGGCCTCCGACAACGATCCGCTCCGGCACGAAAAAGGTCTGATCGACGACTGGCTGCGCGCGGAGTTTCCGCGCGGACGGCGGCCTGCGACCCCGCCAAAGCCCTGATGGGGAGCGGACCGTGTGTATCATGTTTCTGGACGGAAGATCCGCTTGAGCACGCCGGCCGCCATCCCCGCCACCCGCCTCGACAAGTGGTTGTGGGCCGTGCGGATTTTCAAAACCCGAAGCCTGGCCACGGACGCGTGCCGGGCGGGCAGCGTAGCGGTCAACGAGCTGGTGGCCAAGCCGGCCCGGGACGTGCGCGCGGGCGAACTCGTGACCGTCCGGCAGGGCGTGATTTTGCGCACCTTGCGCGTGCTGGGCGTGCCCGCGTCGCGCGTGGGGGCGAAACTGGTGGCGAATTTTTGCTCCGATCTGACCCCGCCGGCTGAATTTGAGAAAGCGCGCGAGCAGCGCGTGCAGCATCTGCTCGGGCGGGAAAAGGGCAGCGGGCGCCCGACGAAGCGCGACCGCCGGCTGATCGACCGATTCCTCGAATAGGCGGAGGCAAACGCATCCCTGACGGAAAAAGACGTCGCAGGCGGGCGGATTTTCCTGATTCATCCCGTGGACTCCCGGCATGAACGTTTACTCGAAATTCGAAACCGCCCTCGCCGTCCGGCCTGACGACATCGATCTCTACCAGCATGTGCACAGCACGCGGTACCTGGATTACGTGCTCGCCGCGCGGTTCGACCAGATGGAGCGCTGCTATGGCATGGCAATGCCGGAATTTGCCCGGCGGGGGCTCGGTTGGTTCATGGCATCGGCGACGATCCATTTCAAACGACCGCTCGGTCTGGGTGACCGCATGATCGTGCGCACATGGATCGAGCAGTTCACCGCCACGGGGTGCCGCGTTACCTTCGAGATCGACAAGGTGCCCACCGGCAAGCGCGTGTGCGACGGCCACTGCGACTACACGCTGGTCACGCTCGCGTCGGGCCGGGCGACAGAGCTGCCCGACGACGTGCGGGCGAAGTATTCGATCTGAGCCGCGAAAACAGCGGGGGGTGGGACGGCCAATTTGGGGCGTTGCCGGAGTCAGAGATTGCCCTTGCGTTGGCGGGCGGTCTGTGCAGGTTATCGCCACTTCGTTAGTGAAAGCGTTAGGTGACAGTATCTGGTGAGTCGTTGGCTGAGCGTTTGGCTTAAGTGATGATTTCGAAACCCAAGTCGGGAACGGACTGGCAGCGGACGGTGGATCTACGAGACATCACATGAGTAATTCCAAACTATACGTCGGTAACCTGTCGTTCAAGACCACCGAAGATGAACTCCGTTCGGCCTTCGGCCAGTTCGGCTCCGTCACCGACGTTTACGTCGCCATGGACAAGATGACCGGCCGCCCCCGCGGTTTCGCGTTCGTCACCATGGGCACGGGCGATGAGGCCAAGGTCGCGGCGGAAAAGATGAACGGCGTCGATCTCGGCGGCCGTCAATTGACCGTCAATGAAGCCCGTCCGAAGGAAGAGCGCTCCGGCGGCTTCGGCGGCGGCGGTCGCGGCGGCTTCGGCGGCGGCGGCGGCGGCGGTGGTCGGGGCGGCTTCGGCGGTGGTCGCGATCGCGATCGCGGCGAGCGCCGGTACTAATCGCGTTTCTTAACGAAACGACTTTCGAGGGACGGAGCTCCTTTGGGGCTCCGTCCTTTTTCTTTTCCGGCTCCGCGCGCCCGGTTACGGCGGTCCGCGGCGAGCCCGGCCTGATCGATTTCATTCTGCCGCCCCCGTGCGGTTGGGCGCGACGAGCGCGCCCCTTCCCGTTTCTTCGCTCGTTTCTCCCATGCCTTTTAAAGCTCTCAATCTTTCCGATTCCGTCCTGCGTGGCGTCCAAGCCGCCGGTTACACGGATCCCACGCCCATCCAGCTTCGGGCCATTCCCGTCGTGCTCAGCGGCGGCGATCTCATCGCCTCGGCCCAGACCGGCACCGGCAAGACCGCGGCCTTCGCCCTTCCCATCCTGACCCGCCTCGGGACCCACAGCCGCGTGCGTGTGCTCGTGCTCGAACCGACGCGTGAACTCGCGGCCCAGGTCGAGACCGCGTTTCGCGACTTCGCGCGGTTCACCGATCTCCGGCCCGTCGCGATCTTTGGCGGCGTCGGCTACGGCTATCAGCGCACCGAACTCAAGCGCGGCGTCGACATCATCGTCGCCACGCCCGGTCGGCTGATGGATTATCTCAAGGAGGGCACGATCAGCCTCCGCGACATCTCGATCCTCGTGCTCGACGAGGTCGATCGCATGCTCGACATGGGTTTCCTGCCGGTGGTGAAGGACATCATCGCCCGTTGCCCGCGCGAACGGCAGACCCTGTTTTTCTCCGCCACCGTCCCGCCCGAAATCGCGGCGGTCGCCTCGTTCGCGCTCCGCAATCCCACGCGCGTCGAGGTCGGGGTTGCCCGCTCGGTCGTCGCCTCCGTCAGCCACGCCCTCTATCCCGTGGCCGCGGAACAGAAATTCGAACTGCTGGAGGCAATGCTCGCGAAGATCGACTTCGACAGCGTGCTCGTGTTTTCCCGCACCAAGCATGGCGCGGACAAGATCGCCCGCCGGCTCAAGGCCAGCAACCACTCGGTCGCGGTCCTGCATGCGAACCGTTCGCAGAACCAGCGCATCGAGGCGCTCGCCGGCTTCAAGAGCGGCAAGTACGAGGTGATGGTCGCGACGGACATCGCCGCTCGCGGCATCGATGTCGCCGGCGTGTCGCATGTAATCAACTACGACGTACCGGAGAAGCCGGAGGATTATGTCCACCGCATCGGCCGCACCGGTCGGGCCCAGGCGGTGGGCGACGCGTTCACGCTCGTGACCCCGGAGAACGCGAACGACATCCGCGACATCCAGCGTTTCATTGGCCAGAAAATCCCCGAGCTGCGCCTCGACGGTTTCGAGTACCGCGCGTTCGCGGCCCGTCCCGTCCAGGACGACGCACCGCGCACGCGGGGCAGCCTGCCGGGCCAGATCCGGCACAAGGGCAGTTTCAACCGCTACCGCAACCGGCGGTAAGGCGGTAAGGGTCCGCTAACCCGGATATTTCATGGAGACGCGGCGCCCTCGCCGCGTTTCGCTCGACCACCGCGGCGGGGGGGCCGCGGCTCCAGTATTCAGAGGGTGCGAGCGGTTCATCGTGACGGTGAGATATCGATCCGGACCGTCGCACACCGCGACGATTTTCGGCGTGCACCAATCGTTCTCTTTCCTCGTTCTCTTTCTCTCAATCCGGCGAGAACGAGGAACGATTACGAGAACGAGAACGATGGAAAGGCAGTTGTCCCCTTGGTTGCGGCTTCCGGCCGCGTTGGGAGATATCGGCGCTGGCCGCGGCATTTTGGCCTCGGCGGGGTCCGGCCTTCCAGCGAATGTGCCGCTCCCAACCACGCCGCACTTCTTCCATGCCCACCGTTGCCGCGATCGAAAGCCATCTTGCCGCCCTCCGTGCCTGCGGGCGTTGCCCGCTCATGCAAAAGCCGGTCGTCGTCGGCCGCCCCGTGGCGAGCCGCGTGCTGCTGGTCGGTCAGGCGCCGGGCGACAAGGAACCGAAACTCGGCCGGCCGTTCGCATGGACGGCGGGCAAGACCCTGTTCAAATGGTTTCACGGCGCGCTCGGTTGGACGGAGGACGAGGTGCGGGATCGCGTTTATTTCGCCGCGGTGTGCCGTTGTTTTCCCGGCAAGCGACCGGAGGGTGGCGATCGTGTGCCCGCGCCGGACGAGATGGCGAACTGTTCGGGCTGGCTCGAGCGCGAGTTCGCCCTGCTGCGGCCCGAATTGGTGCTGCCAGTCGGCAAACTCGCGATTGGCCAGTTTCTCGGCGCGCGACCGCTGGTCGAGACGATCGGGCGGAAGTTCCGCCTCGAGTACCGTGGCTACGCCGCCGATTGCATCCCGTTGCCGCATCCATCGGGGGCTTCGCCGTGGCACCGGATGGAGCCCGGGGTGACGCTCCTCAATCGCGCGCTCGCCCTCGTGGGCAAACACCCGGCGATTCGCCGGGCGGCGACGTGAACCCCGCGGCCGCGGCCCAACCGCGCGCGCACTCGCAACCGCGCGCCAAACCCGGTATCACGTATTAAGTGACACGGGTGATCGGCTTGGGTGCGGCGTCGGGTTGATGATCCGACCTTTCCAACGGCGAGCCGCGCATCGCCCCGCCGGCGCATCGTTGACCGGCGGAGGCGGCCCTGTTTCACTGTCCGCCCTTCCAACCCACCAAGATGTCCCGACGCAAGACTGCCGACGAGTGGTTCGCCGAATACGGCGAGAGTCACCAGAACCACACCAACGAAGCGATCCACTGGATTTGTGTGCCGGCGATCTTCTGCTGCCTCCTGGGTTTCGTCTGGACGATCCCCGTCCCCGTTCGCTGGCTCGAGGTGGTGCCGTGGTTCAACTGGGCCTTGGTGGCGATGCTGCTCGCGACCCTCGGGTACGTGCGGCTATCGCCGGCACTGAGCGCAGGCATGATGTTTTTCATGTCATTGTGCTATGTCGCGCTGGTGGTCGTCGACGTGTTCGTCCCCTGGGCGGTTTGGAAAGTTTGCGCGGTGGTTTTCGTGCTCGCGTGGATCGGCCAGTTTGTCGGCCACACGATCGAGGGCAAAAAACCGTCCTTCTTCAAGGACGTGAGGTTTCTGCCGATCGGCCCGGCGTGGTTGCTGAGTTTCATCTACAAGAAACTCGGACAGCGGTATTGAGGCGAAACCCGCCCGGAGGAACTGGCCTCCACGCCATGCAACCACGGTTGAATCCCGAACTCGGGATTACCGATTGTGCTCGCCCCTTCCGGCAACGGATAACTGCATCTTCCCGCCCCGGATTCGCCTCTCCGCGCTCCGCCGTCCCGCCTCACCGCTCACGTTCACTTCCTTGCCATGCAACCCATCGACTACGCGGTTGTCGCGTTGTTCTTTCTCGTCATCGCCATCATCGGGGTCGTGTCGATTCGGAGAATCAAGGGTTCGCGCGATTACTTCGTCGCGGGCGGCAAGATTCCCTGGTGGCTCGGCGGGATTTCCCACCATGTCTCGGGTCACAGCGGGGCCGTGTTCGTGGCCTATGCCGCGGTTGCCTACCAGTATGGCTTCACGCTGTACGTCTGGTGGGCGGGGGCGATCGTGGTGGCCTGCGTGGCGGGGGCGTATTGGTTCGCCCCGCGGTGGGCCCGGTTGCGCGCGGCGCGCAACATTGAGTCGCCCACCGAATATCTGGCCACACGCTACAGCGTGGCCACGCAACAGCTGATGGCCTGGAGCGGCGTCCTGCTGAAACTCTTCGATGTGGGCGCAAAGTGGGCGGCGATCGGTGTGTTGCTGCACGGATTCACCGGTCTGCCGATTTCGGCCGGGATCTGGATTTCAGGCGGCGTGTCGCTTTTCTACATCACGGTCGGCGGACTGTGGGCGGATCTCTACACGGATTTTCTGCAATTCCTGGTGCAGGTCGTGGCCGGGCTGATCCTCTTTTGGGCGGTGCTGCGGCACCTCGGCGGTTTCAGCAGCCTGTGGGAGGTATGGGACCGGCTGCCGCCGGGACACAGCCAGTTGTTCAACGGCCCGTACACGCCGTGGTTCCTGGTCGGAATCGTGGCGGCGGCGACCCTCAGCTACAATGGCGGCACCTGGAACCTCGCCGTGCGCTACATCGGCGCCCCGTCGCCGGAAAGTGCGAAACGCTCGGCGCTGCTGTCTGGCGCCCTCTACCTCGTCTGGCCGCTGTTCATGTTTTTTCCCATGTGGGCGGCGCCGGTGATTCTCCCCCACCTTGCCGATCCGACCCAATCGTACGTGCTGCTGACGCGCCAGTTTCTGCCCGCGGGACTCGTGGGGCTGGTGCTGGCCTCGCTTTTCGCCGCGACGATGGCGATGACGACGTCCGACACGAACACGATTTCCTCGGTCATCACGCGCGACATCCTGCCGATCATGTTCCGGCGTTTTCGAGCCATGGATCAGCGCCGGTCGCTGCTCGTGGCGCGAATTTCGACGCTGCTGTTCACGTTTGTGACCCTGCTTGTCGGCATCGAGGCGGACCGGTTTGGTGGGGTGCTTGGGCTCGTGATCTCGTGGTTTGCAGCGCTGATCGGGCCGATCTCGGTGCCGATGTTGTTTGGACTGCTGCCCATTTTCCGCCATGCGGATGCCCGGGCGGCCATCGCGTCGATTCTGGCGGGGTTGCTGATGTTTGTGCTCAACCGGTACGTGCTGGATGCCACGCCGGCGATGAGCGTGCTGGCGCCGATCGCGGTGTCGATTTTCGTCTTCAGCGGGATGGCGTGGCTCAACCGGCACCGCCCCGTGCCACCGCACATCGACGAACTCTTGCGCGGCTTGTCGGGTGAAAAGATCGCGAATAGAACCTGAACCGGGCAATGCCAGATGTAGGAGCCGGCTTGCAGGCGATAAGCGGCGCGCGCTGACTGACTGGGTCTCGAATCGCCTGCCAGCAGGCTCCGACAAAAACCTCCAACAATCGTCACTTGTGAACCAGAAATCTCCGTCTCTTCCACTCGGCCACCCACCGACCCCGGAATGGCCGGCCCTGGCCGCAGTCTGCCAGCCGAAGATTCGGACCGCGCTGGCGGAGTCGATCGTGCCGTTCTGGTGGCGCGCGATCGACGGCCAGCTCGGCGGGGTTTTTACCTGCTGGAACAATGCCGGCACGCGGCTCCTCAGCCGCGACAAGTTCACCTGGTCGCAGGGCCGCTTTGTCTGGTTGTGGTCGCGGCTGGCGGACGCGACGCGCGGCGGCCTGCTGCCGGGAGACGCGGACCCATTTCTCGCGCAGGCGGAAAAGACGGCGCGGTTTTTGGCCGCCCACGCCCGGCTCGATGACGGACGATGTAGGTTCCTGTTGTCCGAGGACGGGCAGGTGAAGGAGGCCGTGCCGGGTCACGGACCGGCGCCGAGCATTTACGCGGATTGTTTTGTCGTGATGGGTTTCGCGGAGTTTGCGCGCGTGTGCGGCGATGGGGCGGCGTTGGATTTTGCCTGGCGGCTCTTCGAGCACATTGAGCAACGCGTCGCCGCCGGTGGCTTTCCAACGCACCCGGCGCCGGTTCCATCCGGGCACCGGTCCTATGCGGTGACGATGATTCGCCTGAACATGACGCTCGTCCTGCAGGCTGCCGGCGAGGGGCTTGGCGATGCGCGGGCGAACCTGGCACGGACGCGCGTGCTCGCGTTGGCGCATGATATTTTCGCGACCTTCCTTTTGCCCGGCGGACGGATGGCGGAACTGATTTTGCCGGACGGCGGGCGCGACGACACGCTCCTGGCCCGGCACATCAACCCGGGGCACGCGCTCGAGGGATTGTGGATGTTGCTCATGGTGGCCGCGCGCGAGGGCCGGGTCGACTGGCTCGCGCGGGCGACGGAGGCGGTGCAGTTCGCACTCACGGTTGGCTGGGATGGGGCGCACGGGGGAATCCTCCATTTCGCCGATCGCGAGGGCGGCGCGCCGACGGGTCACCCCGGAGATTCAGTCTATGAAAACGGAGTGCGGAACAGCTGGGAAAAAAAGCTCTGGTGGGTCCACTCGGAGGCGCTGTTTGCGAGCCTGCTGAGTTACCGGCTGACGGGCGACGCCGCGGCGCGCGCCTGGTTTGAGCGGGTGTTCGAGTACGCCTTCCGGGTTTTCCCGCAGCCGGATGCGGCGGTGGGGGAATGGATCCAGATCCGCGATCGAGACGGGGTGCCGGTCGAACGCGTCGTTGCCCTGCCCGTGAAGGATCCTTACCATATCGCGCGAAACTTGATCCAGTGCCTCGAACTGTTTTCGGCGGCCAATCCGCCGCTCCTGCCATGAACTCCCCGGTGATTTCCGCTGCCCCGCGTTCCGCCGCCAGGCCGGCGCCCCCGCCGACTCCCGTGCCCACCCCCGTGCTCGGTTCCGCCCTGATCGGCCGCGAGGAGGAGGAACTCGTGTTGGCGGTGCTGCGGAGCAAGGCGCTCTTTCGCTACTACGGCCCGGACCCCAAGTCGCCGCCGCCCATGGTGGCGACGCTCGAGCGCGAATTCGCCGCCCTGATCGGAACGAGATTTGCGCTCGGCGTCACGAGTGGTTCGGCCGCCCTCGAAGTGGCGCTGGGCGCGCTCGGGGTCGGGCCGGGCGACGAGGTCATCGTGCCGGCGTGGAGCTGGGTATCCTGCTTCACGGCCATCGTACGCGTGGGCGGGAAGCCGGTCCTCGCGGAAATCGACGACACTCTTTGCCTCGCCCCGGGCGAGGTCACGCGGCTGCGCACGGCGCGGACAAAGGCGGTCATGGTGATCCACTTCCAAGGCGTCGCCGCGGATCTCGATCCGATCCTCGCCGAGGCGCGGGCAGCGGGCCTCGCGGTGCTGGAGGATTGCGCGGAGAGTCCGGGCGCGATGTATCGGGGCCGGCGCGTGGGCTCGCTGGGCGACATCGCAATCTTCAGCTTTCAGCAGCAGAAAACCATCACGACGGGAGAGGGCGGCCTGGTGGCGACGAACGATCCGCGGCTTTTCGAGCGGGCGGTACGGATGCACGACCTCGGACAGTGGCGCGATTTTCACGCGGCGCAGATCGAGGCCCGCGAGCCGGCGTTTTGTGGCAGCCAGTTCCGGATGTCCGAACTCACCGGGGCCGTGGCGCTCGCGCAGATCCGGCGGATCGATCGCATTCGCGCGCATTGCCGGATGCTCAGCGCGCGGTTGCTCGCGGGCATCGGTGGCCTGCCCGGGCTGAAGTTTCGCCGCATCCCGGATCCCGCGGGTGACTCGGGCTTCGAAATGTACTTTTGGGTGGCCACGGAAGGGTTGCGCGAGGCGTTTCGGACCGGGTTGCAGGCGGCGGCGATCCCGTGCCAGCAAATGACCGGAACCTATGCGCAATACCGCCGGCCCTATGTGGCGACGGGCCTGGCGCACGCGCCGGGGGCGACGCCGTTTCACCTCGGCGCCGGCTGGCCGGAGGCGGCGTATCGCGCGGAAAGTTTTCCCCGCACCGAGGATCTGATCCATCGCTTCGTGGTGATCCCGGTGGGCGTCACGCACACGGAAGCACACATCGACTACATCGCCGCGACGATTCACCATCTCCACGGCGAGCTGGGCGTGGGGTAGGAACCAGTCGGAGGCGAGACCCGCGCGGGTTGTCATCTAATGGGTGACAAGTAGCGCGGGCGGGTTTCTTGTTCCCTCGGCGCGTTTGAGTGCAGCGAAAGCGTGGCCCTTCGATGCGGATTCTAGCCACCTTGTCATGCCGGATCCCTCGGACCGCCCGGACGAAGCCGAGGATACCAGCTGTGCACCGGCATGCGTTCAGACGGCAATCCCCCGAACGCTCAGAACTTCGTCGTCCCGCAGCAATTCGAGCGCCTTGGCTGCAACCGCAATGACCGCGAGGGTCTGACCCTTCGCTCCGAGCACTTCCGCCGAATAGCCTTCCTCACCATCCGGTGCGATGTGGCGCTCGACTAGACGCACCATGTCTCCACGACGAAGCCGGTACTCCGGCAGATCGCGAGCCAGTGCAAAGTCGGTGTAAAGCGGGAAAGTCATCAACGGAGGGTTTCGACGGGGGGTTAAAGTCACGAACTTTGTAATTCCTGACAAGTGCTGAGTCATTCAGATAGTCCTGACGCGGAGGCGCATGCCCGTAGGGCCAGGTTTGGCAATCGCTGTAATTGTGGACGGCGCGGCGAACACCTTCCGTCCTGTAGACTCGAGCGTGCTTTTGGATTGGATCCAGCCCGGGGAGCCCCTTCAGATCGGTCCCAAATACTTCTGCGTCGCGGCCACCCAATCCGGCTTGCACCGGTTTCGGACGATGGCCTCTCGCATCAGTCGCTCCAACTTGTGATGAGTAGGGGGCAACTCCCGAGCCAACAAAGAATCGCGCAGCGTCAATCCTCCAGCGTCTCCCGCAGCGACGTGAATCGCTCGTAGACGAGCCGGCGCACTTCGATGAACTCGCAGGAAATTCCGACCGCCGGCACGTGACGATATACGATGCGAAACTTGCCGACGCGTAGCCGGTAAAACCCCTCCAACTCGTCTTCCAGTGGTCGCGTGTCGGTCGCCTTGCCCGATTCCAGCGCGCGTAAGGCCGCCTTGATCGCTCGCCTTTGCTCGGGCGCCAGGCGCCTGACATAGTCCGTTACCTGATCGGCAAAGCGCATCAGTCGGGCAATTCCGTCGAGTACTTTACCTTCCCGGCTCGGAGTCGACGCAGTTGGCGCTGAAAATCCGGATTGGCGAGCAGTTCCATGGTCTCGAGAATCGCCTCCCATTTGTTGCGGGACACCAAGTAGGCCACGGTCGTGTCATCTTTGGTGACCACGGCCACGCCACGACGCTGGGCTGCTCGCAACATCGCCGGAAATTGGCGGCTCCCGCGCGTGATCGAATACGTGTTGTGCATGTCAATCCTCCTGAACCGCCCCACCACTCTGGTCAAGCCAGTGCCCTGGGCACTCCAACAGAGTCAGGGCGTGAATCGTGATACGATGGATTTGAAGTTGGCTGATTCCGTGCCCCTTGCAGGCGAAATGGCCAAATCAGCGAGGTCAGCCCAGCAGCCGGCGGATCGCGGCGGTGAACAGCCCGTCCGCCTCGTCGCGGCAGAAGGCGACCCCGACCTCGTAGCCGCCGTTGGGATACTCCTCCTTCGTCGGCACGTACCAGAGTCCGTCGTCGCCGTAGGCCGCCACCGCGACCGGCTGACCGGGCCGCAGGGCCCGGGCGCGCAGCTGATACTCGATGAACATCTCGCCGGGCAGATGGAGCACGGAAATTTCGTTCAGCCGCAGGCAGCTCAGGACCAGCGGCACGCCGCGTTCGGAGCGACGCAGCCAGCTGAGCCGGAACGCCGCCAGGATCCGATCGACCGGCGGCACGTCAGATTGCGCGATGGCCGCCTCGAGTTCGGCCGCGGTGGGCGCGGCGTGCGGCGGGGGCAGGACCTCCTGGGTGCGCCACGCCACGGTGGCGAGCGGCACCGGCGCGAGGCGCGCTTCCGAGGCGGCGATGCCGGCGTGGATGCGATCGGTCAGGGTGGCGCGCATGGCGGGTGAGCCGTCGTTATACTTGCCGGCCGTGATGTTGCCGGCGCAGCCCGTGAAGTAGAGGTGCGTGCAGCCCGGCTCCTCTGCCTGGCGGCGTTTCCGGGCGAGCCCGCAGAAATCGCTGCTCACGCGGCCGTCGCGATAATAGCTCATCGGATGCGTGGCGTAATAATGGCAGGACACGATTTTTTCCGTCCCGTCGAAGTACGCCACCGTCTGCAGCAATGGATCGATCGTGCCGATCGGCAGCGCCCGGAGTTCGGCGTCGGGGCACGAGCTGAGTCGCATGGCGTTGACCCGGCCGTTGGCATCGCGGGAAACGCGTCGGTTGGAGGCGACGCCTTCGATCGCGTGCTCGCCGTGGGCGACGTGGGTGATCCGCCGGGGTTGGCGCAACGCCTCGCCCACCGCGGCGCGCGCCCGCTCGAGGCAGGCGGCGAAGAAATCCAGGTTGTACATCTCCGGCAGCTCGGGATAACGGGCCGCCGCGGCGCGGGCGCCGGGACAGGCGAACGGCGTGTTGTGTTGGTGCACGCAGTGGACCGCGACGCGATCCGGCGTGGTGCCGGCGGCCTCCGCGAGAGCAGTGCGCCACGCGACATGGGCCTCGTTGAGCAATCCGGCCCAGTCGACGGCGCACACCACGAGCGGTGCGCCAGCGCCGAGGAGGACATAGCCGATGGCCTCCAGCGCATCGTCGTGGGCGACCGCGGGCATGATCAAGCCGCCCAGCAGCGCGTGACCCAGGGGCGGCGTGACATCGAAGCGAAAGGGCGCGATCGCGAATGCGGGCGGGATGGAGTTTTGGCCAGTCATTAAAGCAGATTGAGGAGCGGCTGATATCTTGGAAAATTTGTCATTCTGAGATCGACCACCGCCGATTCGACGAGTGGGTTTTCTCGAATGATCTCCACGCAGCGTGGGGTCGGAGCCTGCTGGCAGGCGATTCGAAACCGCGTCCTTCGGCGCGTCTGGAGCATCGCTTGCAAGCAAGCTCCTACCACCGGCAACCGGACGTACTTCTGACGCGCGCCGCGCGCCTAATTTTTCGGGATCAATATCTTCACGACCCGCAATTTCGCCGCGGGCGCGTTGAGGTTGAGTCCGGGGCCTCGGCCCGGCAGGCCGCCACGTCCACCGCGGCCGGGCAGTCCGGGTCCGCCGCCCATCATTGGACCCATGCCGGAACCCGGGCCACCCATGCCGCCGGGTCCGCCCATCGTCGGAGCATCCACTTCGGCGATACTCTCGTAGTCACCGCCCACCGGCAACGCGCTCTCGACGAGATCGACCGAACGGGCGAACCAGAAAATAGGCCGGCCGCCGGCCCACGTGACGAGGTCGGACCAGACGCGCGCCCGGCGTCCGCTCGCATTCAAGCCGGCGTAGCGCTCCAGTTGGGCCCGGTTCTTGCCCACCTGTTGCGGGTTGGGCTGGTCGGCGGCGGCGCCATTGGCCGGAGCCCCGCCCATCGGGCGCATCAGCCCGCCGGGGCCCGGGCGCGGGCCCATCCCCGCGACGAGGCTTTCCTCCACCAACCGCCACCGGCCGACGGCGTCCAGGCTCTCGGCGAGATTCCGATCAACAATGACGATGCTGCCGGCGGGAATCGCCTTCGTCGCGACCGCCCGCACTCCGGCGGCGGCGGTGAGGGAACTCTTCGTCCGCGCGAGCATCGAGATCGAGCTCGCGCCGGCGACGAACAGTTGCAGCGCCACCACCACGGCCACCGCGACGCGGCCGGCGAAGCCGAGATCGCCGGCCAGGCGCGCGAGCAACCAGGCGCCGGCGACGGCGAAGAATGGAAAGGTCGGAATCAGGAAGCGCAGGTTTCCGTCCGCCGCCCCGCCGCCCGGGCCGCCAAAGTAATACGCCATATAAACCAGCAGGAGCGGCGCCACCATGCCCGCGAAGAGGACACCCTCCGCGCGCCAGCGGCGATCCGTGGCGAGCGCGGCCAGCCCGGCCGTGCCAAAGGCGAAGAAGAGCGCCAGCCCCTGGCCACCGAGGCTCTGCAGATACGGCACGGCGTGGATGGCCAGATAGCCCAGGCCGAAACCGGTCTGCTCGTGGGTGAGCGCGTATCCAGTTCTCCAAAACGCGCCGTACGCCGCGGCATTGTGGGCCAGCAGGCACGCGATCGGCACGGTCGCGCCCACGACGGCCGGCCAGATCCGCCAGGCCGGCCGGATGCGCCACAGCAGCCAGGCGCCGATCGTCACACCGGCGATGGCCTCAGGATACCGCACGGTCGGCACGATCCCAAGCAAACCGCCCGCCAGCAGGCCCCAGCCCATCGTCCGCGCCTCCGCGAAGCGCAGGAGCGCCAGCGTGCCCGCGACCAGGAAAAACGCCGCCGCAATGTGCGCATCCCCGTCGAGGGCGTGCTGGTTTGCCACCGGCACCGAGGCCACCACGGCGGCGGCGATCAATCCGGGCCAGCTGCCGGCCAGCCGGCGGGCGAGGAAGAACGCGAGCAGCACCGTGGCGCTCGCCAGCAGGGGATTCACCAGCAACGCGGCGTCCAATCCGCCAAGTTTCCACGCCGCGGCGAACAGCAGGGGCAACCCGGCCGGATAACGGCTGTGAAAAACACCGCCCGCGGTTTCGAGCCAGTGCATGCCGATGTATTGCACCGGCGATTCGGCGGTGAACCACGTGCGCCCCGCTTCGGCCAGCAACCGCGCTTGGACGACGTAACCGTTGGCGTCCGGGCTCATGATCGCCGGCGCGAAATGAAAGCGCAGCCAGGCGAAGTGCGCCACGGTGAGCGCGAGGGCGAGGATCAGAGGGCCGCGCGAGCCGCGCCAGAATTCCACCCAGGGGCCTCCGGTCGCCGGATCCGGCGGCGGCAGCGGCGTGGGGTCAGGTTCCGGGTTCATTCCCGGGGCATGACGCGCCGTTACCGGGATTTGTTGCGCGGATGGCCGGGCGGACCGCCGGTCATTACTTCGACTCGTCAATCACGAGGTAGCGGGTCCGGCCTTCGCGCCAGATGAGCACCATCACCTTGGGGCCCTTGATTTCCTCGCTGAGCCGGACGGCCTGCTCGACGTCGATAATCGGCTTGCGATTGAGTTCGAGAATCACGTCGCCCTCGCGCAGGCCCTGCTTGGCCGACGGGCTGTCGGCCTCGATGCTCGTGATGATCACGCCCCGGACGCGCGCCGGGAGCTGAAGTTCAGTGCGAAGCTGCGGCGTGATTTCACCCACGCCGACGCCGTTGAGCACGCCTTCGTCCTTGGCACCGGGTTCGCCGGCGGCCAGACCCTGGGTCGGCCGGAGGCCGAGCGTCGCGGTCACCGTCCGGGTCTTGCCATCGCGCAGGAACTCCACCGCCACCTCGGTTTCCGGCGCGATCTGCGTCACCGTGAGGGTGAGATGCCGCCCATCGCGGATCTCGGTGCGGTCGACCTTCTTGATCACGTCGCCGGATTTGAGGCCGGCCTTTTCTGCCGGGCTGTCCGGGGCGACTTCGCTCACGAGTGCGCCGCGCTCGGTGCCGAATTGCCCGGCCAGCTCCTCCGAAAGATCCTGGGCGAAAATGCCAAGATAGCCGCGGTCGACCCGGCCCTTGTTGACGATCTGTTCGGCGACGGAGCGTACGAGATTGATCGGAATCGCGAAGCCGACACCGGCGAAGCCGCCGCTGCCGCTCAGGATGGCCGTGTTGATCCCGACCAAGCGGCCGTCGCTGTCGAGCAGCGCGCCACCCGAGTTGCCGGGATTGATGGCGGCATCCACCTGGATGAAATCCTCCAGCTGTTCGATCCCCAGCTGGCCGCGGCCGAGGGCGCTGACAATGCCGCGGCTCACCGACTGGCCGACACCAAAGGGGTTGCCGATCGCCAGCACGCCGTCGCCGATCTGCAGCTGTTCGCTGTCGCCAAAGATCGCGGGGGAAAGGCCGGTCGCCTCGATCTTCAGGACGGCGATGTCGGTGAGCGCATCGCGCCCCACGACCTTGGCCTCGTAGCGCTTGCTGGAATCGCCGATCGCAACCTTCACGTCGTCCGCGCCCTCGACCACGTGATTGTTGGTCAGGATGAAGCCGTCGCCGGTGATGACGACGCCCGAGCCGAGGCCCTGCTGCACGCGGTCGGGCGTGCGACCCTTGCGCGAGCCACCGCCACTGCCGCCACCGCCACCGCCGCCCCGACTGCCGCCGCCGCTGCCGTCGCGACCACCGCGGCTGCCCCCGCCACCGGGACCTTCGAAGAACCGCCGGAACAAGGGATCGTTGAGCAACGGCGAAAGATCCTGCCCGGGCACTTTCTTGGAGGAGAACACATACACGACGCTGGCGGCGGTCTTCTTGACGATGGGCGCGTAACTGACGCGATCGTAGCCGTCGCGGTTGATGGGCTTGCGGTCGACGTTCAGGACCAGCTTGCCGCGGGCGTCGTCTTTTTGGTCCGATTTTTTCGCGGCCGTTTTATGGTCGGCGGCACAGAGGGTCAGACCCGTCGTGCCGGCAAACGCGATGACGAAGCAAGTGGCGAGGGTGAGGAGGGTGCGGGAGGTGATTCTCTTGTTCATGACGGGATGCAGAATTGGGAAGGCGAGGTTGCTAGGGGCCGGCCGGCGCGAAAGCGAGCCATCAGAGGCCCTCTCGCATTGGCGGCCGCGAAGGTGACAGGGTGTGATATTTCCAGTTCCGCCTAGAAGTATCCGCCGGCGGGGGTAATGCAAACCGCCGGGACCGATGTTCCGGGTGAAGATGCCGCTCGATGACCGCCGGGTTCGTAGTCCCGCCTTCAGGCGGAAGATTTGCCCGCTTCCGGAGGATTTGTCGGATGTCTGCCTGCAGGCGGGACTACGAACCATGCGATCTCCTGACGGGTCATTTGCGAAGTAGGGAATTTCTGCTATCTCATTGCCGGACAGGTCCGGTTTTTCTCAACCCCTTCCCGGCCGGCCTGGACGTTCTCTCTATGAATATCCGTGAATTCCCACTCCGGCTCGCTGGAGCCGTGCTCGCCCTCCCGTTCCTCACGCTTCCGGCTGCCGCCCGTGTGGTTGGCCGCGTCTACGCGCTCACGCAGGCCACCGTGAAAATCGAGGTCACCGGCGGGCCGACCATCTACATCGATCCAACCGGGATCACGACCACGCCGGCGGATGCGGACTTCATCCTCCTCACGCACAATCATGGCGACCACCAGTCGACCGCCGTGATGACCCGGCTGCGCAAGGCCAGCACGGTCTTTGTGTCATCGCCCCCCGGGGTGCCCGCGTTGCAGACGGCGTTTGCGGGTGCGACCATTCATGCCGTGACGCCGGGCAACAAGCTTACGCTGGGCGGCATCGAGATCGAGACGGTGCCAATGTACAATGTCGTCAAGAACAACCACCCGCGGGTGATGAACTTCGTGGGCTACGTGCTCAACATCGGCGGCGTGCGCGTCTACCACGCAGGCGACACGGAACGGTTTCCCGAGATGAAAACCTTCACGTGCGACGTCGCGATGCTTCCGCTCGGCCAGACTTTCACGATGAACAGCGTGCAGGAAGCGGTCGACGCCGCGCTCGATGTGAAGGCGCGCATCGCGATTCCGATTCACTGGGGCAACGCCGAAGGCACGCTCGCGGATGCAAACTTCTTCGTTTCCCAGTTGACCGGCCGCATGCAGGCAATGGTCAACACGCCGGCGGAGGGATTCGCGCTCGAGGTGCCGGATACGGTCGCGTTCGCCGAGCATCCGGTGAGCCAGACCGTGGCCCCGGGTGGCAGCGCGATCCTGAGCGTGCGGGCGACGGGCGTCGGTTCGCTCAGTTACCAGTGGCGCCGGAACGGCCAGGCGATCGCGGGTGCGACGGCCGCGTCCCTGCCGTTGGCCGTGGCTGCCGCCAACGCGGGCGACTACACCGTGATCGTCACGGACGCCAACGGCCCGGTGACAAGCCGCATGGCGCGGCTGACCGTCGAGACGCCGCGCCCCGGCCGGCTGGTCAACGTCTCCGTGCGCGGGTCAGTTCGCGGCGCCGGCACCGCGCTGATTGTCGGGGCATCCGCGACGGGCGGCAGCAAGGCTCTCCTGCTGCGCGGTGTCGGCCCCGCGCTCACGGCCTTTGGCGTCGCGGACGCGTTGCCCGATCCCCGGCTGGAGCTTCACGCCGAGGTGGGTGGCCGCGACGCGATTGTGGCCAACAACAACGACTGGGCTGCGGGCGGAGTCGCGACGATGCGGGCGGCTTTCGCGGCGGTCGGAGCGTTTGACTTTGCCGATGCCACGAGTCGGGACGCCGCGCTTCTGACCACCATCGACGGTCCGCGCACGATCCACGTGGCCGACACCGCCGGCCGCACGGGGGTGGCGCTCATCGAGGTGTACGATGCCGAGGTCGGGGGTGCGGCGCGACTCTCCAACCTGTCCGCGCGAACCGCCACCGGCACCGGCGATGCCGCGCTCATCGTCGGTTTCGTCGTCAACGGCAATGTGCCTAAGCGCCTGCTCATCCGCGGCGTGGGTCCGCGACTCACCGCGCTCGGCGTGACCGGCGCCCTCGCCGATCCGAAGGTGGATCTTTTCCTCAGCGAGGGCGGCCGCAGCACGCTCTTTGCCTCGAATGACAACTGGGGCGAGGCCGGCGCCGCGCCGGCGCGGGCGGCCTTTGCGGCAGTCGGCGCGTTCGACCTGACGGACCCGGCCAGCAAGGACGCCGCCATGGTCGTCACGGTGCCCGCCGGGGTATTCACCGCCCAGGTGTCCGGGGTCTGGGGTGCGACGGGCGAGGCGCTGGTGGAGATTTACGAGTTGCCGTAGGCCAGGCCGGTTTCGTTTCGGCGGAGCTCGGCCCTCTCGGCGAGGTCAACTATTACTGCTTTCCCTTCACTCCGCTCATCGGATGGGCGGTCACGGCGGCCCACGCGAGTTGCTGCAGCAGGCGGTTCAGCTCCTCCGCGTGCGGACGCGACCTCAAGGACACCGGCACCGGCAGGCCGGCCGGGTCGCGACGGAAAATGGCCGCGAAATGGCAATACGCGTTCAGCACGGCGACCGGTTCGGTCGGATGCCCGAGCGCGTCGCGGAACAATTCCGCCTGGCTGGTGATCCCTGGCACCTGGCCGGCCGCGACCCGTTCGCGCAGGGCGTAAACCGCGTCGCAGGTCGGCACGATGAACACCGCCTCGCACTCCACCGCCTGGTTGAGCGCGCGCACCTGCGCCTCGAGCGGCTTGAGCCACGCCTCATGCCTGACCCGCATGGCGGCGAGCGGGGTCTGATCGCGCTGCTCTTTCCGGAACTGCTTCGCGTCCCTCTCCCCGTCCCGCGGGAGCCACGACTCCTGCACATACACGCGCAACCGCGGATTTTTTTCCAGTCCGAGCCGGGTGTAATGCTCGATCCCGGGATCGGGCATCAGCAAATTGGGCGAGAGGGTGAGCGCATCCACCGTGCCCGCACGCAACGCCGGCTTGGCCTTGGCCTTTGCGTCGGGCAGCTGCCAATGCTGGAGCACGGTCGAGCCGCCGAGCCCCTGCTGGCCGGCAAGCGCGAAGTTCGCGATGCCCGCCGCCCGCGCCATGCCCGGAAGCAGTTTGGCGATGTACATATGAAAACTGTGCCCGCAGATGAACACGCGCTGGCCGGCCGTTTCCGGTGACGGAGACGCGTCTGCCGCTCGAACTGCGGACGCAGCCGCAAGGCAACTCGTGAAAACCACACCGGCGAGAAGAAGGGAAAGCGGATGTTTCATGGAATTTCTGGCAGGAAACAGTCTGCCTGGAAGCTGTTCGAGGCGCAAGCGGTCGGCCGGGGGCGGCGAATCCCAAGAAGGGCCAGGGACGCCAGCGGCATCAGGCCCAGTTCAAAGCCATCGAACCGCCGTCCACCGAACGCGACCGCCAGCATGGCGAGCCGGGCGACGCGTCGCCCTGAAATAACCGGGCTAACGCTGCCAGTCTTCGACGCTGAGCCCCGGCACCCGGGAAAATTCTTTCGTGTTCTGCGTCACGAAAATTGCACCCAGCGCCAACGCGTGTCCGGCCAGGAGTGCGTCATACGCGCCGATGGGCTGGGCATTGGGCTTTAGATTGGCGAGATAGGCGCGCACGAATCCGGTGTGATGCGCCGCCGCATCGTCGAAAGGCTCCACGCGAGTGAAGACCGCTTTCAACCGCCCGATGCGATTGCGGAACGCCGCGACCTCGGGTCGTTTGGCGGCGCCGTATTCCAGCTCCATCAGGACGATGGCTGACAGCCGGCAGTCGATCAGCGATTCCTCCAGCCGATCCAACAGCCGGGCATCCTCGGCCCGATCCCGCAGGTAGCGGGAGAACACGTTCGTGTCCGGCAGGAAAATCATTTCGTATGATCGGGATAATCCGGCGCGGAGCCGCGCAACGCCTGCAACGCTTTCAATCGTCGCGCCTCCGCCGCGGGATCGGTGACGATAAAACCGCCGGCGCCGCTGGGCGTGATGTGGTAGGACTTCACCTTCACCTTCAAGCTGCGCGGCAGGCGCAGCGCCTTGGAATTTCCGGCCTGGAAAACTTTCGCGATGATCGGGGTCATGTGCTCACGCTGTAGCTACGGGCAGCGGTGTCAAGCGACGCAGACGGTGGCGGGCCGCAGCAGCCACGTGCCATCGCGATTGAAGCGGGCGGCGAGAAAGGTGGCACTGCCCTCCGGCGCAAGCTGGAACAGGAGCTTGCCAGCGCAAGTCCCGTAAACGCGCAGCGCCCCATCGGCGGCCCTTTCGCGCAGGACGAAGCGCTGGTCGTCGGAACTGAAATCGGTGGTGATTTCTATTTCGCTGCCGCCGCCGGCGGCCCGCTCGACATCAGGTAGCCGATGAGATCGCGCAACTGGGCTTCGTCCAGCGCGCCGAGCAGGCCGTCGGGCATGAGCGACACCGGCGAGGTTTCGCTCCAGGCCACGTCGGCCGCGGGCAGATTCAGCGTTTCCGTGAGCGTTTGCAGGACAACGATGGCTTCGTGGCGCGAGCGGATCATGCCGCTGAGCACGCGGCCATCCTTCATGGTCACGAGCGAGAGCTGATAGTCCTTCGCCACGACGGCGCTCGGGTCGGCAATATTCTGCAGCAGGTAATCGAGCTCGGCGCGGCCGCTGCCGGTGAGTTCGGGGCCGAGGGTCGAGCCCTCGCCGTAGAGCCGGTGGCACGACGCACAGACTTGGTTGAACAGCGTCCGGCCCTGGCGTTGATCCGCGGCGGCGAGGGTCGCCGGCGTGAGGCGAGTCTTCCATTGCGCAATCAACGCCGCCTTGTCGGCCGGCGAATCGCGGAACGCGCCCCACACCTCGGCGAGCTTCGCCTCAAGGGCAGATTCGCGGAAGCCGCGAATCTGCCGCGCGTGAAACGCAGTCAGTTCGTTCCGGGGAATCTTTCCCGCGGCGATGGCATCGAGCAGTTTTGCGGCCCAGATGGGGCGGGTGAGGAGGGCGTTGATCACCGGTGGTTTTTCGGCCGCCGGCACGCCGCGGAAACGCGCCAGCATGCGGTCCGCGATCGCCGGGTCCTCCTCCAATGCGAGTCCGGCGGCGGCGGCGGCAGTGAGACCGCGGACGACAAACAACTGCTCACAGAGCGCCCGGAGTCCCTCGGCGCGGGCATCGATCAGCGACCGGAGTGCCGCCCGGCGCATCGCGAGTTCGCGGGCGGAGTCGAGCGCGAGGGCGCGGAGATCGTCGAGGGCCCGGCCATCGCCGAAGACGGCGCTGAGCTCGCGGACGCGCGCCTCGTCGGCCTGGGCAAAGGAGGCCCGGCCGGCGTCCCATGCCGCGGGCTTCGGTGCCCGCCGCCACCCGGCGAGCGCATCGCCCAGCCCGGTGAGAATATCGCGCTGGAACGCCGCGGGCTTCGCCGCCGCGAGCGCGAGCAGCGCATTCAGCGGCGCGGGCCGGCGCTCCGCGTCCTCGCCCAGCCGGCGCGCGATGAGCTGGCGCGGGATCGGGATCTCGCAACTGGCGGCGAGGTCCACCAGCGCATCGGGAAACTTGTCCGCCAGCGGCGCGACGCCGTACCACGCCATGAGCGGGAGATTGTGGTCCGTGGCGTCCTCGGCGCGCGCGAGCAGCGGCCGGGCGATGGCGGGACGCTTTTCCAGCGGCAGTCGCTGCAGACCGGATACGAGGGCAAGCCGCACGAACGCCGATGGCTCGGTCCGGGCCAGCCCCGCGAAGGCCACGGGCGTCCCGGCGTCGACCTTGGCGGGGTCGTCGAGCAGGAGCCGGATCGCCCACGCCCGCACGTGTTCGCTCGCGTGGTCGAGGAGCGAACGGAGCAACGCCGCGTCCGCGCCACCGGCGGCATGCAACGACCAGAGGGCGCGCAAGGTGACCATAGGGTCGCTGCTCTCCGCCAGCATCAGGCGCAGCGCCGCGCGGGTCGCGCTGAGGTCGGCCCCGCGGCTGGCGCGCTCCTGAATCTGTTTCCGCGCGGCCCGGGCGAACCACTCATTGCCGCGGCGCAGGAGCGGGAGCAGTTCGGCGTCACGGAGAGCGGCCACGTCGCCGACGGCGGGGCGGGCGGGCTGGCCGTGCGTGATCTTGTAGATGCGCCCCGACTGCCGGTGGACACCGTCGTGGTCGTGACATTCGCCGGTGTCCGACCAATCGCTCACGAACACGCCGCCATCCGGGCCCGCGAGGAGGTCGAGGCCGCGGAACCACAAATCGGATTGCTGGGCGATATCCGGGGCGCGCCGGCCGGTGTAGCCGGAGCCGTGACGCACCACGTTTTCGACGTTCAGCCGCCGGCCGTGGAAGTTGATCGTGAAGAGTTTTCCGTGGTATTCGCGCGGCCAGTTGTCGCCGAGATAAAACATCAACCCGGTGTGGGCATGGCCCCCGCCGGCCTGGGAGGTCGTGGTCGTGACGCCGAGCTGCCGGATATCGCTCCACGCCTCGCGGGTGTCCCAATGCACATGCTCGGCGTGCTGATCGATCAGTTGATAGGCGTGCGGATTCGGATCGTCGCCGAACATCCGGCGGAAGTGCGCCCCGGGAATCGCCTGCCACAAGTGACCGATCACCGTATTGATGAAAAACGCGTCGCCGAATTCATTCCAATCGAGGCCCCACGGATTCGTCGTGCCCTCGCACACGATTTCAAAAGCGCGCCGGGTGGGATGATAGCGCCAGATGCCCACATTGACGGAGGTGCGCCGCCCAGGGGGCGTGCCGGGGGCGCCGACGAGAGACGTACCGAGAATTCCCTGACGACCGTAGAGCCAGCCGTCCGGCCCCCAGCGCAGGCCGTTCGCCATCGTGTGCCGCGCATGCGCGAAATCGAAGCCGTCGAGCTGCACTTCCGGCTCGCCGTCCGGGCGGTCGTCGCCGTCGCGATCGGGGATGAACAGGAGGTGGGGCGGCGCCGTGACCCAGACGCCGCCAAAGCCGAGCTCGACGCTGGTGAGTCGCTGGAGGTTTTCGGAAAAAACCGTGCGCCGGTCGAAACGCCCGTCGCCATCCGTGTCGTCAAGAATCAGCAGGCGGTCGCGCAGCTGCAGCGCGTAACCGGTGGCCGCCTCCGCATACGTGTAGCACTCGGCGACCCACAGGCGTCCGCGGGCGTCGAGGGCCATCGCGATCGGTTGGCGTACGTCCGGCTCCGCCGCGAAGACCGTCGCGCGAAAGCCCTCCGGCAGCTGCATCTTCGCCGCCGCCTCCGCGGCGGGCATGGGTGAGGTTTTGGCGGGTTCGGTGTTGAAGGGATCGGGCAACGCCGCGTGGACTGCCGCAGCGGCGAACCACGCGCACCACAGCCGCAGAGCGCCGGGGTGGGCAGACGAAATCATCGGGAAACGCCGCGCAAACGTCATGGTCGTGGCGATGCCGCAACCCGATCAATTCCGCGAGGCATTTTTTTCCGCTGAACCCACGAATTGGTCATGGCTTCCGGCGTCGTGGATCGAGGATTCGGGCAACGCCAACACCTTCGACTTTCGCCTCACCACAAAGTCAGGGGTGGGCGGGCACGTCCCGGTGCCCGCATTCGGACTGGTTCGGGTGGACAATCCATGCGGGCACAGGGACGGGCCCGCCCACCGCGTGCCCACGCACCGACGTTTGACTCCGCCTCGCGCCGCCTCCCAATTGGGCCGCGCGATGCCCGCCAAATTCAAGGACCGTCTGCATCACAACGTGCCCGCTTGGGTGGCTGCAGGCGCGACCTTCCATGTCCGAGTTCGCTGTGCGCAGGCGCAACTCGCCCGTGCGCCGTTGAACGAACCGTCGCTCGCAACCCCTTTGCTCGAATCCGTGCGCTTTTATCACAGCCGCAGTCGCTGGTGCTGTTTCCTCTTCATGCTCATGCCCGATCATTTTCACGCGCTCGTCGCGTTCCCGCGGCAGGAAGCGATGTCAGCCGTGCTGCACGATTGGAAAAGCTGGCACGCGCGAACGCAAAGCATCGAGTGGCAGGACGGCTACTTCGACCACCGCATCCGCGACAACCAGGAGTTCGAGCTGAAGGCGGATTACATCCGACGTAATCCCGTGGTGAAAGGTCTTTGCGTCCGGGCGGAAGACTGGCCTTGGGTCTGTGAACCGTTCAGTGCGGAGGTGGGCGGGCACGTCCCCGTGCCCGCATTAAATGCGCCGAGTCGCGAGTCCGGAAATGCGGGCACAGGGACGTGCCCGCCCACCTTCGAGCCGTGAAGTCTGGCTCCGCTCGCTGGCTCCCTCCGCCTACCTTGCCATCATGAATCTTTCGCTTCTCGCCTCCGGCGTCGCGCTCGTTCTGCTCTCGGCCTGCTCGACGGTGCCGCCAAAACCCGCTGCCCGCGCCCCGGTTCCGGCGGAATTCTGGCTCGACCTCGCGCGGGGCGAAGAGGTTTCCGAAGCGGACGTGCTGACCGACCTCGCCGGGGCGGGTGCCATCTTCGTCGGCGAGGCACATTCAATTCAGCGTCATCACGACGTGCAGCTGCGGCTCCTGCAGCAGCTCTTCGCCCGCGGGGTGCCCCTGGTGCTCTGCCTCGAGCAACTCGAGGCCCGCGACCAGCCGGCCGTCGACCGCTACAACCGCCGCGAGCTCGATTTTGACGCGCTGGTCCGGGAGATCGACTGGCCCAAGAAGTGGAGCAATTACGGCGATTACCGTCCGCTCTGTGAATTCGCGCGGGCGCACCGCATCCCCGTCCGCGGGCTCAACGCTCCCGCCGACCTCATCCGCACCGTCAGCCGCGGCGGCGGCGTGGCACGGCTCACTCCGGAGCAGCGCGCCGGGCTGCCCGCCGAAATCGTGGCGGACGATACAGTTTACGAACGGCTCATGAATCTCCAACTCGCCACGCACCTGGCGATGGATCCGGCCCGGCTGCGGCCCGTTTTCGAGGCGCAGGTGGCGCGCGACGAGACGATGGCCGCCAACATCGTCGTCGCCCGCCGGATCGATACGGCGCCCGACCGGTTGCGGACGGCGTTGGTGATTGTCGGGGCCGGCCACATGCGGTTCGGCCTCGGCACTGCCGAACGCGTTCGCCGTCGCGATCCCGGCGTGGTCGAGCGGCTAATGATCATGACCGAGAGCGGCCAGCTGCAGCTGACATCGGAGCAAGCGGCCCAGGCCCGCGATGTGACGATTTCGCATGCTGAACTCCGCCTCATCGGGCGGCCACCCGCCGACTATATCCGGGTGCTGCCACGCACCGAGCCGGCCCGCCTGCCGCCCGGCCATCCGCCGGTTCCGCAGTGAAAACCTAGCGCCAGTCGATCAACTCAACCTCGAACACGAGCGTGGCTTTCGGGGGAATATTGGGTGCCCGCCCTTTTTCCCCGTAGGCGAGCCAGTAAGGAATGATCAGCGTTCGCTTCTCGCCCTTGTGCATGGTGAGAAAAGCCTCCTCCCAACCGCGGATCACCGAACCCATGCCGAGGCGAAACACAAACGGGGCGCCACGCCGGTACGAACTGTCAAACGGTGTGCCGTCGAGCAGCCGCCCATCGTAGTGGCAGATGACCTCCCCGCCGAGTCGCGGGGTGGCTTCACCCGTGCCTGGCGCACGCACGACGTAATGGAGGCCCGAGGCCAGCTTGTGCGCGGTACCATAGGTCTTGGCGATGAGCATCGCGTCGTCGCTCGCGAGCTGGGGCTTGGCGGCGTTGAGGGCCTCGCGCATCGCGCTGTTGATCGGCCGGCCGGGGTCCTTGCGCGCAAGGATGCCGGAGCGGGTGATGAGTGCCGCGGTCAGCAGCAAGGCCCCAAGGAGGATAAGGTAGATGACATTCCGCATGGCTGTAACGCGGTGTCTTATCCGGCCCGGGCGGCTTTGCAAACCCGCAGGCAGACGATCCGGGCGATCGGGAGCTCAGAACCCGTAGGTGAGCGTGCGCGAACCCGCGATCGCCAGGACGGTGATGGTGGTCCCGGCGGTGTAATCGGTCGGGTACCGCTCGTTGGCCACGAGATCGATCGACTTCACGTAATTCGTCGCCCCAACCAGATCGGAATAGACGGCGAAACCGACGCCGTTTTCCATCATGTATTGATCGGCGGCGGCGGCCAGTTGCCGGGCATTGTTGAGCACAGCCTTGTCCTGCGAGGCGAGCCGGACCTTTTGAAAACCCGGAATCGCCATGCCCGCAAGGAGTCCAATTATGACCACGGCGATCATAATTTCGATGAGAGTGAATCCTGTGGGGAAGCTGCGCTTCATGCGGGTCCGAAAAATCTGCCACATTCCAATGGGGATTGCGCGCAGAAATTGGGGGAATTCTCTACGTAGTTGCCGAACCCGGGCGCGTCGAACGCTACGGCCGGGCGAGCAGATCGAGCGCCGCGGCGGTCATTGCCGTGACGCCGGTCTTGATCGTCGGCTCCGGCACGGGGGCAAATTTGCTCGAATGCAGCGAGGGCAGCGGCACGCCGGTGCGCTGGCTTTCCGTAACTTTTTCCGGCGCCACCGCCCCAAGCCGGAACATGCAGATCGGCACTTTCTCGGCGGTGCGGCCGAACCGGCTGAAATCCTCGCCGCCCATTTCCGGATCGATGTTTCGGACATTGTCGGCCCCGAGCCAGCTCGCGAGGGCGGCGCGCACGCGGCGGGTCAGCGCCGGGTCGTTGTAGGTGGCGGGCGTGAACTCCTGCTCGGCGATCGCTATCACGGGCATCAGCTCATCCGGCATCCCGGCCGCGATCGCTTCGCCCCGACAGATGCGCCGGATGGCCTCGATCGTGTGCTGGCGCACTTGATCGGTGTAGGAGCGCAACGTCAGCTGCAGCTTCACCTCGTTGGGAATGATGTTGTGCTTCGTGCCGCCGTGAATCGAGCCCACGGTGACCACCGCGGGATCGACCGGCCTCGTCTCGCGGCTTACAATGGTTTGCAGCGCCACCACGATGCGGGCGGCGAGCACCACGGGATCCTTGGTGGTGTGCGGATACGCCCCATGGCCGCCGAGGCCGCGGACGGTGATATCGACCGAGTCGACGTTGGCCATCGCGTAGCCCTCAATAGTGCCGACCGTCCCGGCCGGCAGGGTGGCACTGTCGTGCAAGGCGATCACGAAGTCGGGCTTGGGAAATTTACGATAGAGCCCGTCCGCCAGCATGGCGCGGGCGCCCATGCCGATTTCCTCGGCGGGCTGGCCGATCAGCACCAGCGTGCCGGCCCAGTGTTTTTTCACCGCGGCCAGCATCCGGGCGACACCCGAGAAAACCGTCATGTGGATATCGTGGCCGCAGGCCTGCATGGTTGCGACTTCGCGCCCGGAGAGATCCTTCGTTCGCCGGGTGCTGGCATAGGGCAGGCCGGTCTCCTCCAGCACGGGCAATCCGTCGAGGTCGGTGCGGATGTAAAGCACGGGGCCGGCACCGTTACGCAACACGCCGACGACGCCATGCCCGCCGATCTTTTCCGTCACCTCGAAGCCGGCGGCACGCAGTTCGCGGGCGACAACGGCCGCGCTGCGCTCCTCCATGAGGGAAAGCTCCGGGTGCGCGTGCAGGTCCTTGTAGATCGCATCCAGCGACGGATAATCGGCGCCCACTTTCTGGGCGACAGTTTCGCGCAGCGCGGCGTCAGCGGCGAAAAGCGGGGCCGTGAGGAAAACAAGCGGGGCGAGGGTACGGAGCTTCATGGGGGCGTGGGATTTATAATCACTCTACAGAGAATTCCTCAATATCCGCGAAAAAACTCAGCGGTAATGTAACCCATTGGGTTACTCCACAATTTGGCCGCGTTGGCGCAGGCATGTCAGGGCGTAGTGTCATTCTTCGGAGAAATAATCGGAGTCGATCCGTTTCACGTCGTAGCTCGCTACAGTCGTGACGCCGAGGCCGTGGTCGATCATGAGCGTGGCGAGCTTTTCGCCGTCGATGAGCACGATGCGGGCGTCGTGTTTTGTGGCGGAGGCGAGGGCCTCCTTCGTAAACGTCGACGTGGTGATGAAAACGCCTTTCCTGGCGCGATGCTCCGCCAGCGCGCCGGCGAACTTTTGAATCTCAGGACGGCCCACCGGGGTATCCCAGCGTTTCGCTTGGAGGTAGATGCTGTCGAGGCCGAGGCGGTCCTCGTCGATGATGCCATCGATACCTCCGTCACCGCTGCGGCCGATGGCACGCCCGGCATCCTGTCGTGAACCACCGTAACCCATCTTGAGCAGGAGTTCGACGACGAGGCGTTCGAAAAACTCCGGCGCTGCAGCCTGGATGCGGGAGATAAGTTCGGCCGCAAGTGTTCGCTTGAGTTGGGCGTGGACAGATTCGATCAGCTCCTCGGGACTTTCCTTGGTTTCGGCGACCGGTGTCGCGGTGACGGTGGAAGAATCGCCATCGTGTTTGGTCTCTTGAAACTCCACGAAACTGGGAAACTGGCGCAGGAACCGCACGTCGATCCGCGTTGGTTTTTCCGCCAACACCTTTCGGCCGGATTCAGTGATACTGAAATGTCCGCGCTTCACCGTCGCAAGCAGCCCAGCTTTCGAAAGGTAGGTTCGCGCCCAGCCGACGCGGTTGCGAAAGGTCGGTTGCTGGCCGCTGGGCAACAGTTGGCGTAGTTCGGCGTCTGTCAGGTTGAATTCGCGAGCGAGCGAATTTACGTCTTCGTTAAAGGTGTGGACCGTGCCGTCCGAATGGCAGCGGAGCAACGGCAGCATCAAAGATTGGTAGTCTGGGATTGGCATGGCTTAGTCCTTTCGATCGAACTTGGCGATCAGCCCGTCGATCACGGCGTCCGCATGGAGCTTGAGGCGCTGCGACGCGGGCGGCGGCTTGCCGGCCGGAGCGGTTTTTTTCTGCTGCTCGAAATCGGCTTTGCCGGAGGCGCGGGCGGCGGAGAGGAACGCTTCCTTGACCCGGTGGAATTCTCCACCTTCGACAAGATCCTGCGGAATGGTGGGCCGGCCGAAAAAGGCCGCGGTCGATTCGCCGCCAATCCAGACGCGCCAGTCGTCATCGTCGGCGAAGTACGCGGCCACCGCGCCGCGCTGTGCCACCCCGAGCTTGGTGGCGAGTGCGCGCATGAACGCGCCGGGCTGGGCGTCCTCGCCGGGCGGCGGGGACTTGGCGAAGAGCCGCGCGGCAATCTTCACGCCGGTGGCGCGTTCGAAGTTCGCGAGCTTGAAATTGAAATTCCGCGCACGCGGCGGGTCGGTCGGCAGGAGCTGGCCGGGATCGTCGAAGTGCGCGGCGGGGCCGGGTTCGGTTGCGCCCGGATATTTCTTTGTCCGGGCGGCGAGCCCGGCGAACGCAGCATCATCGGCGCGAAAAGCGCGGGCGGCGGCGCCCACGCGGACAATTTTCACCGCCATCTTGTCGCCCGGCTTGATCTGCGGCAGCACGTCGAGCCCACGCACGGTCCGCCCGAAGACACTGTGCAGATAGTTGAGCCGGTTGGTCTCGCGCAGGGTGAGGAAAAACTGCGAACCGTTGGTGTCGGGCCCGTCGTTCGCCATGGAGAGGACGCCGGCCGCATCATGCCACAATCCGGGTGCAAACTCGTCCGGGAAACTGTAACCCGGACCACCGTCGCCCGTGCCGAGCGGATCGCCGCCCTGCACCACGAAGCCGGGCACCACGCGATGAAAGGTCAGGCCGTCGAAGAACGGCCGCCGCGGGGCCGGCCCGAGCATGCCTTCGGCTAGGCCGACGAAACTGGCCACGGTGAGCGGCGCTTTTCCGTGGAACAGCTCGCAGGTGACCAACCCCCGCGGAGTCGTAATTTCGGCGTAGAGGCCCTCGGGCAGCGTCTCTCCCCCGCGCAACGACGCGAAGCCGGCGCCGACGAGCAAGACCAGCAGCGGGGCAGGCAGGCGCATCATGCCGGCAGGAACGAACAGATGTATTCGCAAAGCCCCGACCGCACCACGATCGTGAACCCGCTTTTGCCCGGCACGTCGAAAGCACTGCCGCTGTGATATTCCTGCGCCTCCGACCCGCCGTTGAGCGTGACGCGGCACGTCCCGGCAACGATCTCCATGCGCTCGGGTGCGGCGGTGTTGAAGTGATACGAGCCGGGACGAATCAGCCCGAGGGTCTTCTTCGTGCCGTCGTTGAACAGCACGGTGTGGCTGACGACGTTGCCATCGAAGTAGACATTGGCCTTGGCCACGACCGTGACCCCGGTGAATTGCGTGGGAAGCGAAGACATAAGAGGGGCGTGATGGCGTTGCACCCCACCCGAGGCAAGCGCGGTGTGCGGGAACCGGCGCGGCTTACGGCTCCGGGATTACCAGCTCCATGTCCGGTTTGAGCGGCCGGCCACCACTCAGCTGGTCCGTGTTGGCCTCGTAGATCAAGCGCCAGCGATCCGGGGAATTGTAGTGCTGAAGCGCGATTTTCGCGAGCGAGTCCCCCGCCTGCACCCGGTACACGCGTCCGGTTTTCGCCGGGGTGCCCGCGGGCGCGGTGCCGGCGGAAGCCGCTTCGCCCGGCGTCGTGGCGCCGCGGATGCGATCGGGACTGGTGCGCAATTCCGCCACCGCCGAGGCGCCGGCGGGTGGCGCTTTCGCCAGCTCCAGGCGTTCGCCGGTCGTGGTCGAGGTCGCACGGGGAGTGGGGGCGGCGGCGGTGGCGCCGACAGGAGTCTGCGCCAGGACGAGGGCGAGCTGCGCCCGGGTCGCGGTCGTTGCCTGCTCGGCGCGATTCCGGGCCTCCTTTTGCGCCAGGAGCTCGGTGTTGATCTGCGCCAGCTCCGCGCGCGCCTCCTCCTTTTGCGCCACGGCGGTCTTCAATTGTTCGTTGAGCGCAATGTTCTCATGGCGCGTCTGATCGAGGCTCGCGCGCAGGCGCGCGTTTTCCTCCTGCAACTGGGTGAATCCGCGCAGCGAGGCGGCCAGCTTTTCCTCGAGCTCGGAAAATCTCGCGGCCGGGACCGCGCCGCCCGCCGCGGCCGGAACCGGGCGCTCGAGCTTAAGTTTCGCGTAGCTGGCCCGCAGCGTGGCAAGCTCGCGCGTGGCTTCCTTCAGTCGCTCGGTCATCTCGGGCGAGGCGGAGCCGCCCGAGGCGCGATCGAGCGCCACCCGCAGCGCATCGCCTTCCTTGCGGGCGAGCGCCAGCTCCTGTTTCAGGATCTTGTGCTCGGTGCCAAGGCTTGAATAGGCCTGGGCCAGCGCTGCGTCGCCGG
>JBIJCX010000120.1:0-22041 GCA_044344465.1 Opitutaceae bacterium
AACGAGCAACTGCTCGACGGCTTCCTGCTCAAGCCGATGAACTGCCCGCACCACATCAAAATATTCGCGTCGCAGCCGCACTCGTATCGCGACTTGCCGGTACGGCTCGCGGAATTCGGCACGGTTTACCGCTGGGAGCAAAGCGGCGAGCTCAGCGGCCTGACCCGCGTCCGCGGCTTCACCCAGGACGATGCGCACCTTTTCTGCACCGAGGAACAGGTCGGCCCGGAGGTGATCGGGTGCCTTTCGCTGGTGAAGATCATCCTCACCACGCTCGGCATGACCGACTACCGCGTGCGCGTCGGCCTCCGCGATCCCGACTCCAACAAGTACACCGGCGAGCCCGCGATGTGGGACAAGGCCGAGGCCGCCTGCCGCGATGCCGCGCGGACCTTGGGCGTGCCCTTCACCGAGGAGGCAGGCGAAGCCGCTTTCTACGGTCCGAAAATTGACTTCATGGTCCGCGACGTGATCGGCCGCGAGTGGCAACTCGGAACCGTGCAGGTGGACTACAACCTGCCCGTGCGCTTCGATCTGTCGTACATCGGCGCCGACAACCAGGCGCACCGGCCCGTGATGATCCATCGCGCGCCGTTCGGCTCGATGGAGCGCTTCTGCGGCGTGCTGATCGAGCACTTCGCGGGCGACTTCCCGGTCTGGCTCGCCCCCGAGCAGGTTCGAATCGTCCCGATCAGCGACAAGGTCAACGAGTATGGCGCCACCCTTCTCGCGCAACTCAAGGCGGCGGACATCCGCGCCACCCTCGACGGGCACAGCGACAAACTGGGGGCTAAGATCCGCCGGGCCGAGCTCGACAAGGTGCCCTACACGCTCGTCATCGGCCAGAAGGAGGCCGAGATCCAGTCGGTCAGCGTGCGCTCCCGTGCCCGGGGCGACGAAGGGGTGCAGCCCTTCGCGCAGTATATCGAGCGGCTGAAGACCGAAATCGCGACGCGCGCGCTGCCGGACCGGAAAAAGACGACGGCATAGACGCGGGCGTCGGACCCTGGGGCGCCGTCAACGGCAGCGACGACGGGCCACCCTCCAGAAACAAACAGCCGGCGTCGGGGTGGACGCCGGCTGGAGCCCGGCGGCGCGTCAGGCGCCGCCCGCTCAGTGGGAGAATCAATTTCAGACCGCAGACTCGCCGCGTTCGTCGGTCCGGATGCGCACGACCTCCTCGAGCGATTGGACGAAGACCTTGCCGTCTCCGATTTTGCCGGTCTTGGCCGCGGCCACGATCGCGTCGATCGCCTTGCCCGCAATCTCGTCGGTCACGGCGATCTCGATTTTCGCCTTGGGGAGAAAATCGACGGTGTATTCGCTGCCGCGGTAGATTTCGGTGTGGCCTTTCTGGCGACCGAAGCCCTTGACCTCGGAGACCGTCATGCCTTCGACGCCGATTTCGGCGAGGGCAGACTTAACTTCTTCCAGTTTGAACGGCTTGATGATGGCGATGATGAGTTTCATGGGATGAGTAAATTCGCTGGATGGGACGTTCAGGACTTGGATTCGTAGATGTAGCCTTCTTCCCCGTGGTCACCGAGGTCGAGGCCCTCTTGCTCGGACTCGACGGTCGGACGCAGGCCGATGATGGCCTTGATCAAGAAGCCAAGCACCGCGGTCGCGACGATCGCGAGGACGATGGTAAAGGCCATGGCCTTGAGCTGTTCGATCCAAAGCCCCTTGCCGACGATGTCCTTGAGGTTGGTACTGAGATTGCCATTCACCGAGGCGGTCGCAAAGACGCCGGTCAGGAGGGCGCCGAGCGTGCCGCCGACGGCATGGATGCCAAACGTATCGAGCGCGTCGTCATACTTGAGCAGGCCCTTGAGCTTCGTGCAGGCAAAGAAGGGCAGCGCACCGGCGAGAACGCCGAGCGGGACGGAGGCGCCGGGGGTGATGAACCCGCACGCCGGCGTCACCACGACGAGGCCGGCCACGACACCCGAGCAGAAGCCGAGCACGCTCGCCTTGCCGCGGACGAGATATTCGAGCAAGGCCCAGGTGCAGGAGGCCACGCCGGTCGCGAGGGTCGTGGTGGTGAAGGCATTTGCCGCCACGCCATCGGCCGCCACGGCCGAGCCGGCATTGAACCCATACCAGCCCACCCAGAGCATGCCGGTGCCCACCATACACAGCACAAGGCTGTGCGGAGGCATCGGCGTCTTGCCGAATCCGAGCCGCGGGCCGACGATGATGCTGAGGATGAGCGCGGACCATCCGGAGGACATGTGCACCACGGTGCCACCCGCAAAGTCGATCGCCTTGATCGCGGCGCCGGCATTCCACACTCCGTTCATATAGCCGGTCACGCCCCAGACCATGTGCGCGAGCGGGAAATAGACCAGGAACATCCAGCCGGTCATGAACAACAACACGGCCGAGAACTTCATGCGCTCCGCGATGGCGCCGACGATCAGGGCTGGCGTGATGATCGCGAACATGAGCTGGTACATCGAAAATACGTTCTGCGAAACCCAGAACGCGTAGTCGGTGTTGGGCGCGCTATCGACCCCCTTGAGGAAGAAATACTCGGAGCCACCGAGGAACGGGCTGTTGAAACTCTTGCCGAACACCAGGCTGTAACCAAACGCCCACCACAGCACCGTCACGAGGCCGGCGAGCCCGAGGCATTGGGCCATCACCGAGAGGACGTTCTTTGCGCGCACCAGGCCGCCGTAGAACAGGGCGAGACCCGGCAGCGTCATGAAGAGCACGAGCGCCGCACAGGTCATCATCCAGCCGTTGTGACCCGGACCCGCCACGCCGATCGCCGCCGTCGTCAGTCCGGCCGGCACGTTGCCCTTCGCATCCTTCAAGGGCACCGTCGGATCGCCGTTGGTGAGATAAGCCTCCAGGCCGGCGATACGCTGCTCCAAAGAGGGCGCAGGTGGCGGAGGGGCGGCGGGGGCGGCGGCTTGAGCAAACGCGGACACATGGGCCAGCAGGGCCAGGCACGCCGCGAAGAGCGAAGACAGGGGCTTGAATCGGTTGATTTTCATGGATGGCACAGTCCGCCCTAAGCAAAATCGATGCCGAGTCTGGGCCGCGGCATTCTTTTCCTGAAAAAAATGCAAGCCCGCAGCAAAACGGCCGGACTCAAACGAGTCCGGCCGTGGAAAAATCGATTCGGACAAGTCCGAGTCGTCGCGTCAGTTCAGATGGCCGCTTCGCCCCGCTCGTCGGTCCGGATGCGAACCACCTCGTCGAGCGACATGACGAAGACCTTGCCGTCGCCGATCTTGCCCGTCTTGGCCGCCTTGACGATAGTGTCGACGGCTTTGCCGGCCGCCTCATCCGCCACGGCGATCTCCACCTTTACCTTCGGAAGAAAATCCACCGTGTATTCGCTGCCCCGATAAATTTCCGTGTGCCCCTTCTGGCGACCGAAGCCTTTGACCTCGGTGACCGTCATGCCCTCGATGCCGGCGGCCGCGAGCGCCTCCTTCACTTCCTCGAGCTTGAACGGTTTGATGATGGCGATGATGAGTTTCATGCAGGATGGATGCTGGATGCGTTGCGAAGAACACGGAGTTTGGCGCCCGGCCGACCCGGCGCAAGCAATCGTTCAATTGTAGAGCCTGCGGGCAGGTGAAGCTCGGCTCCCGCCGGCGAAAAATCCAGCGCGTCGCCGGCCAGCAGTCTCCCACCCTTACCCGCGATCCATCACACCGCGGCAGCCGCAACCGTAGGCGGTCCCGGACGAATCTTTCTCTTTCCTCTTTCTCTTAATCTCTCTCTTTCGGGAAATCGCCGAGCCCCTGACGAAAGAGAAAGATGGGAAGAGAAAGATCTGTAATCGACGCAAACATGCACGATCCGGATCGATTCCTCACTCGGGCATTACGATCGCGATGTGGAGTTCCTTCAACTGCCGCGCGGTCACCGGCGTGGGGCTCTGGGCCATGAGATCCTGTCCCCGTTGCGTTTTCGGAAAGGCGATCACGTCGCGGATGCTCGTCGTGCCGCACAACAGCGCCACCATGCGATCCAGGCCGAACGCGATGCCACCATGCGGCGGCGCGCCAAACGTGAAGGCCTTGAGCATGTAGCCAAACCGGCTCTCGACGATGTCGGTCGGGATCTTCAGCACGTCCTCGAAAACTTTTTTCTGCAGCGCCGGCTGGTGGATGCGGATCGAACCACCGCCCAGCTCCATGCCATTGAGCACCACGTCGTAATGCTGGCCGCGCACCGCCTTCGGATTGGAATCGAGCAGGGCCACATCCTCCGGCACCGGCGCGGTGAACGGATGATGCGTCGCGACGTAGCGGTTCTCCGCCTCGTCATGCGACATCAGCGGGAAATCGATCACCCAGAGAAACTTCCAATCGTCATGGCGAATCGTGAGCTTGCCGCGCTTCTGCAGCAACGCCGCCGCCTCGAGTCGCAACCGCCCGAGGATCGCGCAGGCCTTCTCCCACGGGGCCGCCGCGAAAAACACGATGTCGCCCTCGGCCACGCCGAGCGTCGCGGTCAGCGCTTCCTTTTCGGCGGCGGAGAAAAACTTGACGATCGGAGACTTCCACTCGCCGCCCTCCACCTTGATGAACGCGAGGCCCTTCGCGCCGAGGGACTTCGCGATGTCCTCCATGTTCTTCAGCTCGCCCTGCGTGAGATCGGCCAGGCCCTTCGCGTTGAGCGCCTTGATTACGCCACCGGCGGCGACCGTGGACTGGAACACCTTGAAGCCTGAATTCCGAAACGTCTCGGAGAAGTCGGCGAGTTCGAGGGCGAAGCGCAGGTCGGGCTTGTCCACCCCGAAGCGGTTCATCGCGTCGTGATACGCCAGGCGTGGAAACGGCGTCGGCAGCTCTTCGCCCCGCACATCCCGCCAGAGCTTTTTCAACATACCCTCGAACAGCGCATAAATCCCCTCGCGGTCGATGAACGAGGCCTCGACGTCGACCTGCGTGAACTCCATCTGGCGGTCCGCGCGAAGATCCTCATCGCGGAAGCAGCGCGCGATCTGGAAATACTTCTCCACGCCCGCGACCATGAGGATCTGCTTGAACTGCTGCGGCGACTGCGAAAGCGCGTAGAACTGCCCCGGATGGATGCGCGACGGCACGAGATACTCGCGGGCGCCTTCGGGCGTGCTCTTGAAAAGGGCGGGCGTCTCGACCTCGATGAACTCCTGGGCGTCGAAGTAGTCGCGGATCGACTTGGTCGCGCGATGCCGCACCTGGAGATTCCGGCGCATCTTCGGCCGCCGGAGATCGAGGTAGCGGTAGGTGAGGCGCAGGTCCTCGTTCACCTTGTCGCCCCCCTCGTCGTCGAGCGGAAACGGCGGCGTGTCGGAAATGTTATGAATCTCCAGCGCGGTCGCATCGACCTCCACCTCGCCGGTGGGCAGCGCCGGATTGGCCGTACCCTCGGGCCGGCGGGCGACCACGCCGGTGACGCCAATGACCGACTCCGGCTTCAAGAGCTTCAGTTGTGCGCCCAGTTCGGCGTTGGTGGTCGGCTCGAGCTTGACCTGAGTGACGCCTTTGCGGTCGCGCAAATCGAGGAAGATGATCCCGCCCTGGTCGCGAATCGTGTCCACCCAGCCAAGGAGTGAGGCGGTCGCGCCGAGATCGGCGGTGGTGAGCTGGGCACAGTGATGGGTGCGGTGCATGGTAGTGTTTGTGGGCGGAAACCCGCAAACTAAGCGGCCCGCGGTGCCGGCGGGCAAACAGAAACTGCGTCAGAAAAGGTCGCTGTGTGTTCCCGTTCGGCCGAAGATCACCTCATCACGTGTCCTTCGGTAGACGAGAATCCAGTCAGGCTCGATGTGGCAGTCGCGCCAGCCAACGAAGCTGCCCTTGAGTGGATGATCTTCGTGCCTGGGCTCCAGCGTTTCGCCCGCGAGCAGCTTGGCCGCCACAGTTTTCAATTTTTCCTCGTCCTTTCCGCGCTCCATCATGCGCGCAAACTCGCGACGAAAGCGCGTCGTGTAGATCGGCGTCTTCACCGGCCCGACGACTTCAGGCTGGCCATCATGTCGTCGAGATTCTTGCAGCGAATCAAACCGCGCCCCGCTTCCGCCTCCGCGAGGACTTTTCTCGTTGCAGCATTCGGTACGTGGTTGGAATACACGTAACGATTGACCCTCGCCCGCTCGCGCGGCGGCAACGCCTTGATTTGGTTGATGACTTGGACCGCAGTCATGGAGTCACTCTTGCTCGGTCCTGATTTCTGTCAACCCCACGGCTACCCGACCACCAGGCTCTCCCCCGTCATCTCCGCCGGCTTCGGCAGGCCCATCAGCGCGAGCACGGTCGGGGCGATGTCCGCCAGCCGGCCGCTTTCGCGCATTTTGGTTTTGCCCGCGGCAAAACCCTCGCCGACGACAAAAACCTCCACCGGATTCAGCGTGTGCGCCGTGTGCGGACCATTGACCGTCGGATCCCACAACTGCTCGGCATTGCCGTGATCCGCGAGAATCACGGCGCGGCCGCCGACCGTCTCCAGCGCGGCCAGCAGTTCGCCCACGCCGCGATCCGTGGCCTCCACCGCCTTGACCGCGGCCGGGAGCGAACCCGTGTGCCCGACCATGTCGGGATTGGCGAAATTCACGACGAGCAGGCCGTACTTGCCGGAGAGGATCGCTTCTTTCGCGACCCGGGTCACTTCGGCCGCCGACATTTCCGGTTGCATGTCATAGGTGGGCACCTTCGGGCTGGGCGGGCACGCGCGCTCCTCACCGGGGAACGGCTCCTTCCGGTAATTGTTGAAGAAAAACGTCACGTGCGGGTTCTTCTCCGTCTCGGCGCAGCGGAATTGAGCGATGCCGGCATCGCTCACGATCTTGCCCAGGATGTTTTTCAAAGCCTCGGGTTTGCCTGAAATCACATGCACCGGCAGCCCGGTCTCGTACTCGGTCATGGTCGCGAAGTAGAGGTCCAGCTTTGCGCCGCGATCGAAGCCCTTGAATTCGTCCAGCACAAAGGCCCGCGTGATCTCGCGCGGGCGATCGCCGCGATAGTTGTAGAACAACACGGCGTCGCCATCGCGGATGATGGCGAGCGGTTTGCCGTCGGCACCGACCACCCACGTCGCAGCCACAAACTCGTCGCCATTCTGCGTCGCGCTCAACGGGGCGTCATAATATTGCTGGACCGCAGCCGCGGCACTCGGCGCCATCGCGACCGCCCGGCGGCCGGTCAGCATGTCGTAGGCTTGTTGGACGCGCTCCCAGCGGTTGTCGCGGTCCATCGCCCAGAAACGTCCGCAGACGCTGGCAATTTTCCCCACGCCAATCGCCCGGCACTGCTCGTCCACCTGTTGCACATAACCGAGCCCGCTGTTGGGCGGCGTGTCGCGGCCGTCCGTAAACGCGTGGATAAACACGCGATCCGCCCCCAGCCCGTCCACTTTGGCCTGCCGCAGAATACCGTACAAATGCTCGAGCATCCCGTGGACCCCGGCGTCGCTCACGATGCCCATCAGGTGCAGCCGCGCGCCGGGCCGGCTCTTCAAGCGCTCGACCACGGCGTGCCACACCGGATTCGTGGCGAGTCGTTGCTCCAGAAACAGCTTGTTCAGGCGCACCAGTTCCTGATCGACGATGCGGCCGGCCCCGATGTTTTCGTGTCCGACCTCGCTGTTGCCCATCACTCCGTCAGGCAGGCCGACATCCAGGCCCGACGCCCGGATGAGCGTGTGCGGATATTTCGCGTGCAGCCGATCGTCGCACGGCTTCTTCGCCAGGAAGATGGCGTTGGTCGCGTTCTGGGACAGGTCGGGATTCTTGCCCCAGCCATCGCGAATGACGAGGAGGACGGGCTTGCGTGGTGAATTCATGGAAGGTTTTTGCGGCGCAAAAACCTCATTGATCCTCCGGCGCCCGCCGAAACTCAATTATGGAATTTGGCAGCGCGCCCCAACGCTCCGAACGGCGCTGAGATCGGATTTGATTCGCGCCGGAGAGTGTCCACCGGCTGTTCACGCAAATCCGCTCCGACCGCGGACGGGCTTGAGCTTTCCGCCTTGCGGCGGGAAGCTATTTCAGGTTTTTGCGCAGCCAAAACCTGCTTCAATGCCCAAACGCGCCGTCCTCCTCGTCAACCTTGGCTCGCCCGCCTCCACGTCCGTCGCGGACGTCCGCCGCTATCTGCGCGAGTTTCTGGGCGACGAGCGCGTCCTCGATCTTCCCGCTCCGGCCCGCTGGCTCCTGCTCGAAGGCATCATTCTGCGCACGCGACCCAAGAAGTCCGCCCACGCCTACGAACAGGTCTGGACCAAGGATGGTTCGCCGCTCGTGCTCACGTCACGTTCGGTTCGCGACAAACTTTCCGCCACGCTCGGCGCCGCGACGCCCGTGTACCTCGCGATGCGCTACGGCCAGCCTTCCGTCGCATCGATCATTGCCCAGATTGTGGCCGACGGCATCGACGAGGTGTTGCTCTTCCCGCAATACCCGCACTACGCGATGTCCTCGTGGGAGACCGTGGTGGTGCGCGTGATGGAGGAGGTGGCAAAGCAGGCCCCGAAACTCCGCGTGACCACGGTCCAGCCCTTTTACGCCGACTCCGATTACATTGACGCGCTGCACACGGTCTCCGCGCCCTACCTCGCCCAGCCCCACGATTTCGTGCTGTTTTCCTACCACGGTCTGCCCGAGCGCCACATGCGCAAGGCCGATACCTCGCGGTCCCACTGCATGATCGTCCCGGACTGCTGCACGACTTGCTCTCCCGCCCATGCCACGTGTTACCGCGCACAGTGCTACGCGACGACGCGCGCGCTCACCGCGCGGCCCGGCTTCGCGGCCGGCAAATTTTCCGTTTCCTTCCAGTCCCGTCTCGTGGGCGAACCCTGGCTGCAGCCATTCACCGACCACGAGCTCGAGCGACTACCGAAGGCGGGCGTGAGAAAGCTCCTCGTGCTCTGCCCCGCCTTCACGGCCGACTGCCTGGAGACGCTCGAGGAGATTCAGCAGCAGGGCCGCGAGACGTTTCTCGGCGCCGGCGGCGAGTCATTTACCCAGGTTCCGTGTCTGAACGATCACCCGGCCTTTATCGATTTTCTCGCCAAACGCACCCAACGCTGGCTTAATGCCCCGAGCGTGTGAACGACCCCGTTTCATCGTCCAGCAACGACCCCGCTGCCGCCACGGCGCGCACACCCGTGGTCGATGTCTGTGCCGTGCTGGTGCTCGACGCCACCGGCCGGGTCACCGCGGCGAACAGCTCGGCCCGGACCCTGTGGCAAACCGGTGACAACGAACTCGTCGGCGATGCCTTTGCGTCGCTCTTCGCCTTCGAGATCGTGTCCAACGACCCCGAATTCCTCGAAGCGCAGTGGGACGCACTGCTGGTCAGCGCGCTCAACCGGACGACCACGCTGAGCGTTCAGCCGCGCGAGGGCGCACCGCGGGAAATGCGCGTCCGGCTGGAGAAAATTCTGGGCCCGGTTGCCGGCTATATCGCCACCATCCAGCCGCCGGTGCCGGTCGGCGCGTCGGGGCCGGAGCGCGGCGGCGACGACGACGCGGCGAGCATGGCGCTGCTGTCCGAATCGGGGGCCGTGGGATTCTTTGACCTCAATTTGAAGAGCGGACGCGTTCGTTTTTCCCCCGCTTGGAAGAAGCTGCTTGGCTACGCCGCCGCCGAACTGCCCGACACCCTTGAGACGTGGCACCGCCTGATCCACCCGGAGGACTCGACCGCGGCGCCCGACAAGATCAGCAAGAAGCTCAAGGGGACATCCCGCCCGTTCAACGTCGAGTTCCGCATGAAGCACCAGCGCGGGCATTGGACCTGGATCCAGTGCATCGGCGCCCAGGTGCTGAACCCGGCTGGAGAACTGGAGCGGGTCGTCGGCCTGCACCTGGATATTTCCGAACGCAAGGAGCTCGAGGAAGCGCTGGTTGCCAACGATGCCCGCTTGCAGGACCTCAGCAATTCCGGACCGCTGGCAGCCTTCGAGCTCGATTTCGCGAACGACGCCTTCTGGTTTTCGCCCGCCTGGGAAGCCCTCCTCGGCTACGCCGAGGGCGAACTCATCCCCGAAGCGGCCTCCTTCGCCGCGGCACTCCCCGCGGAGGAGGCCGCGGCAGGCGTCAAGGCCTGGCTGCTCGCCCGGGCTCCCGGTGAAAGCAGCTTCCTGGAACCGGTCCAGCTACGCGCCAAGGACGGGCGGGCCGTACCCGCGCTCCTGGGGATCCACCGCACGGTGACCCGCCGACACGAGCTGACCCGCGTGGTCGGTTTTGCGTGCCAGCTGCCTGCTGGCGCCGGCGCACCGGAAGGGGCGATTCCGGCGGTCCTCGAAAGCGAAGTCTTTGGCACGCTGGCCGAGGCGGTCATCGTCACGGACGAGCGGGGCAAGATTATTTTCCTCAACGCCACCGCCGCACGCCTGCTGCGCCTCCCGGCCGACCAAGGTCACGGCCAGCCGATCGGTGATGTGCTCCGGCTGGTCAACCGTCAGAGTCAGCGTCCCAGCGACGATCCGGTGGAGCGTGCCCTTTCGGCCGACAATCCGCTACCCCTGATCAGCGCGGACGCCCTGGCCCCCGCCGCCGGCGGGCCGCCGACGCCGATCGTCTGGACGGCCCGGGCCGCGTATGCCGCCGACGGCAAGGCCCGCGGCGTCGCGATTATCTTCCGGGATCCCGAGGAGATGACGCTGACGCCCGAGGAACTCGTGAAGGCCAACCGCTTCGAGTCACTGGGGCTCCTCGCCGGCGGAATCGCACACGATTTCAACAACTTGCTGACCACGATTCTCGGCGCCGTCTCGCTGGCCAAGGACAACCGCGATTACACCGCGCTTGGCGATGCCGAGAAATCGTGCCTGACGGCCAAGGGTCTCACCAAGCAACTCCTCGCCTTCGCCAAGGGCGGCGTCGGCACGCAGATCGTGTGTAACGCGAAGGAGATTCTCGAGGATTCAATCAAGATCGCCGCCGCCGCCACCACCGCGGTCATCACGCTTGATGTGCCCGAGGGCACCGAACCCGTCCAGGTTGACCGCGCGCAGATCCTCCAGGTTTTCCAGAACCTGATTGTCAACGCGCTCCAGGCCATGCCCCCGCCGCCGCACCAGCCCCGGCTCCAGATTCGGGCCGGCAACATCGCGCTCGCGGACAACCAGGTGGCGGCACTGGCGGCCGGCGAGTATGTCGAGTTCGAGGTCCGCGACAACGGCAGCGGCATCAAGCCGGAATACCTCGAAAAGATCTTCGACCCGTTCTTCACCACCAAGAAGCACGGCACCGGCCTCGGCCTCGCCACGGTGCTTTCGATCGCCCGCAAGCACGGCGGCCAGATCGGCCTCGCCACCGAGGTTGGCGTCGGCACGGCGTTCACGGTCTATCTGCCCAAGGCGGACAAGCCGGTCGAAGTGCAGGCGCGCCGCGCCGCCTCGCTGCGCTTCGGCACCGGGCGCGTGCTCTTCATGGACGACGATCCGAAGATCTCCGCCCTCACCGGGACGATGTTGCAGAGTCTCGACTACAAGTACGATCTGGCGAAGAACGGCGAGGAGGCCATCGCACTCTACAAGCGCTACCAGAACATCGGCCGCCCCTACGATGCGGTCATCATGGATCTCACGGTCGTCGGCGGCATGGGGGGCGAGGAATGCTTTTTTGAACTCAAGAAACTAGATCCCGACGTGCGCGCCATCGTCGCCAGCGGGTACGACAATGATGAAATGGCCCGCCAGTTTCTCGAAAAAGGTTTTCTCGGCTACCTCACGAAACCGTATCGCGTGACCGACCTCGGCAAGGTGTTGAAAGCCGTCCTGGGGTAGGTTTGCCGCCCGCAGCCTCCCACCGGCGCCGCGACGGCCGCCGGTTCTACCCCGCCCGGGGGCGGCGGTCGTTGTTCTCCAGCCGCCCCAAGAGCCGCAGCAATCCGTCGAGGATCGTGAGCGGATGCGGCGGACAACCGGGAATGAAAAGGTCCACCGGCACCACGGCCGCGGCGCCATCGGCCACCTGCGGATGACCGGCAAAAGGTCCGCCCGCGATCGCGCAGGCGCCTACCGCGATCACGATCTTCGGCTCCGGCACCGCCGCCCACGTCTTCTCCAACGCCAGCCGCATGTTCTGCGACACCGGGCCGGTGACGAGCAAACCGTCCGCGTGACGCGGCGACGCCACGAATTGGATACCGAAGCGGCCCAGATCCCAGCCGATGGTCCCGAGCACGTTCGTGTCGGCCTCGCACGCATTGCAGCCGCCCGCGCTCACCTGCCGCAAGCGCAGCGAGCGGCCAAACAGCCGCCGCAACTTCTCGTCGAGCGCCGCCCCGAGGCGCAGTTCCTCGCCGCCCGGTGAGCCCAGGACCAGATCCTCGCGGCGCCGCGCCGCCATGCGGTGGTCGCCCGTCTGGGTGATGGCGCCCGCCGGACACGCCGCGATGCAGTCCGTGCAAAAAATGCACCGCCCGAGATCGAGCGCCACCGGCGCACCGGCCGGCCGCGCGATCGCCTGCGTCGGACACACCGGCACGCACGCGCTGCAGCCGGCGACGCACTTCGCCCCGTCCACGCGCAGCGCCCCGCCATGGCGATCGGGCAGCGCCGGCGCCGGACCATCCGGGTAGGCCATGGTCTCGCAACCGTGCTTCAACCGATGGGTGATGGTGTCGAGGATGAACATGGAGGAATTTGGCGGAAGTGCTGATGAAGCTGCGCGGCGATTCAGGCGGCGGCGAAGCTATGCGGACGCACCAACCCGCCAAATTCCTTAGGCAGCGCTGCGCGCTGCACAGGCGACGCTGGCCCACCATTCCCCGCACGCACTGCACTTAGGAATTTGCCGGCCACGCCCGCTCGCACGGTCCCCGAGTTCTCCCGATTCATTTTTAGGCCAAGTTTCAAGGCGGCAAATTCCTATAGATCATACCCGCAATACGACAAATTGAAGCTCTTGTTGCAGAGCGGAAAATCCGAGATCGCCTGGTTGCGGAGGGCCAGCGCCAGACCCATCCAGTTGTGAAACGAAGGGTCGACGATCTTGTAGCGGCGGAAGCAGCCCGTCGCGTCGGTCAGCGCCACATGACACACCTCGCCCCGCCAGCCCTCGACCAGGGCCACCGCGAGCGTCGCGGGCGCGGACGCCGAAAGTTCATCCCGGGCGGCGCCCTCCGGCGGTGACGCGAGCTGCTCGAGGATAAACTGGCCGGAGCGTTGCACTTCGAGCCAGCGCACCCGGGCCCGCGCAAAGACGTCGCCCCCCGGCCACACCGCCACCGGAGACTGCGCCATCCGATGCCAGCCCGCCGGATGATCGTAACGCACGTCGCGCACCAGTCCGCAGGCCCGCGCCGCCGGCCCCACCAGGCCGAGTTCGGCGGCCTGGGTGGGAAAAATCGTGCCGGTATTCTCGAACCGGGTACGCACCGAGGCGGCATCCCAGAGCCAGGTGGCGGCCTGCTCGACCTCGGCCAGCGCCGCCGTCAGCCGCGTGCGAAACTGCCCCGCGCGCTCCGGCTCCAGATCGTGCCGGCACCCGCCCGGGCGCACCAGGCCGCGGCCGAAACGATTGCCGCAGAGAAGAGCGGTCAGGTTGAGAAAATCACCGCGAATTTTTCCGCACGCCGCGGCCGTGGGCAGAAACGCCACGTCGCCGGCCAGCGCGCCGAGATCGCCGGTGTGGTTGGCCAGCCGCTCGACCTCGAGCGCGATGGCCCGCAGCCATTGCGCCCGCAACGGCGCCTCGACCCCCGCCAGGGCCTCCAGCACCGAGGCATACGCGGTGGCGTGGGCGATGGTGGTGTCGCCCGCGACCGTTTCCATCTGGCTCATCGTCGCGCGGTGCGGCCCGCCGGCCAGCGCCTCCTCCACCCCGCGGTGCTGGTAGCCGAGGGCGATTTCCAGGTGCAGCACCTCTTCGCCCGCGCACTGGAAACGGAAATGGCCGGGTTCGATTATCCCCGCATGCACCGGACCGACCGCGACCTCGTGGATCTCGCGGCCATCGACCCGGAAAAAATCCCCGGTGGCGGGCGCCGTGCCCGCGCTCCGCCGCACCGGCTTGAGCCACGGATGCCCCTCCGGGGTGAGCCCGTGCTGCTCCCAAACCTCGCGCTCAAACAAATGCGCCTGCGGATGCCGCGCGGTCAGCGCCGGATAGGCGCCGGTCAGCGGGGCGCTGCGGCCGACCGCGAGCGTGTTGTCCGCATCGAATGCGACCACGGCCACGAGCCGCGTGCCGCCTGCCTCCGGCACGCCGAACCAGGCGCACAACCGGCCGCCGCGGGCGAGTTCCGCGGCGGTGGCGCCCACGAAATCCGCCGCCGGCCACTCGGGCACCTCGGACCACGGGAGACTGGCCGCATTGGCCAGCAGGGCGAAGGAGGTCGCGGTGCTCATGGCCCGGGATAAAGTTGCGTCACCGCCGCCGACCATGCTTCGCGCAGCACGTCGGGTAGCGCCAAACCGAGCCACAGCGAAAAACCCAGCAGCAGGAGCGGAGGCAGAATCACGCCCGCCGTCTCCGGAAAGCGGTTGCCGAGCTCCCGGGCCGCCGTGCGGGGCCGACCGTCCACAATGGCGAACACCAGTCGCGTCAGCCCGAAGAAGGCAAACAACAGGCAGCCGAGAAACAGGGCCGCCGCAACCCCGTGCCCCGTCTCGAAGGCCGCCCGCACCACGAACAGCTCGCTGAAAAACGGCCCGAACGGCGGGCAGGCGGTCACGACAAACATCCCGGTGACGAAGATCGCCGCCGAGCGCGGCGTGAGCAGGGCCATGCCACCCACCTCGTCCATCGTGCGGGCGCCGGCGGCGCGGCGGATGTTGCCGGCACTGAGGAAGAGCGCGCCCTTGGTCAGGCTGTTGCCCCACACATGAAACAGCGCCGCCCACACGCCCACGCGGCCGAGCGCCGCCCCGACGGTGAGGATGCCCATGTGCTCGACACTCGAATACGCGAGCATCCGCTTGAAATCGCGCGTGCCCAGCAGGAACAGGGCCGCCACCAGCATCGAGAAGAGCCCGATCGCCAGCAGCGTGCGGTCGGCAATCCCGCCCGCGCCGGCCGCGGCGACAACTGCGCGCACCCGCAGGAGCGCGGTGAACGCGACCGTGGTGACCCCGCCCGCCAGCAGCGCGCCCACGATGCCCGGCGCCTCGCCATACGCGTCCGGTTTCCAGGTGTGCATCGGCGCCAGGCCCATCTTCGTGCCATAGCCGGTCAGCAGCAGCACCCAGGCGGTCAAAACCCATGGCCGGGACAGGCCCAGGCCCTGCGCCGTCAGCGCGCCGAAGGTCAAATCGCCGCCACCGCCGCCGTGCAGCGAAGCGTAGCCCAGGCAGAATGAGCCCAGCAGCGACAACGCGATGCCGGTGCCGCCGACGAGCAGGTATTTCCACGTCGCCTCGAACGCGCGGGCCGTGCCGTTGAAATGCAGCAACGGCACCGCCGCGAGCGTCACCGCCTCCGTCGCAATCCACAGGAGGCCGAGATGCCGGGCCTGGTGGCCGGCGCTCAGCAGGCCCAGGATCGCCAGCAGCAGGGCGACGAACACGCGGTTCGGGCGCTCTGCCCGCACCTTGAGATACGACACGGCATAAACGGCGCAGACGAGAAACAGCAACGACACCGCCGGCAGCACGGCCCGGGCGAGCGGGTCGAAGCCCAGCCAGGCCCCCGGAGGCACCACCGGCGGGTTCACGAGCATCCAGAAAGCCAGTACGGTGTGGACGAGCCCGATCGCCGGCAGCAGCCACGGGCGCGTCCGCTCGCCGGGCCAGGCCAGCGCCAGGGCCGCGCCCAGCAGCGGGACGAAGATGAGCAGGAGATCGTTCATTCGCGCAGCACGGTGAGCTTGCGGGTGTCGAGCGAGTCGAACGCGCGCTGGATGCGATCCACGATGATGCCGATCACGAACACGCCCACCACCAGATCGAGCAGGATGCCCGACTCGACCAGCAGCGGGGTCGAGCGGATCAGGAGCAGGCCGAAAAGGTAGATGCCGTTTTCCAGGATCAGGTACCCGCAGACCTGGCCGATGGCCTTCACCCGGCCGATGAGCAGCACAAACCCCGTCAGCACCGACGCCAGCGCGCCCGGCACGAGCAGCGTGCCCGCATGCTCGGGGAGCAACGGCAGCGCCCGCGCGCCCGCGACGGCCGCGATCGTGCCCGCGGCCCCGAGCAGCAGGGACGGGACGAAGCCGATGAACGGTTCGATCTCGCGCTCGATATTCGCCACCCGCATCGCGCGCCGGAGCAGGTTCGGAATCACAAAGCCCTTTACCCCCACCGTCACCGCGGCCACAGCGGCCACGCGCCAGTCGAAGTGCGTTTCCATCAGGAGCGGGATCACCCCCAGCACCACTCCCTGCACCGCCACCGCGCCGATCACCGACGGCAGCCGGCTGCTGCCCAGCGCCATCAGGTTCAGCCCCATCGCGACCCCGATCAGAAGATTGACCGTCCCACTCATGCGGCCCCGCCTTTCCACGCCACCAGCAGGGCAAACAGGCACAGCAGGAACGCGGTTGTCAGCAACAGCGGCACGCGGCGGAACGCCAGGCGCGCGAGCAGCGATTCCACCAGCCCCACCCCAACCGTCACCGCCAGCACCCCGGCCGCGAGCGCCCCGGCCGCCGCGATCGGCTCCAATTGCCCCATCGGCAGCACCGACTGCGTGAGCAACACGGCGAACAGCAGCAGCTTCATCGCCGCGCCGTGAAGGATCACCGCGAGCGGCGGACCACTGTGATCGAGAATCATGGCCTCGTGGATCATGGTCAGCTCCAGATGGGTGTTGGGATCGTCGAAGGGCACGCGGCAGTTTTCCGCCAGCAGCACGGCAAACAACCCCGCCGCCAGCAAGACCGCCCCGGCTCCGGCCGCGGGCGCCAGCATCGTGGCGAGCGTGATGCTGCCCGTATGCACGCTCAGCGCCAGCACCGCGGTGATCAATGCCGCCTCCGCCAGCACCGCGTAACTCACTTCGCGCGCCGCGCCCATGCCCTCGAAGGCCGAGCCGGTTTCCAGCGCGGCCCAGGCGGTGCAAAACCGCGCGACCGCCAGCAAGTAGATGAACAAGAGCACGTCGCCGCGAAAACTCAGCGCCACCCCCGCCGGCCCCAGCGGCACCAGCAGCGCGGCGCCCGTCACCGCGACCCAGGCCACGGCCGGACCCGCCACGAAGCCGGGGGACGCCAGCGTGCTCAGCACGACGCTTTTGTGCCACAGCCGCGCCAGATCATAGTACAGCTGCAACACCGGCGGCCCCCGCCGGCGGGCTACCCAAGCCTTAACCCGGTTGATGATCCCGGGCAGCAGCGGCGCGAGCAGCAGCCACACCGCGAGGCGAAGGATGATTTCGAGAATCGAGGTCATGGCGCTTCCCCACATACCACCAAGGTGCCCACGGCCGCGAGGCCGACCACCACATAAGCGAGATAGAACTGCAGCCGCCCATGCTGCAGCCGGCGCACCGCGGTCGACACCCGCAGGATCACGGCGCCGACCGGCTCGATCACCCACTCCAACACCGTTTCCGGCACCCGCTCCATCCGGCTGCCGTGCAACGGGAAAGAACCGCGGGGCCGGCGCACGGCCCGCTCGGGACGCAGGACCCAGAAAAACCAACCCGCGGCAATCGCGGCAAAGGAGCCGCCCGAGTACTGCATGCGCGCCGTCGGGAATGCGTATCCGCAATCCCACGTCAACGCCCGGCGGAGTCCGCCCGCGTGCGCTGTCCGCCACAACCACACCGCCGCCGCCACGAAAGCCGCCGCCAGCCCCACCTGCACCGGGCCCAACGTACCCAGCGGCACGGGCACATCCGTCCCCGCCCAGGCCGGATGCCAGGTGCCAGCGGCCCGGGCCACGGCGGGCCAGAACAACACCGGCGCGAACCCGATCGCCGCACAAATCCCGGCGAGCCCGAGCATCGGCCCGCGCATCAGCCGTCCGGACTCGTGCGCCTGGGCCGCCGCCTTGGTCCGCGGCGCGCCGAGGAAGACCACCGCCCCCGCCTTCACAAAGGTCGCCAGCGCCAACGCCCCCGTGACGCCCAGCAGGATCGCGGCGAGCATGGCCGCCCACGCCGCGGGCCCGCGACCGATCACCGCATCGAAAAGCCCAAGGTAGATCAGCCATTCGCTGACAAACCCGTTGAGCGGGGGCAGGGCTGAGATCGCCACCGCGCCGAACGCGAACAGCCCGGCCGTCCACGGCATCGCACGCCACAGCCCGCCCAACTTGCTCATCTCGCGCGTACCCGTCGCGTGCAACACCGAGCCGGCGCCAAAGAACAGCAGCGCCTTGAACAGGCCGTGATTCCACACGTGCAGCAACGCGCCCGCCAGCGCCAGCCGGCCCCAGGGCGCGTCACCCTGCGCCACGCCCAGCATGGCGGCGCCAAGGCCGATGACGATGACGCCGATGTTCTCGACGGAACAATAGGCGAGCAGGCGCTTGATGTCGTTCTGGGCCAGGGCGAACGCGATGCCGAGCACGGCGCTGATCGTGCCCAGGCCGATGACCACCCAGCCCGCCGCGGCTGGCAACGGCAGCCACCCGCTGAAGCGCACAAGCCCATAGATGCCCATCTTGATCGCCACGGCGGAAAGGATGGCCGAGACGTGGCTCGGCGCGTTGGCATGCGCCGAGGGCAGCCAGACGTGGAGGGGAAACAAACCGCCCTTCACCCCGAAACCCAGCAACAACAGCCAGAACAACGGCGCCAGCTCCGTCCGCTCGCGCATCGGGCCGAGTTCCCAGCTGCCCGTGCGCGCCGCCAGCGCCGCGAAAAAGGCGAAGAGGCAGACCGTGCCCGTGTGCGAGGCCGCGAGATAAAGCCAGCCGGCCGCGCGCACGTTGCGCCGCTGGCGTTCGAGCGTGATCAGAAAATACGCACTGAGCGTGAACAGTTCCCAACCGATGAGAAAATGCAGGCCGTTGGACGACAGGAGCACGAAACCCATCGCCAGCACCAGCGCGCTCCACCACATCCGCCCGCGCGGGGCCGAGGCGGGATACTGCGCGTCCGACCAGTATTCGCGCGCATAGACCGCACCCGCCGCGCCCACCACGCTCAACAAGCTGAGGAACAGCGCGCTGATGCCATCGAGCCGCAGATGCAGCCGCTCGCCCCCGACCGCGAACGCGCTGCGCCATTCCCACTCGGCCGCCCCCCCGAGAACCGCAAGCGCCGCGCCCAACGCCGCGGCCGTGCCCACGAGCGTCAACCCCAACCACCACCGCGAAAACCGGGGGCCGAGCACGATTCCCGCCCCGAGACATCCTCCGGCGAGCAGCAGCAACGCTCCCGACATCACGAAGCCACCTCCCGGCCGGGATTGCCCGGAGCCGCGTCATCCGCGGCCGCCACCGCGCCAAAAATCTCCTCGTCCGCCGCCCCGCGCACGACGAGGTCGCGCAACGGCCCGCGCACGAGGCTGCGGCTCAGCCGTCCCAGCAGGTCAAGATGCGCGCGCGGCGACGGTGCGATGAAAAAGACCAGCCGCGTGATCGGGACATTGTCCGCCTGGGTCTCGGTCAGATCCAACGGTTCGCGTAACAGCAACAGCGCCACCGTCCCGGAATCGCGCCCCAACCCCACCCGCGCGCTCGGATGGGGCAGCGCGAACCCGCCACCCACCGGTGCCATGGTCACGCCACCTTTGGCCCGCAACCGCTGGCCTAGGAGCTGGCGAACCGGAGGCGTCGCCCCCGGCAGCGCATCGACGACCCGCACGAACGTGTTAATCACCTCGGCCGGCGCGACATCCCGCCAGATCCCGCCCGCGTGCAACAGCGGGGCAATGCGAAAGCCGGTCGCGAAGGCCGGAATCTCCGGTGCGAGAAAACCCGCCTGCGCCGCGAGCCCGCGCGCCGCCGCCCAGTTGGCGACCTGCGCCCGATCGAACAGCAGCCGCCCGCGATCCGGCGTATGCGGCAGCCCCTCGCGGCGGATCCAGTCTTCGACGACTTTTTCCGACACCCCGAACGACTCGGCAATCTGGATCAGATTGAGGTACATGCGCTAGGAATTTGTCGGACTCGTGGAAGCGCTCGATGATTCACTCGAAAATGTGCCGGCCAGCGCACGGGCCCCATCGACAAATTCCTTGACCGGCACTTCGTGCCGGACTGAAGAGGGTCGAACTCATCCGCGCGCAGCCAAGACGTGGCCGATGATCGGAATCAGCGGTCCCGATTTCCACTCCCACGTTCGTGAACAGACAGAATTTCATCGGCAAAGCCCAAAAGGCTGGCTCCAAAAATCGCACACTCCAGCGTCCAAACGCCAAACAAATTCCAGCCTCGGGCCAGGTGATGTAAATAGGTTCGGCATGGGACGTTCCTTGAATTCTGAGCTGAGACTAGAGATCTGCGATTTGAGATTTGAGATCTGAGATCTGAGATTTGGAATCTTCACGGACCGCCGTCTCCCAGCAGCACGATTGCGCCCAGCGCCGCGACGCCGACCACGAGGTAGAGCAGATAAGCCTGCAACCGCCCGTGTTGGAGCCGCCGCGTCGCGGTCGAAAGCCGCATCACCACGTCGCTGGCGGGCAAGATCACGTGCTCGAGCACCGTTTCCGGCGTATGCTCCGCGAAACTGGCGTGGGTTGGAAACGTTTCAACCGGGCGGTGTTCGTGCCGCTGCGGCCGCAGAATCCACGCGAACCATTCGGTGATGATGCCTGCAAAAGAGCCCGCGGTGTACTGCATCCTCGCCGTGGGCACCGCGTAGCCGCAGTCCCAGGTCAGCGCACGGCGCAGGCCATTGCGCCGCATGCGCTGCCCAAGCAGCGCGACGGCGAGGGCCGCAATGACGGTCAGCGCGAGATTGGCGGAGCCGAGCGCGGTCAGCGACGCGGGCGCCTCAAGACTGCGCCAGGCCGGATTCCATCCCGCCACCGCGCGCGCCACCGCCGGCCAGAACGCCATCGGCGCCAATCCGATCGCCGCGCACGCCACGGCGAGCGTCATCATCGGCCCGCGCATCGCCAGGCCACACTCATGCGCCCGCTCCGCCGCCGGCGTGCGCGGCGCGCCGAGAAACACCACCGCGCACACCTTGACAAAGCACGCCAGCGCCAGTGCGCCGGTCACGGCCAGCAGGACGACGGCACCCACCGCCGCGACCGCCGCCCCGGTGCCGGAGTTCACCGCATCGAAAAGCCCGAGATAGACCAGCCACTCGCTCACGAAACCATTGAGCGGCGGCAGGCCCGAGATGGCGGCCGCCCCCAGCGCGAACAACCCGGCCGTCCACGGCATCGCGCGCCACAACCCGCCCAGGCGGCTCATCTCCCGGGTTCCGGTGGCGTGCAGCACTGACCCGGCACCGAGGAAAAGCAGCGATTTGAACAGGCCGTGATTCCACACGTGCAGCAAGCCGCCCGCCAGCGCCAGCCGGCCCCACGAGGCATCGCCGTGCTCCGCGGCCACGAGGGCGAAACCAAGCCCGATCAGGATGATGCCGATGTTCTCGACGCTATGATAAGCGAGCAGGCGCTTGAGATCATGCTGGCCGAGGGCAAAAGCGACCCCGAGCACCGCGCTGGCCACGCCAAGCGCCGCCACCACCCAACCGGCGCCGATCGGCACCGGCAGCCACCCGCTGAAGCGCACGAGCCCGTAAATGCCCAGCTTGATCGTCACCCCCGACATGATCGCCGAGACGTGACTCGGAGCATTGGCGTGGGCCGACGGCAGCCAGATGTGCAGCGGGAAAAGACCCGCCTTCACCCCGAAGCCAAACAGCGCGAGCCAGAACAACGGCGCCAACTCCGCCCGCTCGCGCATCGGACCGAGGTCCCAGCTCCCCGTGCGCGCCGCCAGCAGGGCAAAAAAGGCGAAAAGCGCCAGCGATGCCGTGTGTGATGCCCCGAGATAAAGCCACCCCGCCGCACGCACGTCACCCGTCTGGCGGTCGAGCGTGATCAAGAAATACGCACAGAGGGTGAACAACTCCCACGCGATGAGAAAGTGCAGCCCGTTGGACGACACCAACATCAGCCCGATGTTGAACACCAGCGCCGCCCACCAGACGCGGCTCAGCCGGGCCGAGCGGGGGTGAGCCCGATCCGTCCAATATTCACGGGCGTAAACCGCGCCGGCTCC